>WRJA01000068.1 GCA_009782435.1 Oscillospiraceae bacterium
TACGGAAAATGTGGGTAATTGGGTGGCGCAAGCCGTAGGCGTTGCGGGACGTTATGTTTCGGTGGAACGCCTGCCCATCAAAATAGATACTCCGGACGATCTTTGGCAGGAACAACGTGATTTCGAACGCGCAATGCAAAAACGCGAGTGGATAAAAACCGCTATTATCTGCCTTACCGTGCTTTTATTGGTCATTTTGATCATTTCCTTCCTACGCGCCATAATAACGCCCAAATCGCAATTGGCTTTAGCAGAGGGGCAGGTGATAGATATTCTTTCGCCGGAAGACAGTATGTTTTTCTTGGATGGAGATGATGTAAATGCGGATTATCTGGATTATCTGGACTATTTGAATGATGTGAGTGCCAGAGATTTAGAGAATATGGGGGCGCTTGATGGTTTTGAAATGTGGGAAGAAGCTGCGGAGCTAGATGAAGCAGAGATGGCGAAAGAACAGGATCAAGCGGAAGAATTAGATGAACAGGAAGAAACTGAAGAAATGGAGGGAGAGGAAGATATGGCAGATCTGGAAGAAATAGAAAGCAAAATGGCCAGCGTTAAATCGGAATCCCTGGAGCAATTGGAAAGATTTATAGAGCGCGACCCGCAAGCAGTGGCGCAGTTGCTGCGCAACTGGTTATCAGATGATTATAAATAGAATAGATAGGTGAATGCTATGACTTATGAAGAATTGAACCCTAAAGAAAAAGCCGCAATACTGATGATTGCCCTGGGTCAGAATTATTCGGCGGAGATTTATAAACATCTTAGTGAGGACGAGCTGGGGCAGCTTACCTTGGGAATTACCACCACCCGCCGTGTTAATTCGGAAATTAAGGAACGGGTGCTCAATGAGTTTTACGAGATGTGTCTGACCCAGCAATTCATCTCCGAAGGAGGTATAGATTATGCACGACAAGTGCTGGAACAGGCTATGGGGCAAGATAAAGCGCGCGATTTGATCAACCGTCTCTCTTCTTCCCTGCAGGTACGGCCTTTCGATTTTATTCGCCGCGCCGATTCCATGCAAATACTCAATGTTATCGGTAACGAGCATCCTCAGACTATAGCATTGGTGCTCTCATATATTTCACCTAAGCAAGCCGCCGAGGTATTGGCAGAATTGCCCGAAGAGCGCCAAACCGATATTGTGCGGCGAGTAGCTAATATGGGCAGTACTTCCCCGGAATATGTGAAAGAGGCCGAACGTATACTGGAGCGTAAACTGAGCAGTATGGGCTTTGAGGAGCAAATAGCTGTGGGCGGTATAAGCGCTATTGTGGATATTATCAATTCTATTGACCGCAGTACGGAGCGTAATATTTTGGAAAGCCTTGATGTAGAAGATGCTGAACTGGCCGACGAAATTCGCAAAAAACTATTTGTCTTTGAAGATATCGCCAAACTCGGCAATTCCGCCATACAGCGCGTCCTCAAGGAGATCAACAACGCCGACCTCGCCATCGCACTCAAAATGGCGGGAGAGGAAGTGTCCAAGGTCATATTCAGCAACATATCCAAACGTCTGCAGGAAATGCTCAAAGACGACATGGAGGTCATGGGCCCGGTCCGCGTGCGCGACGTGGAAGAAGCGCAGCAGCGTATCGTCAACGTCATCAGAACGCTTGAGGAAAGCGGCGAGATCATTATTTCCCGAGGCGAGGGGGATGACTTGATTGTTTAGGATAGACCGCAGCCGCGTTCACATAAACGCTACTGAAGTCGTCAGGATATACGCCGAAAAAGAAGAAGAAGAAGAGGAAGCCGACGAGCTGCAGCCTCCCGAAATAAACGAAGATGACCGGGACGACGCGCCGTATGACGCAGAAGCGGAGGACGGCTCAGAGACCGGGATCGAAACCGAACCGACCGAGACCGAAATCGAACCGGAAATCGAAATGCCGGATGCGATAAAAGCCATGTCCGAACAGGCCGCTGCCGAGGCGAGGGAGACAGTATTTCAAGCGGAGCTTGATTCGGTGAAGATAAAAGCCGACGCGGAAGCTCTCGGATACAAAGAGGGCGCGAAGAGGGCCGATGAGCGCTATGCCGCGCTGCTTTCGGAAAACAAGGAATCCTTGAGCCGCGTCATTTCGGAAATGGAAGCCGGACGCACGAAAATGCTGGCGAGCATGGAAGAAGAGATCATCGAACTTTGTTTCGCTATCGTCAGAAAAATATCGGATGTCGACAGAACAAAGGACGGGGAGATCTTTAAAACGGCGATACGCAAAGCGCTCGCGCGAACGGATATGGCAAGCACTATCACAATACAGCTGAGCAGTGAGGATTTCGAACGGTTTTTTCCCGAAGGGGAAGCCGTTTTCGATACGCCGGACGGAAGAGTGACCGTCGCGGTCGCGGGCAGTTCTGAGCTCGACGGGGGAGATATAGTGATCGATTCCGAAGACGAAACGATCACGGCCGGTATAGGCACTCAAATAAAAAACATTGAGTTGCGGTTCAGACAGCGGCTCGGGAAAACCGATGAAAACAATTGATTTCAGCAAATACCACGGTATTTTGGACAAGATCGACCCGCTCGAATACCGCGGCCGGGTGACAAAGATCATAGGGCTTGCGGTAGAGGCAACGGGCCCCGCGTCAAGGATCGGGGACATATGCCGCATCTATGCGCAAAGCGGGGATTATAATATCAGAGCTGAGGTCGTCGGGTTTTCCGGAAGTAATATATTGCTTATGCCCTACGGCAATTTGGAAGGCGTCGGACTCGGCAGCGCCGTTTTGTACACTCGGGAAATACTTACAGTCCCTGTCGGGGAAAATCTTATCGGAAGAATATTGGACGCTTTGGGAAATCCGTTTGACGATCTTCCCGCGCCGGTGCCGGACGAGTACTATCCGACAGACAACCCGCCTCCGAATCCGCTTACGAGAGAACGAATAAAGCAGATACTGCCGTTAGGCGTCAAATCCATAGACGGGATGCTTACTGTCGGCCGGGGCCAAAGACTGGGCATTTTTTCGGGTTCCGGCGTCGGGAAAAGCACACTGCTCGGAATGATATCCAAATATGCGGTCGCCGACGTCAACGTTATCGTTTTGGTCGGGGAACGCGGCCGCGAGGTCCGCGACTTTGTTGAAAAAGACCTCGGCGAGGAGGGACTGCGCCGCTCTGTGCTTATTGTAGCGACTTCCGACCAGCCGGCTCTTTTGAGACTGAAATGCGCCATGGTGGGAACGGCGATAGCCGAGTATTTCAGGGACAAAGGCAAAAAAGTCCTGCTGCTTATGGACTCTCTGACGCGGTTTGCAATGGCTCAAAGGGAAATCGGCATGGCCACCGGGGAACCGCCGGTGTCCAGAGGTTATCCGCCGTCGGTGTATACGATGCTTCCGAAACTTTTGGAACGCTCGGGGTCGTCGGACAAGGGGTCGATCACGGCTCTGTATACGGTCTTGGTGGAAGGCGACGACATGAACGAGCCTATATCCGATACCGTCCGCGGAATTCTTGACGGTCACATAGTTTTGACAAGGGAACTTGCAAACAGCAACCATTACCCGCCCGTCGACGTGCTCGGCAGCGTCAGCCGCGTCATGCCGGATATCACGGAAGCTTCGCATTACGCTCTTGCCGGCCTTATTAAACACATGATGTCCGTATACAGGGAAGCGGAAGACCTTATCAACATCGGAGCTTATAAAAAGGGAGCTAATCCGGAAATCGATAATGCGATAAAGCTCAATCCCGCGATACGTGAATTTCTTAAGCAGGATATGAATGAGACGCTGACCTTCGAGGAGACCTTGGATATCATGAAAAAAATAGCCCGGCAATCTGAGAGCGGATGAAAAAATTCGTTTTCAGCCTCAAGGCCGTTTATAAATATAAACTGACCGTTGAAAAAATGCAGAAGGCCGATTTGAGCCGAGCGGAACACGCGCTGCGTGAACTCAGAGAAAAAGAGCGGCTCTTGAATGAGGATTTTGCCAGAGCCGGAAGCGAGCGTGACGAAGTTCTTAAGAGGCACACGGATATTATTGAAGAACTTGAGGAATACGACAGATATTTCCGGTATTTGCGCGAGGCAAAAAAGGAATTGGCCGCAAAGATCGTCCGGGCCGAAAACATCAGGGATATGTGCCGGGTAAAGCTGTTGGCGACGATGAAAGAACTGAAGACCTACAGAAAGCTGCGGGAAGAGCAATACAGGCAATACCTGAAAGACGTTGCGACGGAAGAAGAAAAAGAGATGGGCGACCTCGTTTCTTTCGCGGTCGTTTCCGGAGTTGAAAAATGACAGGGTTTGCATGACCCGAGGCGCGATAAAAAAAACTAAACTAAAGCCGCATTAATCCGAAAGATAAAATGGGTTTATGCGCAGCGGCGAAAACGGGAAGGATTTGGCTATGGCTGCAGGCAAAACGGCGGTAAAAAACAAAAATGAAGAGGCCGATGCAGTTAACGCGTCGGCGGGCGAAGGCAAACCGGAGCGCGGGAAAAAACGCGGGGGCAAGACCAAGACCGGGAACAAAAAAAGAAAGTCCCGCTTTCCGCTCATAGCGATATTGATAGTCATCGTTTTGGTTGTCGGATTTGCCGGTGCTGTTTTCTATTTTGATTTTTTTAACGTCAGAACGGATTTCTATGAGTTTTTACACAGCGTCGATCCCGATTACAAAGGGGTGACGGACAGAGAAACCGCATTAGCGGCGCTTGCCGTTAATCTGACGGACCGCGAGGAGCAGGTCTTGGCCGATGAAGAGAGGTTGTCTTCCAAAGACACGGCGCTTAACGAACGCGAGGCGATCATTGCCGCAAGAGAGAAGGAGCTCGGCCGCTGGCCGATATACCGCCCTCCGGTCAACGCGGACGATGTTTCCTACGTTCAGAATATCGGCGTTATTTACGCGGAAATGGAACCCGCCGCCGCCGCCGAGATCATGATCAGACTCTACAGCACGGAAGACATGGCGGCCATCATCTACTACATGGAACCGCCGAACGCGGCGGCGATCATGGAATGCATGCCCCCGGATGAAGCGGCGATGATATCAAACAGCCTTCTTCGTGTTCGCGAATGACCGTTTTATCCGCGCAAGACCCGATCATTAAAAGGATTATAAGGAGGTGAATGAATGGCAGACTTGAGCGTGTTATTCACGCAAACGCAAATTTTCGGAAACTTGGCGTCTTCTTCGGTTCGAAGTCAGGGAAAAAACAGAGAATCGGAAGGCGGCTCGGACGGATTTGCCGATTTGTTCCGAAAAGCATCGGACGGGCTTTACCCAAAAGTCGGCGCACCCGGTCCGGGCTCCGGCGCGAGGCCGTCGGAGCGAGCCGGGCCAAATCGTGAGGACGCAAAGATACCGGAAGAAAATGAGACCGGCATTTTTTCGGCGCAATCGCCGCCGGGCATTCCGGTCATCCAGGAAGGAAATCCCGAAGCGGAAATCGTAACTCAACAAGTCGTTTTTGTTCTCGAAGGCAATACGGATATTGGACCTTGTTTGACGCCGCAGGACACAGATCCGGCATTATTTGCCGGCCCGGAACGGATAATACCGACGGGACCGGTTTTGGCGGACGACGAGGATATTACGGCACGGATGCCGCAAGAAGCAGGGCAAACCGAAAAACCGATGTTTAAACCGGAAGCCGCAGTTTCGGAATATGAAAGGCAAGTTCCGGGAAACGAGTTCAAGATTTCGGAAAACGAAATTAAGGTCTCGGAAAACGAAACGCCGGTCCCGGTACTTGAAATCAAAACTCAAGTGACCGAAACAAAAGAACCGCAGCAGAGACCGGCAGACATCGGCGATGAGGGCAGCCCGTGCCCCTTGGAGAATAAAAATGACGCCGCCCGCAAAGAAACGCAATACCCTGCGGAGCGGGAAAAGGAAGACGGTTCCGAGTCAAACCGAAGCGAACCGCGCGCCCTGCCGGCGCCGGCGGACATTGCGCCCGAAAGGATCGCCTCGACCGAAAGCCTCGCGCAGGCGGCGCAGGCGGCGCCGAGAACAGCTACTCCGGCGACCCTGTTTGACGCCTTGGTCGAAAGCATTACGGCTCCCGACTCAAATAACATGGAGATACAGCTTAAACCGGAGTTTCTCGGTAAGGTCGCGATTTCGCTCGCCCTGGGCGGTGAAGGGCTTGAGATCAAGATCAAAGCGGATGAAGCCGCCGCCGGAAGGCTCTTGGCGGGACAGATCACGCAGCTTTCGGAGTCGCTTACGGAAAAAGGCGTCAAGGTGAGTTCCATCGACGTCGTTTACACAGGAGTGTCGGAACACGCGTTCGGCGGATACCGGCCGAAAGGAGACGCGCAGCCCGAAGAATCAAGGTACACAGGGGGCGCGGAAACCGCGAATATCAATTTCGGGTTCGGCTTCACCGAGGAACCGCAGCGGATATCAATGATCGACGCGGGCCTGAGCTCGATCGAGTTCAGGGCGTAACCCGGAAAGGAGAGAATTATGGCTGAAGACAGTTTGACGATATCTCAGTTATCCGGTTTGCCGTCCTATGAAGATTCCAAAAATATTCGCACGCCGAAAAATGAATTGGGGAGAAATGATTTTCTCGCGCTTTTAGCGGCGCAGATGCAGTATCAGGATCCCTTGAGCCCAATGGAAGACACAGCTTTTATCGCTCAGCTCGCGCAGTTTTCCGCTCTGCAGCAAATGGAGGCGTTAACGACCATAATGACGACCTACCAATACTTCAGCTTAGTGGGAAAATTTGTTTACGCTGAGGTCAGGATGGCCGACGGCAGACAGACCGCCGTGTCGGGTATAGTCGACCGGGTCATCATGCAGGACGGGAAAGCATGGGCGCAGATTGGCGAGTATATGATAGACTGCGAGAGAATAACGGAGGTCTTGGATAAGGATCTTTTCGCGGGGAACAAGGCTTTGCTTGAGAACACGAACCTCATAGGCAAATACTTGCAGGCCTTAACGCCGGACGAAACCGGGAAAGAGACCGTCACGGTCGCGGGCATATGCACGCGCGTGGCAGTTGTGACAAAAAAAGACGAACTCGGCAGCGTCGTAGAGAATTACTTGGCCGTCTATCTCGATCAGGGTGACGGAAAAGAAATAACGGTGCCGCTCGGCAGTGTCTTTGACATCGCGGCTAACGCGCCGGATGCATCCGGCACAGGAGAGCCGGAACCCGGCGGCGAACCCGGACCCGGCACAGGAGAACCGGACCCCGGCAGCGGGCCACCCGATCCTTAAGACCTATCAACAGACAAAACGGAGGTATAAACATATGATGCGTTCACTTTTTTCCGGAGTATCCGGATTAAGGAACCACCAAACGAGAATGGACGTAATAGGCAACAATATAGCCAACGTCAATACTACGGGCTTCAAAGCGAGCCGCACCGTATTTCAGGACATATTCAGCCAAGCCGTGAGAGGCTCATCGCAGGGCAGCGAATTCATGGGCGGCACGAACCCGATTCAAATCGGGCTCGGAATGCGGCTCGGGACCATCGACACGTTGTTCAGGCCCGGCGCTTTCGGCGGCACCGACAATATCACCGACTGCACCATAGGCGGCGACGGCTTCTTTACCATCAGCACGAACGGCCTTGACGGGGCGGACGGCAAATATCTCTTCACGAGAGCGGGCAACTTCTACATCGATAACTTCGGGCATTTGGTCACCTCTAACGGCGACTATGTTATGGGTTATCTGATCGATTTTTCAAACTATTATATGGATGACGCCAACAACAATTTGGTACGCGACCCCACGTTTGATATCGACAGCAATCTGGTTGCTCCGGACGCTGTGACCCTTATCGGAGACCCGGCCGCGTCGGCCGATCTGTCCAAGATCTATCTGAGAAACAACGGCACCGCGCCTTATATTGAAAACGGACTGCTTCAGGAATCCACACATCCTGATGGCCCTATCGCGAGCGACGCCAAGGATCCCGCTCTCGACGAAGTCTTTACCGACATCAAGATCGACAAGGACGGAGTCGTCTGGGGATTTGCCGGCGACGAACTGCTGTATCCCATAGCGAAGATAGCTTTGGCCATGTTCGTAAACAACGGCGGGCTTGAGAAACAGGGCGACAGTCTCTACCGCAACACGGGCAACTCCGGCGACCCCATGTACGCTTACGCGAAGAAGCTGGGCTCCGGCGCCGGTCTCATTATGCCGGGCGGGCTGGAAATGTCCAACGTGGACCTTGCCCAGGAGTTTACCGACATGATAGTCACGCAAAGAGGTTTCCAGGCGAATTCCCGCATCATTACAGTTTCGGATACCTTGCTTGAGGAACTTGTGAATCTCAAGAGATAAACAACAACTGTATTTTCGCGTCGCCGGCGGCATGCCGCAGACCGGTTGCCGCCGGTGACGCAAAAAGATTTACGGCGCAGGACGGCGGGGTCCGGACAGACCGCGCGTCTTTTTGCCGGCGGACGGCTCTTATGCAGTCGGGGGGATGTCTGATGATATTGGTCACACGTATAAACGGCGTCGATAAGTTTTATGTCAATGAGGATAAGATCGAATTTCTTGAGGCGACGCCCGATACCGTTATAACCCTCGATTCGGGGAAAAAATTTGTGGTCATGGAAACGATTGACGAAGTTATCGGCAGGATGGTAGAATATAAAGCGAAACTGTTCCGCTTCAGAAATCAAACGTCCGGGGACATTATCCCCGGACCGGGAAAGGAATGATCCCGACTGGAACTCACGACAATAATCGGATTGGTGTTTGGTCTTGCGTGTATATGCATAAGTATAATGATAGACGGAACCATCGGAGAGTTTATTAACATCCCGTCTGTTTTTGTGGTTATCGGAGGCGTTATCGCGGCGACCATAGTGTCATATCCCATGAGCGTTCTGAAAGGCCTCGTGAAAATAGTCGCTTCGGCTTTTAAAGCGAAAAAAGTGGACTTGAGCGAGGATGTTGAAAATATCATCAAGATCGCCAATATTGCCAGACGCGAGGGTATACTCGCTTTGGAGGAAACCGTTAGTGAAACCGGAGATTTTTTCCTGAAAAAAGGAATAATGCTTATAGTCGACGGCTCCGACCCCGAACTTGTGAAAAGCATTATGGAAACCGAGCTGGATTTCATCCGCGAGCGGCATTCGCAGGGACAGGCCGTTATGCTGCAAATGTCATCTTACTCGCCGGCTTTCGGTATGATAGGAACGCTGATCGGCCTTATCAACATGCTCGGGCGTTTGGATGACCCGAGCGCCTTGGGGCCGGGCATGGCCGTCGCTCTTATCACGACCTTTTACGGATCATGTATGGCCAACTTGGTATTTACGCCCATTGCGAAAAAACTCGGCAGCATGAGCGACGAGGAATATCTGAAAAAAGAGATGCTTTTGGAGGGCATACTGTCCATACAGGACGGTGAGAACCCGCGTATCATCCGCGAGAAACTTAATGCGTTCCTGCCCGAATCTCAGGTCGAGCAGATCGAAAAGAAACAAGCTGCCGCTTCGTCTGCTTCTTCGGAAAGCGGAGCATAGACATACGCGCGGTTTTCAGCGCGCGTATATTAGTTTGCGAGAAAGAAAGGGTTTGATATGGCGAGAAGAAAAAAAGACGGCGGCGGCGCCGGCGAAGGGGCGAACTGGATGGATACCTACGGCGATATGGTCACGCTCCTTCTTACTTTTTTCGTTCTTTTGTTTTCTATGTCAACCATTGACGAGGTCAAGTGGGAAGCGCTCGTGGGCGCTCTTTCCGGCACGGGAAACACCATAATACCCGTTATGGACATACAAAGCGCCGTTGACGCGCCTATCAAACTTGAGATAAATACAGCTACCACCAGAGAATCAAAGGACCCGAGCGATCCCGACTCGTCCAGCGAAGAGAGGGACTTGCAAATCTTTTGGGAATTGGTAAACAACCTTCAAACCTTTATTAATGAAAATGATCTGAACGCGGAACTGCACCCGGATCCCGATACGCTGACGGTAATAATGAGAGTGACCGACAATGTCTTTTTTGATTCTGGAGACGCCACAATAAAACAGGTGGCATATGAAATACTTGACGAGCTTGCGCAATTGTTCGCGGACAATATGCCGCTGATAAGCACCGTGGATATTGAGGGGCACACCGATACAGATCCGATAAGCAACGCGATGTATACGGATAACTGGGACCTGTCCGCCAAACGGGCGACCAATACGGTGAGGTTTCTTCTCAGAAACGAAGGGGTCGATGAAACGAAACTGACCCCCAAGGGGCTTTCCGAGTTCCATCCGGTCGCGCCGAACGACACGCCTCAGGGCAAAGCCGCAAACAGAAGGGTCGACTTTGTGATACAAAGCATTACGAGCATGTAAGGAGCGGAGAGAATGAATAAGAAACTGATAATAATAATTATTGCGGTGGTTATGGTCGTGATCGTCGGGGTCGCGCTGTATATCTTTGTGTTCAGCGGAGACAGGGAACTGCCTTATGTCTATGCCGAATATTCTCCCGGAGACTTCTTTGTGACGAATGTCAAAGAACCCTCGACCCGGCTGCTAAAGGTGACGGTGGTGCTTTCGCTGAATACAGATACCTTGGGCGAAATGCTGAAGGCAAACAACAGCGTTATTCGAGAAACTATACTGTTCGTTCTGCGTGATCAGGATGAAGAAACGCTCAGAGCCGTCAATTTGGACGGAGTTAAAACAAAAATTACGAACGCGCTTAATGAAAAACTTGAAATTGACAATATAACCGGTATACTGTTTAGTGATTACGCGGTGCAGTAGAGCGGCGTTACAGGCCCTAAAGGGGGAATAAGATTGCCGGACATATTGTCGCAAGCGGAAATAGACGAACTGTTAAACTCACTGACGGCGGCTCCGGGACCTGAGGAAGAGAAGAAGAAAGAGGAACCGACGGA
>WRJA01000069.1 GCA_009782435.1 Oscillospiraceae bacterium
GACAACGAATCATATTACCGCGATTCCTTTGTCACGCACCAACGCATGATGTCGAACCATAAAATGATTGCCGAAATCGGCCTTGATGCTTTTCTCAAGCAGCAAGCCGAGCGGATTGCGTTCCTTGAAGCCGCATTGGAACAGCACGATAACGGCAGAAACAAAGGCTATTTTTGTAATGCCGCTGCACTGCTGCCGGTTGAAGACTTGGAAAAAGCGCTGTCATCGGCAACAAATGGCGAGAATCTGCGTGATACATTGAAGAATCTTGCCGATGCCAAAGGTATTGTACTGACGCTGAGAAAGAAGTAGAAGCACATCGACGCAGGACTGACAGGAGTGGAAAAGTGAGCGGTTATTCGTCTGGAGGGTTAGGCTATGCGTATAGCGACTTGGAATATTGAACGCTTGCGTCACAAAAAAGAGCTTGAGAGCATAATCGCGAACTGTGCGAAAGTGTCGGCCGATATATTGGTATTGACCGAAACCGATTCACAAGTTAAGTTGGACTACGATCATTGCTACAGCACGGCATCGCCTGAAAACGAAACTGTCTCTTACAGCAAAACCGAAACCCGTGTGTCGATATACACGAACTATGAGTTGGTAAAGTGCCACGCCACTTTCAATGAACGTGTCGCCGTATGCGTTGAACTGAAAACCGGCTTATGCAACCTGATTGTCTACGGGACGGTTATCGGAATCTACGGGAACAGGCACAGCAGCTTTATGCCCGACCTGTCGGCGCAAGTTGCGGATATTGGGCGCTTAGTTACAAATGGCAACCCTGTCTGTATCTGCGGCGACTATAATTGCAGCTTCTCTGATAACTATTATTTCACGAAAGACGGCAGAGCGGTAATCGAGGATATGTTGAGAACAAACAGGATTGAACTATTGACGCGCAATCAGCCGGAGTGCATAGACCATATTGCCGTATCGCGTGATTTGGTGGGCGATACCGAAGTATTGGTCAAGGAATGGAATCTTGATAAGACATTATCTGACCACAAGGGCATTATGGTTGAATTTGCAAAATGCCGGGAGTAAGTTGTCTTCAGCCGGCTTTTCATCCGGCCTATCGAAGATGGAAGCGACTGATTCAAAAAGGTTCTTTCCCTGTTCACGAAGCGAAGCGATTGTGCCCGCTTGGGCACAGATATTCCGGGCTTTCAAAACTTCTCTGAGACATTCCTGATGGAATCGCAAGGCCTGTGAAGCGCCGGAACAATGTCGAGCAGAATTACATCTTCCTCATCACATATTTCTGCGTCAATTCATTTTCCGGGACCGTGAACAGATTATACGTCGTATTGCTCTCTACTATCTCGCCTTGATAAAAAAACGCGGTGCGGTCGGATATCCTTGCCGCCTGTTCCATATTGTGCGTCACCATGATGATCGTATAGTTCTCCTTGAGCTTCATAAGCAGATCCTCTATCTTATAAGTTGAAACAGGATCAAGTGCCGAGCAAGGCTCGTCAAACAGAAGTATTTTCGGGTTGAGCATAAGCGCTCGCGCAATGCAGAGCCGCTGCTGCTGCCCGCCGGAAAGTTTCATCGCCGCTTTGTTCAGCCTGTCTTCCACTTCTTCGAAAAGGCCGGCGTTTTTGAGATTCCGAACGGCCAATTCGACCATTTCGGAATGCTTGTCTTTGTAATGCTCCTTGACAGGCAAAAGCATATTTTTCATTACTGTCGTCGGGAGGGGATTGGGCTGTTGAAATACCATGCCTATACCCATACGCAGCTCTAAAACGTCTTTTTTACCGCGGAAGCTGTAAACATCCGTTCCGAAAACCTCTATCTCTCCTTCCCGCCTGAATGAGGATACCAAATCGTTCAGGCGGTTTATCGAGCGAAGCATAGTGGTCTTTCCGCATCCGGACGGGCCGATAAACGCGTAGATTTGATTTTCGGGTATGTCAAGATTGATGCTTTTCAATGCTTGATTATGTCCGTAATATGCGTTGAAGCCGGTTATTTTGACTGCTGTCTCCGGCGTTGTTTTCTCATCCATTTATCTGCCCGCCTTCACCTTCGACAGGTTTCCGGTCACAGTGGCGATCGTGTTGAGTACAATGATAATGATTATAAGGACAAGCGACGCGCCGAAGGCCACCGTGTAATTATTCCCTTCTCCTACGGGTGAAGTGTAATAAATGTAGCTTGTCAGCGTCAACCCGGTGTTTTGCAGTGTGGACAGCCAATTCTCAGGCAAAAACCACGGCTGCGTCCCGCTCATCCTGAGCGTGCCGCCCAAAGCCAGCCATACGATGGCCGTATCCCCGATTATTCTGCCCATTCCGAGTATAACGCCTGTTACAAGCCCTTCGTTCGCGCATTTCAATACAACTTTTGATATCATTCTCCACTTGCCGGCGCCGAGCGCATAGGCTCCTTCGACATACGACTGCGGAACGGCTTTGATCGATTCCTCCATCGATTTGATCACAAACGGAAGTATCATTATCGCCATGGTTATCGCGGCGACCAAAAACGATTTTCCGTAAGCTTTCTCCACCACCCCACTCGAAAGTTCCACCGGCGTCGATAAGAAAGCAAGCCGCGGCAGGGTGAATACAGATAACGCGAATAACGCCACAACAACGGTCGGTATGCCTGAAAGAATATCGACAGCCGTTTGTACGGAGCTTTTAAGCAGTCCTTTTTTTGAATAGAAACAGAAAAATATCGCGGTCGCCAGTGAAAACGGGAAAGCGATGAGGGTCCCGAGCAGCGTAAGCAGCACGGTACCCACCAAAGGGGTCAGTATCCCGCCGTCTTCTGCGTTCCTCGCGGAAGCGGTCGGCTCGGTCGTCAGAAAATCCCATGAGAGAGCCGGTAGACCCTCCTGAGCAATATTGATGACTATGAACAGGCAGACGCAGACTACCATGATCACGGCAAACCACGAATACGAATATCCCGCCAAAGAACTGAAGGCATTATTCCTTCTCTTAATCATCGTACCCTGCCATCCTCCTCAGACGATTTTCAACGATCTTCGCGCCTACAGAAAGCAATGCGCCGAAAATAAGCAGCACGGCGCCGCAGGCAAACAACGCGCTCTCGACGGAGGCAACGCTCATTGCCTCGCTCTTATTGATTATGGCGGCCGACAAAGGCAGCACCGGCGTGAGCAAAGCGGCAAAACCATGGGATAATTTCGGTATATTCCCGACGCCGCCGCAGACCATCGACACCGCTATGGCTTCTCCTATGCCGCGGCCCGCGCCGAGGATGATACCGGCAATTATTCCCGAGCGCGCCGATGGGATCACTATCTTCCATATCACCCTGAAACGGCTCATGCCGAAAGCGAAACCGACTTCCTTGCGCTCATTGGGTACGGTGTTGAAAGCGCTTATGCAAAGCGAGATTATTGTCGGAACTATCATAAATGAAAGTACGACTATGCTTGACAGGAGATTTCTGCCCGACATCTGGAAAAAATCAAGAAATTCGATCTGCAGGTCCACTGTCACAATATGCTCTTCGATAAAAGGCACTACGGTCATAATACCGACGAGACCGAAAATCACCGACGGGACAGACGCGAGAAGTCTCACAAACGCTGTTAAAACGACCGCAGCTTTTTTGTGAGCAAGCTCTGATATCGCAACAGCCGCGCCTATCGAAAGCACAACGGCTGTGACAAGGGCAGCCGCAGTGGAAAACACCGTCCCCGCGATCAATCCGAGCAAGCCGAATTCAAGCATCGGCTCGTCGGCCGAGCTGAACGCTGTCCGTATCTGACTGTCAAAACCGGTATTTGTTATAAGTCCGACGCCGCTGTTTCTAAGCACCGGCATCGCCTTTGAAAAAACGAACACAAATATAAAAATCATCGCAATTACGGTAAAAAGCGACAGTATCCTTATAATTGCCGAGGGTAAAATCTCATTTATCTTTTTCATCACAGACCACCGATGGCATAATACCTGACATTCCGGAAGGGCAAGCTTTTTATGCCTGCCCTTCCGTATCTCTTTTTGATCGGGTCAAATCCCCAATGCAACGTAGCCTTCTTTAACGACTATTTCCTTCTGGCACTCAGCGCTTCTCAAGTAATCGATTATCTTCGCTTCGGCCGCGCCGGGCGCGCCTTTTGTGAACACGTACAAACTGCGGCTCGCCTGATATAAACCGCTGTTGACCGTTGTCGAACTCGGCGGGATATTTTCGAGACGAAGCGCTTTTACCGTGCTGTCAACAAAACCTATCGAATCAAAACCTATGCCGTTCGGATCTCCGGCTACCGCGTTTTTGAGCAACCCGGCAGACGCATAAGGGGTGGCGCGTTCGACGACCTTTTCCTTATTGAGGAGCAGATCTTCAAGGGAAGCAAGCGTTCCGGAGCCGGTCTCTCTTGTGTGTATGAGTATCGGGGCGTTATTTCCGCCGACTTCGTTCCAGTTTTTTATTTCTCCGGTGAAAATTTGCATTATCTCTTCCTTTGACAAGCTGATGACCGGGTTGGTCGGATGCACAATGATGGCTATGGCGTCTTTTGCGATCACATAGGGGGTTACCACGGTCGCGTCATCGGCAGATATGGAACTTGAAGACATTCCGATATTGTTGGCGCCGCTCTTGGTGTCGTTCATTCCAGCGCCGGACCCGCCGCCCGCGACGGTTATCGAGAGCTTGCCGCTGTTCATTGATTCCAGTTTACGGGCCGCCGCCTCCATTATGGGCTGGACCGTGGTCGAACCCGAAACCTTCACGGAGCCGGATATTGTTGTGAAGTAATTTATATAAGCGGTATTGTTTGAGTAATCGACTTCCGCGCCGATGGATTCGGCGAAAGCGCGTATGGGTATCATTGTTCTGTCGTTTATGGTTTTCGCGGGTACTTCCAGCGTTTTAGCCGCGCCGTTCACCGTGTATCTCGCGGAGTCAAGCGTAAAAACGACGGTATATGCGGCTGTCTTGATAGTGGCCTGCCGCGTAGATTGAGCCCATTCCACCTCAGCGCCGAGCGCTTCGGAAATAACGCGCAGAGGCACCAGCGTCCTGCCGTTTTCAATAACCGGGGCAACGTCGCTCTTGATCTCATTGCCGTCTATCACTATTCTGATGGGAGATGCGGCGGAAGCGGTTCCGGCCGTAAGGCCGAATATCATTGCAATCGCGAGAAAAAGGCTTGCTGCTTTTGATTTGCGGTTCATGTTGATTTCCCCTTTATAAATTATTGATTTTTCCGGAAGGTCCGGGAAGTTTTTCGTCGTCGTTTTTATCTCCGCGGATTTCTTTTCACCCCTGAAATTGTAAAGAAAAAATCAAAAGGCAACACGCAGAAATCTGTAAAGAAAATGTAAAATTTATGTATGCATAATCATAAGAAAAGTAACTGCCGCCGGCGATTTAAAAATCGCCGGCGGCAGTCTGCGTGCTTAATATCCCGTCAAATATCTTTAATTATGCTTCTGTTCCGGCTTGTCCGAGATTGAATAACCGGTCAAATATCCAAAGCCGCGTGATGACCCTGATATATTGCCGTCATGATATTCGCCGGTTTTACACAGTCCCCGATCTCCCGAACATAAGGCGCCGAAAAATGCAATTTTTCCGCCGTATCGCGGCAGGAACGCTGCCCGACGGCGCAAATCACGGTCTCGCATTTTATGATGAGCTCATTGCCGTTATCGGAATACAAAAGGCCTTCCGGCGTGACGCCCGTTCCTTTTTTCCCGGTATGAACGACGACGCCCGCTTTTGCGATTTCATTGAGCAGAGCCGGACGGTGCAAATAATTTGAGTCAGGCGCCAAGTCGTTTGTCATCTCAATAAGATGCACGGTTTTGCCGCAATTTGCCAGATGAACGGCGCACTCGCAGCCCGCAAGCCCGCCTCCCAAAACCGCGACGGTATTTCCGACCTTATCCTTTTCTTTGTGATAATCATTGACAATAATGACATTTCCGCCGTTTATACCCGGTAAAGCGGGCAATATCGGCTCCGAGCCTACTGCCACTATCAAAGCGTCCGCTCCTTCTTTTTCCGCGTAAGCGGCGTCGACTTCGGTTTTAAGACGTATCTCGACGCCCTCCTTTGCCGCAAGCCTTGCCAAGCTCAGACCGAGTCTGTACATGTCGTACTTAAAAGGTATTGCCGCCTCGCATTTCAGGATTCCGCCGAGTTCATCCGTTTTTTCGCACAGTATCACCTTATGGCCGCGCAGAGCCGCGGTAAGAGCCGCCTTCATGCCGCCCGGGCCGCCGCCGGCCACCAAAACTTTTTTCTTTTTAAGCGCCGGGATTATCTCCATGCCTTCCAATTCCCTGCCTATGCGAGGCTCCACACTGCATCTTCTTGTTTGCGTTACCCTGCGCTCGGCCATGCAGGTCAGGCATCTTATGCACTTAACGGTATCATCTCCTTGGCCGGCCGCTGTCTTTCGCGCGAATTCCGGATCGGCCAGCATCTGGCGGGCCATGTAAATGATATCCGCCTTGCCGGAGACCAAGATATCTTCCATTTGCTTCGGATCGCTCAAAGCGCCGAGAGTCGCCACAGGTTTCCTTACATGTTTTTTTATTTCCTCCGCCAATCCCACATTGCATCCGTGTTCGGAGAACATCGAGGGAAACATGTTATAAAA
This sequence comes from Oscillospiraceae bacterium, assembly GCA_009782435.1. Taxonomy (GTDB): domain Bacteria; phylum Bacillota; class Clostridia; order Oscillospirales; family Oscillospiraceae; genus WRJA01. Next base: position 6,608 of record WRJA01000069.1, read on the forward strand.
ACTCAGTTCATGGTGTCCCGCGGAGACATGGATGATATCCGCCGAAGCCTCGACGGCTTTGGCTATGCGGCATCCCTCGTCTGTTTCGTATCCGCCTTTGATGTATTCGTTTGCGCTCATGCGAAATTCGACAGGGAACCCGGCCCCCACGGCGCTCCGAATACCGGCGAGCGCCTGAAGCGCCAGTCTCATGCGGTTTTCAAAAGAGCCTCCGTACTCATCCTCTCTTTTATTGAAAAAAGGAGACATAAACTGATTTATGAGCCAGCCGTGACCGCCGTGCACCATCACCATCTCAAAGCCCGCGCGTTTCACCAAAGCCGCTGTCTTACCGTATCCTTCGATGATATCCTCGATCTGCGTTTTGGTCAGCGCCTTTACTTTCAAACCGTTTGAAAGCGTACAGTCAACAGGCCCGAAAAGCGGCGGCGCGCCGGCGCCGGTCGGGAGATGAGGCCTTCCGATATGCCCCGCGTGCGACAGTTCAATGCCGGCGACAGCTCCGTGGCGGCGAATGGCGTCAGCCGCAAAAGTCAAACTCAGCATGGACCCCGCAACGGCGGGATCGATGTGCAGCATATGCGTCCCGTCGGTCGGAGGGTGAACGCACAATTCGCTGATTATGACGGCGGCGGCGCCGCCTTTGGCGCGCAGTTCATAAAATCCCTGGCTTCTGGGAGCGAAACAATGATCGGCTGTGACCTCGGTCGCTCCCATAGGAGCCGAAAACATCCTGTTGCGAAACGTGACGTTACCTATTTTTATCGGGCTGCAAAGGTTCGGATATTCCGGTTTCATATTGTTTCCTCCCTAAAATCTCAGCCGGCGCCTTGCTGCTTAATCGACATTCTCGTCCATCCATTTCATGTATTCGGGAAGTCCTCCCGTAACGGGGATCCGTATCAATTCGGGAACTTCATATTCATGGTTTTCTTTGACCGCGTCGGCAATTTTATCCGATTGCGCGGTTTTTGATTTGATGAACATTACGATCTCGCCGTCGGCGCATATCTCGCCCTGCCAAGCATAAACGCTCTCGGCGGGAAACATCTGCACACAAGCCGCGAGGCGTTTCTCAACAAGCATCTCAGCGAGAAGTCTCGCTTTTTCTTTTTCGGCGCAGGTCGTTAAAAAGATCGAGTATTCATTTTTCTCAAAATCGGTCATGTCTTTTTATTCCTCCGTCTCGGGTCCGGTCGTATCAACAAAAAACGCTCTCAAGGAGTTCAGCACCGCGGGAACAGTCACGCCGGTGTCCGCCAGCACGGCAAACCACAGAGGCGATATCCCGAAAGCTCCCAAAACAAGGACGGCGGTCTTGACCCCGAGTACAAAAAAAACATTTTGCAGCAGTATCCTTCGCGTATTCTTCGACAGCCGGACGGCTTTCGCTATCTTGGCGGAATCACTGCCCGTTATCACAATGTCGGCCGCTCTGACAGCGTCGTTTGTCAGTCCTCCGGAAAACCCGATCCCGATGTCGGCTTCCTCGATCGCCAAAACGTCGTCAGCACCCCGGCCGGCAAATATGATACCGCCGGCCGCCGGCTCATATCTGCTTTTTATTTCACGGACTTTGGCAGCTTTTTCCTCCGGAGGGCAGCCCAAAAAATACTCATCGGCGCCGAGGGTCAAAGCGAGCGCGCCGTCAGGTTCGGAGGAATCTGCGGAAACCATGGCTATGTATTCGCAGCCGGCGTCCGATATCTCTCTTATCGCTTCGGCGGCGCCTTCCTCAACCGTTTCGGCAAAGGTTATCCTGCCGACATATTTACCGCCGGCAGACATGAATACCGACCTTTCAGGGGCGTCTTCAGCAGGCATCTCTTCTGTCTTGTCCGAAATAAAATCACGGCTTCCGATAAATATATCAGTACCGTTCATTTTAACGGTCACGCCGGCTCCGGGAAACTCCCTGAAACCGGCAACCGCATCAGAAAAAATCGGCCCGTCGTAAGCGGCCTTGATCGCTCTCGCCATCACGTGCCCGGAATGCGCCTCCGTATGAGCGGCGATCCGCAGCAGCATATCCGCGTCCATAGTTTCCGATTTTACAGAACTGACACGCAACTTGTCAGCCGTAAGAAGGGCGCTTTTGTCAAAAACAAGCAGCTTTGCCTTCGCGCAGGCGTCGACAGCTGCGGAGCTTTTAAACAGTATGCCTATTCTCGACGCTCCGCCAATGCCGGCAAAATAAGCCAGCGGGATGGATATCACCAAAGCGCACGGGCAGGCGACCACTAAAAACACAAGAGCCCTGCTTATCCCTTCGGAAAAACCCAATTGAAACACCGCTGTATTGATGAAAGTCAACGCTACCGACAAGAGAAGGACAGCCGGAGTATAGGTCCGCGCGAAACCGGCTATGAATTTTTCCGATTCCGCTTTTTGCCCGGCCCGGTTCTTATCGCTGTTTTCATTTTCTTCTTCATCTGCGCTGTCCCGCAAGAACTCGGCGACAGACGCCTTCGCCTTGCGGACAGCGTATTGTCTGAACATATCTCCCGTTTGAAAAAGAATCATCACCGCCGCGCCCTCATGGCCTTCCCCTATGACGAAAGCGGCTGCCGAAGCCACCGACATGAGCAGGTTCTCGCTGATCGACCTTTTTTTTATCAATTCCGTCACAGCGCCGATAAGCACGTCATAACCCGCTATGACCGCCGCCATTATCATTAAAACGGTTTCCGTCTTTCCGGAAACGCTGAAGATCATGCCCGCGACGAAGGGTATCGCCGCCGCCGCCAGACGGCACAGAGCAAATATGTCAAAACCGAAAAGGCCGCCGGTCTCCGAAGGCTCTCCGTTCCCGCCGCCGAAACTCTCCGTCGCGCGGGTCCGACCGTGTTTTAACAATATTTCTGTAATGCCTCTGTAATCCATCCGACATCCTCCGCTTGATATCGCTTTTACGAGATTCGGCGCGCCGGCGGTTTACGCTTTGCCGTCGCAGCCGAGTACGCTTAGTATCTTGTGCCTGACGATCGTTTTGATGTTATCGCGGCCGGGAGCGAGGTACTGGCGCGGGTCAAAATGCGTCGGGTTTTTCGCCATGTGCTCCCTTATCCCGGCAGTCATGCCTATGCGAAGATCGGAGTCCATATTTATCTTGCACACAGCCATGGACGCCGCCTCGCGAAGCATGTCCTCGGGAATGCCGATCGCGTCCGGCATCTCCCCGCCATTGGCGTTGATTATATCGACGAAATCCTGGACGACCGACGACGCGCCGTGCAGCACGATCGGGTATCCGGGCAGCCTTTTCTCCACTTCTTCGAGTATGTCGAACCTCAGCCTCGGCTTTTGGCCCGGTTTGAATTTATACGCGCCGTGGCTCGTTCCGATGGCAATGGCGAGCGAATCGACGCCCGTTCGCGACACGAACTCTTCGACCTCTTCCGGCCTGGTGAAACTCGCGTCGTCGTCGGCGACGTTGACGTCGTCCTCTATGCCGGCGAGTTTGCCAAGTTCGCCTTCCACGACCACTCCGTTGTCGTGCGCGTACTTAACGACTTCGTTCGTGAGCTTGATGTTTTCATCGTACGAGTGCTTCGAGCCGTCGATCATTACGGACGTAAACCCTCCGTCGATGCAGGATTTGCATATCTCAAAATCGTCTCCGTGGTCAAGGTGGATGCAGATTGGCAGCCCCGTTTCGGCTTCCGCCGCTTCGACGAGCTTCATAAGATAGCCGTGTCTCGCGTACTTTCGCGCCCCTGACGAGACTTGCAGTATCAGCGGCGCTTTGAGTTCCGCCGCGGCGTCCGTGATACCCTGTATGATCTCCAGGTTGTTGACGTTGAACGCGCCGATAGCGTATTTTCCTTCATAGGCTTTTTTAAACATTTCTTTTGATGTTACGAGCGGCATGATTATTACCTCCTTAATTCTCTTACGGGAACGCTGTTCGAGTCTCCCGTGTAGAGTATACTACACATCGGCGAGCTTTTCCACAAAGATTTCATCATTTTTAGTAACTGTCGCCATGTGACTGTTCAGGGGACGCCGTGGATGAACTCTGATGATGCGTGAGTCGTGATTCCCCTGCAACAACTCGCGCTCGCGCCGTTGGGGCGTTACCATCTTCGCCTCGTCTTTTTCTGCTTTTTTTTC
>WRJA01000070.1 GCA_009782435.1 Oscillospiraceae bacterium
AGACCGAGTCCGGGACCTCCGTATTTACGCGTCGTGCTGACGTCCGCCTGCGCGAACGGCTTAAATGCTTTTGATATTTGTTCCGGCGTCATACCGATGCCGCTGTCTCTGACTTCGAACCGCAGGTCAACAGTGGTGTCGGAAGAAGTTTCAATGAGCGTGTTTAGGCTGATGCTGCCGGTATCGGTAAACTTAACTGCGTTGGAGAGGAGATTGAGCAGAACCTGACGAAGCCTTGTCGGATCGCCGTAGAGTTTTTTTCGCGTGGACGCTTCTGCGTAAAAAAACATTTCAATACCTTTTTCGACAGATTTAGGATAGATGCTGTTGCGGCAGTTGATTATCAGATCATGCAAATCAAAGATCACGTTTTCAAGCTCCATATTGCCTGACTCGATTTTTGATATATCCAAGATGTCGTTGATGATCTGTAAAAGCCCTGTAGCGTTTTCCGTGATCCTTCCTAAATACTCCTTTGCTTTCGTGGACATGACTTCCTCAATGACCAGTTCCGAAAAACCGATAATGCTGTTCATGGGAGTTCTGATCTCATGGCTCATATTGGCGAGGAAGACTGATTTGGCTTGGTTTTCGGCTTCGGCTTTTGCTTTGATCCTCGCCATTTCCTCCATTTCCAGCTTTGCTTCCAGCTCCGCTTGGCGTCTTATCATGTTTTCCAGATTGGTATTGTCCTTTATGACCTCGATATAACCGGAAGTTTCACCGTTCAGATCTTTCAGAATCTTCACATCTGCTTGATATGATTTGTTGTCATGTACGAAATAAGTTTGATGGAGGTCTCGATTTGCGCATGAGATGGCGCAATTTTCCGTGTTGCATATGTTGAGACCCAATATACTGCATTGTTTTCCGAGCATATCCTGTCTGCTTTTTCCGAAAGTCTCTTCCGCGGACGAGTTAAAGAATGTGAAGTTTTTATCTGCATCCTGAACGGTGACCGCGAAGGGCAGGGCGTCGAGAAGCGATTCGTACCAGAAGGCCGTCGTTATGAAGTTTTCGCTTTCGTTTTGTATCTCATGTATCATCGCCTCAGATTCTCGCAGATCGCGCGTATATCCCGCGATTATATCTTCATTATAGTATTTTACGCGGACAAGTGTTATTTCAGACGGTATCGGCGTGCCGTCAGCTGTTTGGTGCATCCACTCGAAGACCATCCTGCCTTTTTTGAATGCCTGTTTGAGTATTTCAATTGTCTTTTCGCGGGAGGGCTTACCGTCGGGCTGATATTCGGGCGAAAACTCAAAATGCCTTTCCATGTAGTCGTTTTTACTTTTCAGTCCGAAAAGCCTGACAGTTTCTTCGTTACAGTCGAAGATCCTGAAATCCTTATTCCACAGCCGGCATGCGAGGGGCGTCGCGTCAAGCATGATCCTCACGCGCTCGTTCGCATCACCGAATGGATCAGTTTCTTTGGATTTATTCAACTCACTTAAGCGGTTCACGGGTTTTTGATGCGGTAAGGACTTGTTTCCCATTACATTGATCCCTCGTTTCCATTCATGCCGAACAGAGTTGTTTTTATTATTATACACGACGTGGCTTAAGCTATCAATACACAGGGAGAAAACTTTAAAGAACAGAGTATAATATTTTTGCATTCGGAAAAATTCTTTGATATTAAGAGATAATTATGATATATTGAAAAAATTCAATAACATACGAATAACGGAGGAAATAAAGTGAGAAGAAAACTATTGAACGGAAAAATGACAGGCATAATACTCGCGCTAATACTTTGCGCCGGGCTGACGCTTCCTGCATTTGCCTCGGAGTCGGCAGTTATTGCAAACGTCACGGTTTCACTGCCGTCCGACACAGGGCTTGCCGCCACATTTACGGACGTGTTTGCCGAATACTATTTCTCGGATTTTACCGACAAAAAAGATCAATACAGTGTTGACTGCAATATCATTATTCTCTTTGATGAATCGGGAACGATGAGTTTTAATCAGGAAGTTTCACTTGATTTATCGGGCGTTCTGGATGCAGGAGAAACAATAGGCGTAACAATGGATTATTTGGAAATCACAGCGGATGACGGAATGATATATGCTTATTACTTTATACTTGCATCGCTCAATCCGTTTGAACCGAGCGATGAAGAAGAATTAAGACAGCTTTCCGATCTTGCCGCAGAGTCTCCGTTGTTGTCTGCAACCGAAGAGGAAGAAGAACCGCAGCCCGGCTCTGTTACTGAGCTTATCGCAAGGCCGACGGCTTCAAGCGTTCTTGTGAACGGTGAAACTGTTGCTTTTGACGCTTACAACATTAACGACAACAACTATTTTAAACTTCGCGACCTTGCATATGTTTTAAACGGTTCGGAAAAACAGTTTGAAGTGGAATTTATCAGCGAAAACAATACCATCATGCTGATAGGCGAGAGTCCGTATACCGTTATCGGCGGAGAAATGACAGCAAAAGGCTCGGAAAACAAAACACCGGTCCCGAGCAGACAAAGTATACTCTTTGTTGAAAACATGCAGGCAGACGCGCCCGTATCCCCCGAGCTGACCGCTTACAACATTGACGGAAACAACTATTTCAAACTGCGCGATATAGGCCTGCTGTTTGATTTCGGTGTTGAATGGGATGGCGAAAACAATACGATCGTGATCGATACGAGCACAGGATATACTCCGGAATAACCAAAGCTCCGAGATATAACTGTGTCCGGACGGGCTGATATGCAAATATACCGGATCAGCGTTGACTGATAAGACGGCGGGAATATGAATTCATCATATTCCCGCTTACAGCACTCTCGTCGGAAGGGAGCAAGTATTTAATGGACCCGGAATCATCTGTGAAAAGAAAAGCGGCGCTTTGGTCTAAGGACTTTCTTTTGGCCTGCTTGATAGGCCTGTTCTTCAGTATGTGTCAACGTATATTGGACAGCAATCTTGCATCTTTCGCCGACTATACTTGGAACTCCAAGACATTGGGCGGTTACCTGACAAGCGCTTTTTGCATAGGCTCGATCGTTATGGCGTTTTTCAGCGGCCGTCTGGTCGATACGAAAGGACGCCGTAATTGTCTTTTCGCGGGCGCATTTTTGTTCTGTATTTCAACATTGGCTATGGCGATAAATACAAATCCGGTGTTGGGGCTGATTTCCCGTTTTTTGCAGGGTGCGTTTAAAAGCGTTCTTATCGTTGCTGTTTCAGCCATTGTATCTGATGTGGTGCCGAAAAACCGGATGAACGAGGGTATGGGATACTATAACATAGGCAGCACGATCAGCATGGCGATAGGGCCTATGATAGGACTTACGCTTGCGGAGCTCAGCGGGTACGGGCTGATGTTTTCGGTATCCGCGACTTGCTTGTTTTTGTCCTCTGCGCTCAGTATCGGCATAAACTATGAGAAAAAAGCGAACCGAAACGGAATGCCGACGCCAAAACAGCCGAAGGAGATTGCCGAAACCTACAGCGGCATTTGGAAACTGCTTGAAAAAAAAGTCATTATGTACAGCGTCAATAACACAGTATACTTTGCCGGATACTCCTGTATACTTGTGTTTGTTACTATTTATGCTCAGGAGTGTTTATTGTTAAACAGCAGTGAGATCGGGCTTTTTTATACTGCGGCGGCAATCGCGATGCTGCCTGTCCGCATATTCGGCAGTAAGATCGGAGATATCCGCGGAGTTCTGTTTCTTATCATACCCGGTCATGTGTGTATCATACTTGTTCTGCTGATACTGGCATTTTTTGCCAAAGGAAATTACCCGCTTTTCTTGGCCGCGGGCGTAATGTACGGGTTGGGTACCGCCGCCGTAATGCCTGCAATGAATGCGGCTTCGGTGGTCGACGCTCCTGCCGGACGCGCCGGCACGGCAAACGCAACTTTTTTCTTTTTGCTGGATTTCGGCGTTCTTTTCGCGTCGGCTTTTTTCGGCAGGCTGATAGACTCTGCCGACAACGCGGCGTCGGGATACACGCAAATGTTTATAATAAGTATCATCATCAGTGTTTTATCACTGATGATGTCATTGGTCTTATTCAATAATAAAGCCCGCGAGCGACGCCGGGCAAGATAAATGATAAGTACAGGGGATAACGGGGGAGCAGCCGGTCATACTACCGCTTATCGTTCAAAAAATCCCCGATAATATCGTTCAGAGTCGGAGCGCCTATTTCCTGCAGATCATAGGCTACCCTTGTATGGGGTTTGCTGATTTTTATGATTCTGCCGAGATCGATGGGCGTCGCGATAATAACGCAGTTACAGGGTGTGTTTTCAATCGTTGCGGATAAGTCTTTAATCTGTTGCTCGCCGTAGCCCATGGCGGGCAACACTTTTCCTATATCGGGATAGATCTTGAATGTTTCGGACAAGCGGCCAACCGTGTATTCACGCGGGTCAATGATCTCGGCGGCGCCAAATCTGTTGGCGGCTACGACTCCGGCGCCGATCTTCATTTCTCCGTGCGTAAGCGTCGGGCCGTCTTCAATTACCAAGACCCGTTTACCTTTAACGATTTCCGGAGCGCTGACTTTGATAGTTGAAGCCGCGTCCACTACGATGGCTTTCGGATTGACTTTCGCTATGTTTTTTCTGACAGTTTGAATGTTGGCGTAATCAGCGCTGTCGATCTTGTTGATAACGACCACGTCGGCGAGCCGCAGAGTGACTTCTCCCGGATAATAGCTCAATTCATGCCCCGGCCTGAGCGGATCGACCACAGCAACCATTAAATCAGGTTTAAAAAAGGGAAAATCGTTGTTTCCGCCGTCCCAAAGAATAATGTCGCAGCCGGCCGGATCATTTTCAGCCTGCCTTAATATCGCCTCATAATCTACGCCCGCGTATATCACATTGCCGCTTGCGACATGATGTTCATATTCTTCCATTTCCTCAATGGTACAGTTGTATTTTTTAAAGTCTTCCAAAGACGCGAAACGCTGAACTTTTTGAGCGGTCAAGTCCCCGTACGGCATGGGATGACGTACGGCAATGACTTTCAGGCCCCTGTTATTCAGGCATTCGATGATTTTGCGGGATGTTTGGCTTTTTCCGCAGCCGGTCCTGACAGCTCCGACCGCGATTACTTTTTTTGTGCTTTTGAGCATCGACTGTTTGGGCCCCAAAAGCGTAAATGCCGCTCCGGCAGCGTTGACCTTTGCGCCGACGCTCATTACGAAATCATATTTGACATCACTGTAAGAGAAAACGCATTCATCAATGTCAAGTTCCGCAATCAATTTTTCGAGGTCACCCTGCGGAAAAATGGGGATACCGTTCGGATATCTGCTGCCGGCCAGTTCGGCCGGATATTTACGCCCGTCTATATCGGGTATTTGCGCCGCTGTGAAGGCCTCAACCTGATAATCGGGATTGTTTCTGTAAAATGTGTTAAAGTTGTGAAAATCTCTCCCGGCTGCGCCGATAATAATAATTTTTCTCATAAAAATCCCCTTTTTTGAAGTGCGGGCCGAACGATCGGCTTATACAAAAACAGATTTGGTCGGAGTGGTGGGACTTGAACCCACGGCCTCATGGTCCCGAACCATGCGCGATACCAAACTTCGCCACACCCCGATATCATCAATAAATTATAGTTTTCACCGGCCGGGTTGTCAAGAATTTTCAAATCATTCATGCGATTTCGGATTATTCGGCTAAGATTGCAGGTGATTATCGGCTTTTTCCGATGATTCTGACGATGTTATGTCTTATCAGGTGAAAACACTTGTTTACGCGGAAGAATAAGTATACAATGCACAAAAATAAAACTTCACGGATGTGTTTTATGGATCCGCGTTTAAAGAGGATACTTCCCCGCGTAAGGAAACCGGCGCGCTACACCGGCGGGGAATACAACAGCATATTGAAAAACAAAACCGAGGTCGAACTGCGGGTGGCGTATTGTTTTCCCGATGTCTACGAGATAGGCATGTCCAATCTCGGGCTTCATATACTCTGCGGCATAATAAACTCGACGCCGGGCGTCGGTTGTGAGCGCGTTTTTGCGCCGTGGGGTGATATGGAAAGCGAGATCAGGGCGGCCGGTATACCTCTGTGGGCGTTGGAAAGCGGAGACCCGGTGTCGGATTTTGACGTCATTGCTTTTTCGATCGGTTATGAATTGTCTTATACGAACGTACTGAATATTTTGGACTTGGCGGGGCTTCCCGTCAGGAGCGCGGACAGGGCTTCGTTTTTTCCGCTTGTTATCGCAGGGGGCGCATGCTGCTTTAATCCCGAACCGCTTGCCGATTTTATTGACTGTTTTGTCATCGGAGAAGGGGAGGAAGTCGTCCCGGAAATACTCGAAATTATAAAAACCGCGAAAAAGAAAAACCGGGATAAAAAAGAATTTCTGAAAGAGCTCTCGGGAACAGACGGGGTCTATGTTCCTTCTTTGTATCAAGTTGAGTACAATGAAAACAAAACGATAAGAGCACAAAAACCTCTGCCCGGCGCTCCGGGGACGATAACAAAAAGAATAGTCGCTGATTTTGAAAACGCCCCTTTCCCGGAGTCGCCTGTTGTGCCGTCTACGGAAACGGTGCATGACAGAGCCGTTTTCGAATTATTTCGAGGATGCGCAAGAGGTTGCCGTTTTTGTCAGGCAGGTTTCACTTCAAGACCGGTCAGAACAAAAAGTTCAATCGGAATCGCGAAAAAAGGGATACGTTTACTGGAAAACACAGGTTACGGTGAAATCTCGCTGTCATCGCTGAGCAGCGGTGATTACGCGGAATTAACGCAGCTCTGCGACTTGTTAGCGGAATACTGCGAACCGAGAAATATCAATTTGTCTCTGCCGTCGCTGAGGGCGGCCGGTCTGTCGCCCGAAGTATTGAAAAGAGTCCTGAGAGTCAGGAAAAGCGGGTTGACGCTTGCTCCCGAAGCGGGTTCGCAGAGGCTGAGAGACGCGATAAACAAAAATGTCACCGAAGAAGAATTGCGCGAATCATGCCGCGTTGCTTTTGAAGCCGGTTATGATTCGGTCAAACTCTATTTTATGCTCGGCCTACCGACAGAGAGCGACGAAGATGTTGCGGCAATAGCCGAGCTTGCGCATAAGCTCCCGGTTTGGCGGCGTCTGTACTCGCCGCCCGGGAATAAAGGGCTTAAAATAACTGTATCGACCTCATGTTTTGTGCCGAAGCCGCACACGCCTTTCCAATGGGACGCGCAAATACCTCCTGAAGAATATATGCGGCGCGTTAAGCTCTTAAGAGACGCTCTCGGCGGAAAACGCTTCACATACAAATGGCACGATGCTGAAGCCGGACTTACGGAAGCAGTTCTTGCCCGGGGAGACAGAAGACTCTGCCCGGTCATTGAAGAAGCATGGCGCTCCGGCGCGCGATTGGAAGCTTGGAGCGATTATTTTTCTTTTGAGCGCTGGCTCGAAGCGTTTGCGGAAAACGGTATCGACTTTGAGTTTTATGCCATGAGAAGCCGAGAATATGACGAAGTTCTGCCTTGGAGTATGATTTCGACCGGAGTTGACGCCGAGTATCTGCGAAATGAACGAGAATTGTGCCGCTTAGGAGAATTGACCGCAGCTTGTTCTGAAAAATGCACCGGCTGCGGAGTTTCTCGACTATCGGACGGGGAATTCTGCCGTGGATAAACTGAGAATGAAATTCACGAAAACCGGAAGGGCGGCATATATATCGCATCTTGATCTTATGCGTCTTTTACATCGCGCGTTTATGCGCGCCGGGCTGCCGCTTCGATACAGCGAAGGTTATAACCCGCACCCGCAGATTTCGATTGCTTTGCCGCTTCCGGTGGGATGCGAGAGCTTGTGTGAACTCATGGATTTCTCACCCGACGGTTTTACGGACCCGCTTGACATTCCGAAAAAGCTGAATCCTGTCTTGCCGGAGGGGATAGAGGTGCTGAAGGTATATGAAGCCGTGCGGAAAACCAAAGAAATAAAATGGCTGTTTGTCGAAGGCCGTTTTGAATACGACCGTTGCCGGCCGGATAAAGCTGAGGCGCTTGCGTCCGAATTATTTACAAGACAAAAACTTGAAGTGCTGAAAAAAGCGAAACAAGGCCCTGTGATAACGGATATCCGCAGTATGATAGGTGATATCGAGATCGTCCGGGCACCGCGGGGACTATCCGTTAATGCTGTTATATCGGCGCAGGATCCGACTCTTAACCCCGAGATGCTCGCAGAAGCTTTAAGGCAACTAAAGCCCGAAGCAGCCCCGGATTTTTCCTCGTTCAGACGTCTCAGCGCGGCTGACGACATGATGAGAGAATTTGAATGACAGTCCCGGTATAACCTGTATTTGATCGGAAGCCCTGACGGAGGAAAATCGTATATGGATTATAAAATCAACCGTCTGCTGTATTTCATTGCTTTTAAGGCTGTCGGTATACCCGTTAAGCTTCGGCTGAACTTGGAGACGGCTGAAAATGCGGCTTTTTTCGGCGGACCCGCGGTGATACTGGCAAACCACGAAAGCAATGTCGATTGGATGGTCACTGCGTATCTCTTAAAGAACAAAAAGGTTCGTTTTGTCGTGGGGAGATACCATTTCAGAAAACCGCTGACAAATATGCTGTTTTTAATGCTCGGATGCATACCCAAAGAGCAGTTTCATTCGGACCCGCAGGCGATAAAGATGATCATGAAAGCGATCAAAGAAAAAAACACGGTCGTTTTGTTCCCGTCAGGACAATCCTCATACTCGGGGGAGAGTACATACATTGTTTACGAAACCGCAAAACTCTTAAAACGCTTGGCGGTCCCGGTATATTACGTGCGTATCGACGGCACGCATCTTGCCTTCCCGAAATGGGACATGAGGAAAATAAGAAAACATAAAATATCCGCGACCTTTAACAGTTTGTTCTGTCCCGAAGAACTCTCCGCATCGGATGAACCGGAAATATATGAAAAAATCTGCGAGGCGCTGTATTTTGACGACTACGAACTGCAAAGAAAGCAAATGATCGCGGCAGGCGTCAGAACTGTTACGGGACTCGACAGCATTCTATATATGTGCCCGATCTGTAAAACGGAGTTTATGACGAACGCTGATGAAAACATGCTCTCCTGTAAAAACTGCGGGCTTGTTGTTTGTATGGACACATACGGTTTCCTCTCATCCGAGAACCCGGATTTTAATTTTGACACTCCGACCAAATGGTACAGGTGGCAATTCTGTGAGACGGTGCGGCAATGTGAAGGACGATCCGGCTGTGTGTTTGAAACCGGCTCTAAGCTTGAAATATTGAACATAAAGGGAAAAATCATTGAGAGTCATGAAGGCAGGCTGTCGTTTGATGCCGGGTTGCTTGTGTTTTCGAAGCCGGAGTCGGACATGCCGATTTTCAGCAGAGACGTCAATAAAAACCCTGTATTGTTTCAGCATGAGTCGACAGATTATTTTGAACTGCCGGACAGGGACAGGATATACCGTTTCATTCCTGCGCCCAAAGGCGCAGCTTCAAAATTTGTAATACTGAAAGAATTGCAGTATTATAACGAGAAACGGGATTCGACCGGGGACCCGGTCGTTAAGAAAGTCTTTGATAAGCTGATAAATAAATAAAAAGCATAAAAAAGTGAGAATTCGGTCTTGCGTTTATAAAGGGACTGTGCTAAAATATTAAAGCTTATGTTTTAACATGCGTCTTTGTTTATTATGACGGTCCGCTGCCGTTTTGAGTTATTGATACTCGGGCATGAACGTCCGGAAAAGGAAGGATTAATATGGATCTGGTCAAGGCGCTTGCGGACAGATATGTCAAGCCGACCCTGCCCGAGATGAATGTCGGCGACACGGTTCGCGTTACGGTGCGAGTCAGGGAAGGTAATCGTGAGCGTAATCAGGCTTTCGACGGCACTATCATTGCAAAAAAACACGGAGGTATCAACGAAACGATAACCGTGCGCAGGATTTCGCATAACGTCGGCTGCGAGAAAGTTTTCCCGGTACATTCCCCGACTATAGTATCTGTGGAAAAAATAAGAAGAGGTAAGGTCAGAAGGGCCAAACTCTATTATCTGCGGGGCCGCGTCGGCAAGAGAGCTAAAGTCAAAGAGAGAATATAAAAAAGAAAAAAAGAGGCCGGCGCCTCTTTTTTGCTTTGCATGGCGCCCGGGGAATTTTTATTTGCCCGGGACGCGTGTTTTGTTGTATAATAGAATAATAGATGATTCCCGATGAAAGGATCGGTCATATCAATGGGAAAAGACAAAAAAGAAAAGAAAGCCGGAAGAAAAAAGAAGCTGAAAGTTGAATTTGAGATAATAACGGACGTTCCGGAACCGGAAACGGATAAGTCGGCTGTCGAGCGCGCGGCCGGCGCGGAAATATATGATTGGTTTCAAAGCATCATTACAGCTTTGTTGATTTGTGTTCTTGTATTTGTGTTCTTATTTCGTGTGATAGGCGTTATCGGTACCTCAATGACGCCGACGCTGCTGAATAACGACAAGATAATTACAACTAAACTGTTTTATACTCCGAAACACGGCGATATAGTGGTGCTGCGTAAAACAAGCTTTGACGAGAAGCCGATAGTAAAACGCGTGATCGCGACCGGCGGCCAGACCGTTGACATTGATTTTGACGCCGGGATCGTATATGTGAACGGCGAACCTGTCGATGAACCGTATGTTGCGGAGCCGACGTACAGAAAAATAAATTTTGACGGGGAAATCACGGCGCCGGGGGGGAGGATGTTTG
>WRJA01000071.1 GCA_009782435.1 Oscillospiraceae bacterium
TCCTTTTAGATTTGCGTCCGGGGCGGCCTCCGTGACGCCCCGAGAGGGAAATTAAAGTCTTTTCCGGACCGGAGAATCGCCTTTCTTTGGGGCTTACCCCTGTTTCTTTCGGCGAAACGAAAGAAATGGGGTAAAGAGGTCGCGCAGGGGCATAAGCCCCGCGGCGCGGCAACCCCCGTCCCCCGGCGGGGGGATAACCCCCGAGAGCCGCAGGCTCTCGGACCGTCCCCCGGCAGGGGGAAGCCCCCGCTCCGGGCGGAGAGGAGAGATGATCCCTGCGGCGGTCGATTTTACCCTTGCGGATTTGCGGAGGCAAATAGTATAATGACCAACAGCGGAAATTTCGGCGCCGGATAAGATCAAAGCCGGGCTGTTTACCGTCGGAGGTAACATGATGAACAACGGCGACCATAACATACCGGAAAACTACATAAAAACTATCTGCGACGAAGCCATGAGCGAATACAGGCTCGGCGAAAGGCATGTCGCGCAAGACGCGATCAAAAGAGGGCTCCGAAACGCCGACGGGACGGGAGTCCTCATCGGGGAGACGGGTATAGGCAGCGTTCGGGGCTACTATATGGAAGACGGAAGCCGCGTGCCAATGCCGGGCGAATTGTATTACCGAGGGATAAGTGTCAGTGACATAATCGATTCGCATCAGCGGAACCGGACTTTCGGGTTCGAGGAAGTCGCGTATCTCCTGCTTCTCGGCAAACTGCCGAACGCGACTCAAAATGAATTTTTCAACATGATACTCTCGCGGGCGAGAAAACTGCCGGACGGGTTTATTGAAGACATACTGCTTAAACATCCCGGTAAAAACATCATGAATATGCTCTCAAGGTGTGTGCTTGCCCTGTATACCTATGATGACCGAGCCGAGGATGAATCTGTCGAGAACCTTATGCGCCAGTCGATAGAGCTTATCGGGCGCTTCCCCGCCATTGTCGCTACGGCTTATGCCATCAAGCGGCACAGGTTTGACGAGAAGTCGCTCTACATACATTCTCCGAAAGAACAGCTTTCCGTCCCGGAAAACTTCCTGCGCATGCTCCGGAAAGACAAAGTCTATACCAAAGAAGAGGCGCTCTTGCTGGACCTTATGCTCATACTCCACGCGGAACACGGCGGCGGCAACAACTCCACGTTCACGTGCCGGACTTTGTCGTCCGCAAGGACGGATACATACAGCGCGATATCGGGCGCCATAAACTCGCTCAAAGGCGCGCTTCACGGAGGCGCAAACGCCAAGGTCATTGAAATGCTTGAATTCATCAAGAGCGAGGTCAAAGACACGGACAACGAGAACGAAGTGTCCGCGTATTTGGATAAACTGCTTGATAAAAAAGCCGGCGACCGCTCGGGAAAAATATTCGGGCTGGGTCATGCCGTTTATACGATATCCGATCCCCGCGCCGAAATAATAAAAAAATACGCCCGCGCCATGGCTGAGGAAAAAGGCAGGCTGCGGGATTTCTTGTTTATCGAAACGGTTGAAAGACTCGGGCTGCAAAAGATAGCGGAACGCAAAAAACTCGACATCCCCATGTGCGCAAACGTGGATCTGTATTCGGGATTTGTTTACGCCACGCTGGGCATACCCGAGGAGCTTTATACTCCGCTGTTTGCTTTGGCGCGCATTGCCGGTTGGTGCGCGCACCGGTTGGAGGAAGTGATCACCTGCGACCGCATCATGCGTCCCGCGTACCGCGCGTCGGTCAAAAAACATCCGTACGCTCAGCCTGAGGAGAGACTGTGACCGGGTCTTTCCGCCGGCACCGGCGTATTTAATTGTTTTCAGCGCTCCGGAAATCACTTCACAAATATGGTTCCGTGTGCTATTATAAACAAAAATAAGCGATATGAGCGACAGTATGAGGAGGCGCCGAAAATGAAGTCCGGACCCATAGACATCAAAGCTTCCGCTAAAACGCTGAAAGGGCTGAGCCTGTTCGGGCATCAGGGCGGGCCCGTATCCGTCATAGACTCCGACGGCGGGAAGATCACCCGTATACGTCCTTACAACTACAACGCTTCGCCGGATTTTAAAGATATCACTCCGTGGAAAATAGAGGCCAAAGGAAAGACGTTTGCTCCGCCGGATCACTCGGTTTATTCTTTCGTTTGGCAGGCTTATAAAAAACGGGTATATTCGCCGAACCGGGTGATGTATCCCATGAAGCGCGTCGACTGGGACCCCAAGGGCGAGCGCAACCCGCAAAACCGCGGAAAATCTCCGTATGTCCGCATATCATGGGACGAGGCGGCGGAGCTCATCGCCGGCGAACTACAGCGGGTAAAAGAGAAATACGGCATGTCCGCGGTGTTGTCCGAGGCGGACATGCACGCCGAGGGCAAACACATAGCGCCGGCGCACGGCTGCGCGAACCGCCTGTTGTCGATGCTCGGAGGCTATACCATTCAGATAAGAAACAACGACAGCTGGGAAGGCTGGCATTGGGGTTCGAAGAACGTGTGGGGCTCGGAGCCCGTCGGGCAGATGCAGCCCTCGGGTAATCTCTGGCCGGACATCGCGCAGAACTCCGAACTTCTTTTGTTCTGGGGCTGCGACCCCGAGACCACGCCCCTCGGCATACAGGGCATGATGAGTTCGCGTTTGTGCTATTGGCTGACCGAACTCGGCATAAAGAGCGTATACATCGATCCCGCGATGACGTTCGGCAGCGCCGTGCACGCGGATAAGTGGATACCGGTTTTGCCGAACACGGACGCGGCTTTGTATTTGGCCGTGGCCTATATATGGCTCTCGGAAGGGACATACGAGAAGGAATATGTAAAGACCCACGCCGTGGGATATGAGGAATTCTTCGACTATGTTCTGGGGAAAGAGGACGGCGTGCCGAAGACGCCGGCCTGGGCCTCGCCGAAATGCGGCGTGCCGGAGTGGACGATAAAGGCTTTGGCGCGTGACTGGGCTCTGAAGGTCACAAGTCTCGTGCACGGCAACGGAGGCCCCGGGATAAGAGGCCCCTATGCCACGGAGCCCGCCCGTCTGGAGGCCATACTGCTGGGCATGAGAGCCCTCGGCGCTCCCGGCGTGCATCAGGTCAAGATGATAGAATGGCATATACACTCCCCGACTTATCCTCTGCCCTATCAGAGCAAGGCGCGCCCCGACGTAGCCGTTTTCGCGGAGCCTGTACGCCCTCCGAAAACGACGTATGCCGGCTTCTTCGTGCATCCTGACAGACTTCTTGATCAAAGCCCGAAGCTTAAAGAGGTTCTGAAAGCCATTGAGAACGCGCCCGCTCAGCTGATACCGAAGTGCATGATACACGAGGCCATTGTAACGGGCCGCGCCGAGTGGTACGGCTTGGACAAATTCATAGGCCCCCGGGAGGAGCAGTTCCACCACCACAAATTCCCGGAGGAGGGGAATTCCCGCATACACATGGTCTGGACGGATTCCCCCTGCATGGTGACCTGCTGGAACGACGGATATCATTTTGTGGAGGCCATGCAGCATGAAACCATAGAATTTGTCGTGGCTCAGCATCCGTGGCTCGAAAATGACTGCATACTGGCGGACGTCATACTGCCGGTCGTTACCAAATTCGAGATGGACGACATAGAGGACGAGTACGCCGGCGGCACATATGAGGCGCTGTACCGCGAATTCAAGGCCTGCCCGCCCGTCGGCGAGTCGAAAACGGATTTCGAGGCCGTGGCTCTTGTGGCAAAAAAGATAGGCGATAAATATTACAAAGCCTACACCGCCGACGAAATAAGCGACGAGGAGCTCATAGAACTGATATACACGGCTTCCGCCGACCCGAAGCTTATTCCGCCCTACAAGGAATTTTGCAAAGAGAACATATTCATGCTCCCGCCGGACCCGGATATACAGACCTCCGTAAAACCCGGCTTCCGCGAATTTTATGAAGACCCCGCCAAAATGCCTCTGAATACCCCGACGCGCAAACTGGAATTCACGTCGACCGCGCTGAAGGAGTTTTTCCCGGACGATCCGGAGAGGCCGCCGTATCCGAAGTGGATAGAAAAAGGCGAGAGCCACGACGAGAGCCTGTCCTCAAAAAGGGCCGAAAAATACCCTCTGCTCTGCATATCGAACCACGGGCGCTGGCGCATGCACGCCCAGTGCGACGATATAACCTGGACGCGCGAAATAGAGACCATGAAGATACGCGCCTCGGACGGCTATCAGTACGAGCCTGTCTGGCTGCATCCTCAAGAGGCTGAAAAGCGCGGGATAAAACATCGCGATATAGTCAAAATATTCAACGAGCGCGGCATCGTTTTGGGCGCGGCCTATGTGACGGAGCGTATCATTCCCAAGGCGGCTTACATGGACCACGGGGCGAGGTTCGACCCCATAGACGTAAACAAAATAGACCGGGGCGGCGCGATCAACCTGATAACGCCGAGAGCGATAACCTCAAAGAACGCCACCGGCATGGTGGTCTCGGGCTTTTTGGTCGACGTTCTGAAGGTGACGGACGGGGAAATGAGCGAATGGAAACAAAAATACCCCGAAGCCTTCGCGAGAAAAACAGACCCGGCGGCAGGAGTATGCTTGGAAAGCCGGTTAATAAAGGAGGATAAATAAATGGGAAAAGCGATCGTAATAGACGTATCAAAATGCTCGGGATGTTATAACTGCCAGTTGGCATGCAAGGACGAGCATGTGGGGAACGACTGGACTCCCTACGCCAAACCCCAGCCGGAGATAGGGCAATTTTGGCTTAAGCTTCAGGAGAACGTATGCGGAACGATCCCGAAAGTCAAGATCCACTACATACCGAAGATGTGCAACCACTGCCGGAAAGCAAACTGCCTTGAGGCCTGCCCTAACGGCGCCGTAAGCCGCCGCGACGACGGCTTCATCGAAATAGCGCCCGAAAAATGCAAGGGTTGCAAAAAATGCGCGAAGGCCTGTCCGTATGAGGCGATATACTGGAACGAGGAACTTAAAATAAGCCAGAAATGCACGGGCTGCGCGCATCTGTTGGACGCCGGCGAAAAACTGCCGCGCTGCGTTGAGGCTTGCCCGACTGACGCCATGCAGTTCGGAGACGAGGATAAATTGGAAGATATCGAGGGCGCGACCGTTATGATGCCTGAGACCGGCTGCCTGCCGAGGGTATATTATCGCAATATCCCCGGGAAATTCATAGCCGGAACAGTGTATGACCCCGCGGCGAAAGAGGTCGTGATCGGCGCCAAATGCCGATTGACGACAGGCGGGCGGATATGGGAAGCGGTCACCGACAACTACGGCGATTTTTGGTTCAAAGACTTGGCCGTGGGCAAATACGATCTGGCGATAGACGCAAAAGGGTTTGAGAGCAAGTATTGGCAGGGACTGCATACCCGGGACGATATCAACCTCGGCGATATACCCTTGACGAAATAAGGGGGTCGGAGTTGTATCATGAAAATCAAACCTGACAAGCAAAATCTCGTCAGCTACAGCCTGATGGGACCGGAGAGCGGCGGCCCGTGCCTTGTTGACTCCAATGACGGCAGAATCACGCGCATCCGCCCGTATTTCTATGACAAGAAATATGTGGACGAAAAATGCAACCCGTGGAAGATTGAAGCTCGCGGCAAGACCATGAACGCTCCGGATAAAGTGACGGTCACTCCCTTCGGCCTCGGTTACAAGACGCGCGTGTATTCCAAGAACCGCGTGCTGTGGCCGCTCAAACGCGTCGACTGGGACCCCAAGGGTGAGCGCAATCCGCAAAACCGCGGCAAATCTCCCTATGTCCGCATATCTTGGGACGAGGCGACGCAGATATTGGCGGACGAATTGCTCCGCGTAAAGGAGAAATATGGGCCGGAAGCCGTGCTGTGCCAGTCGGATATGCACGGAGAGGGCAAGAACATAGCCCCGAGCCACGGCTGCCCGAATCGCCTTTTCTCGCTCTTGGGCGGCTACACGCTGCAAATGCGTAATATGGACAGCTGGGAAGGCTGGTATTGGGGCGCAAAGCACGTCTGGGGCTGCGAACCCGTCGGAGAGCAGAACCCGCAGGGCAATCTGTATCCGGACATCGCAAAAAACTCGGATCTGCTTTTGTTCTGGGGCTGCGACCCCGAGACGACGCCGCTCGGCGTTGTGAGCCATATGCCGAGTCGTCTTTGTTACTTCCTCACTTCCCTCGGCATTAAGAGTATTTATATCTGCCCGGACCTCAATTACGGCGCGGCGGTACACGCCGACAAATGGATTCCCGTTTTGCCGAATACCGACGCCGCGCTTCAGCTCGCGGTCGCCTATATGTGGCTCACGGAAGAAACTTATGAGAAAGAGTATATAGCTAAGCATACTTACGGTTTCGACAAATTCGTCGATTATGTCATGGGCAAAGAAGACGGCGTGCCGAAGACTCCGGCCTGGGCTTCGCCGAAATGCGGCGTGCCTGAGTGGACGATAAAAGCTTTTGCCCGCGATTGGGCCGAAAAGGTCACGAGCATAATCCACAGCAACGGCGGTTCCTTTATCCGCGGGCCGTTTTCCACGGAGCCGGCTCGCTTGGAGATCATGCTGCTCGGTATGCGCGGTTTGGGCAAACCCGGCGTCTGCCAAGCCAAAATGATAGAGTGGAATATGTGGGCCAAGGATTATCCCATGCCGTATCAGGGCCAATTCCTGCCCACGGTGCCCCACGCCTCCGATCCGCTGCGGCCCGTGGGCGGCGACCTTCCGGACACTGTAAATATGAAACGCTTTGTTTTGAATCCCAAACAAAAAGAGGAGGTCCCGGAACTCATACCGCTGTTTGAGCAGCTTCCGCCGCCGAAACAGTTTATACCGCGCTGCCTCATCCACAAAGCCATCTTGGACGGGCATGCCGAATGGTACGGTATGCATATGTTCAGCACAAGCCAGATTCCGGATAAAAATAATTACCGTCAGCCGACAAACAAATATCAGTTTGAAAAGATCGTCTATCCTCGCCCGGGGCTCTCCAAAGTCCATATGGTATGGTCGAGCGCGCCCTGTCAGACCACCTGCTGGAACGACGGATACCTGACGGTCAAGGCCATGCGGAGCCCGGATATCGAGTGCGCCGTTGTGCAGCATCCGTGGATGGAGAACGACTGCTATTTGTCCGACATCATCCTCCCGGTCTGCACGAAGCACGAACTGTATGACATCGCAAACGACCTGAGCAGCGGCGGATATCAGTCGGTTTATCTGACCGAACCCTGCTGCGAGCCCTTGGGTGAATCCAAGACAGACTTTGACGTCTGCGCCGAGGTGGCGAAAAAATTAGGCCCGGAATACTATAACTCATATACCGGCGGCGGCCTGACGGATGTGCAGAAGACAAGGCTGTTCTACAAAGCCAGCGGCTGTGAGGAACACATGTCTTGGGAAGAATTCAAGGAGAGAAAGATATTCGTCGTTCCGTGCCGGACCGATATGGACACGGCGCCCGCGGGCTTTGAGAATTTTTACAAGGACCCGAAAAACAACCCGCTCACAACGCCCACCGGCCTTTTGGAATTCTCCTCCAGCGACATCGAGAAGTATATGCCGGACGATGAGGAACGCCTGCCGGTGCCGCACTGGGTCGAGAAAACCGACTATCACGACGAGCGGCTCTCCGGCGACCGCGCGAAAAAATACCCGCTGCTGTGTATGTCCAACCACGGGCGCTGGCGTATGCACGCCCAATGCGACGACATCACATGGAACCGCGAGGTCGAGACAATGAAGATATTAGCTTCCGACGGATACAGATACGAGCCGTTGTGGTTGCATCCGGACGAGGCGAAAAAGCGCGGCATCAAACACGGCGATATCGTTAAGGTGTTCAACGAGCGAGGCGTCGTGCTCGGCGGCGCTTACGTCACCGAGCGGTTGATTCAAAACACCTGCTATATGGATCACGGCGCTCGTTTCGACCCGATCATCCCGGAAAAATTGGACCGCGGCGGCGCGATCAATCTGATCACGCCTACCGGCATGACCTCAAAGAATTCCACCGGTATGGCGACCTCCGGTTTTTTGGTGGAAGTCGCGAAGGTCACGGACAAGGAAATGGACGAATGGAAGAGGGATCATCCCGAAGCTTTCGCCCGCAAGCTCGACCCGGCAGCCGGCGTCTGTCTTGAGGGCTGGTTAAAAGCTTAGGATTGCAAAACGATCTGCAAAAAAGACTTCCGGCGCCGAAAACGTCGGAAGTCTTCATTCTGAATGCCTGTTCGAACAGGCTTTTTCTCTGCCGGAGCGCGACATGACCCGTGCGAAGGACCGCAATTGATCGTTGTACGGCAAAACTGTCTAAAAGCGAGGATTTTTGATACATGAGCATACCTGTGAAGGACAAAAACAAAAAAACACCCGAAATAACATTTGCCGTTCGGGAAGAGATATACGAAGTCGCCGTGTTTTTGGATAATTGCTGGAGAACGGAATACGCCGGTATCCTGTCGTCGGATTTTTTGGATTCCATGACGGTCGACGAGCGATATGAAAAACTGCTGCCTCGCTTTGTCGAAGGCTCGTCGGGTTTTCTTGTTATGCGCGACGACGGCAGATTGGTCGGCACGGCGGTCTTCGGAAAATCATACACGAAAGGCTATACCGACGACGGCGAGATATCTGCTGTTTACATGCACCGTGATTATATCGGAAAAGGGTTCGGGCATGCTCTTTTTGTGAGGGCGGAGGCGGAGCTGTCGATGAAAGGCTGCGCTTATTTTGTTCTTGACGTGCTGAGCGAGAATACCCGAGCCGTATCTTTTTACATAAAACACGGTTATGAGATCGTCGCTGAAGACAGCGTTCGTTTGGGAGAAAAGGATTATCCCGTTACCGTATTTCGAAAAAAAGTCGGACCGGAAATCAAGCTCCGTGAATGGAGGATTGAGGACGCGCCCGCTTTGACAATGGCGATCAACAATCTGAAAGTGCTGGATAATTTGCGGGACGGAGTGCCGTATCCCTATACCGAAAAGGATGCGGCGGAGTTTATAAAAGCGATCCCGGCCGCCGAAAAGGATACACAATACGCTTTTGCGATCACATACGAAGGCAAGGTGATCGGCGGCATAGGAGTGTTTCGCAAAGAGAACGTACACCGTCTGAGCGCTGAAATGGGATATTACATAGCCGAACCTTATTGGGGTAAGGGAATAATGACCGCAGCCGTCCGGCAGGCCTGCGAATTTGTTTTTTCAAAAACGGATATCGTCCGTATATTTGCGGAGCCGTACGCGCACAACGATGCTTCTTGCCGCGTTTTGGAAAAAGCGGGCTTTCAGTTTGAGGGCGTCTTACGCCAAAACGCGATAAAAAACGGCTCTTTGACGGATATGAAGATGTATGCCGTGATTAGACCGCGATGACAATTCTGCGCCGCGTAAGACGCGATTGTTGTTGAACCCGGTGCAAACACGAAGAAAAATCCCCCTGAAACTCAAATTCGAGCCTCAAGGGGCCGGTGCCGGCGAAGGGACTTGAACCCCCACCACATTGCTGTGAGCGGATTTTGAGTCCGCCGCGTCTGCCGTTCCGCCACGCCGGCATGCGTGACACGCTGTAATTATACAACACGGAGCGCTGTATTTCAATAAAAAATTGCCGGCGCTTAAAGCAGCAGGTCAGTTTATACATTTAGTGCTTGTATTGACCGGTTGCTTGTGATATAGTGCGGTGGATAATAAAAGATATGATAAAAATGCATAGTTGCGTGTTATGAATAAATCGTTCAAAGCAAGGAGAAATTGTAATGAAAAAAACGGAAATAAGGATTTTGGCGGTCGCGGTGGCGCTTACTCTTCTGTTTACTTCAGGGCTGCCGACAATAGCGGCGCAACCCGGCGATATCACTGAGCAAAAGACGTATCCGAACGGAAACAGTTTCCACTGCGGCCAAGCCGGAGGTAACGGACGGGTCGAGGTCGAGGTTGACGGAGTCATTTACGGCGGAGGGCCTGTGACTTTTGTTTATGCGGGTATGT
>WRJA01000072.1 GCA_009782435.1 Oscillospiraceae bacterium
GGTGCTTATCGATAACCAACTGTGGGGATTTGTGGGTTACGACAATTTTAATGAAGAAAAGGTGTTCACCGAAAACGAAAAGATGATTTTAAATTCTTCCGGCATTTTGTTGGCAAACGCCCTTCTGCGCAACGAAATGATGGCGAACCTTCAATCCGCCAACAGAGCGAAAAGCGATTTTCTGGCAAAAATGAGCCATGAGATGCGCACCCCCCTAAACGCTATCATCGGCTTGTCCGAACTGGCACTCAGCGACGATACGGTCAATGAGGAAGTGCGCCTGAATATCGAAAAGGTCAATAACGCCGGCGTCACGCTGTTGAGTACGGTCAACGATATTCTGGACATATCAAAAATCGAGGCGGGCAGGCTTGAGCTTATCCCCGTTAAATATGACCTGCCGAGCCTTTTGAACGACACGGTCACTCAAAGCACCATGCACATTGAAGATAAACCGATCAAATTCATCCTTGAAGCAGATGAGAACCTGCCCGTGCAGTTATTCGGAGATGACTTGCGGATCAAACAGGTGCTTAATAACTTGCTTTCCAATGCGTTTAAATACACAAAAGAAGGCAGCGTTACTCTGAGTGTCTTCTGCGAAAGGGAAAACGAAGAAACCGCTTGGTTGATTGTACGGGTCAGTGATACCGGCGGCGGAATAAAAGCGGAGGACATCGACACCTTATTCGATGAATTCGGCAAGGTCGATCAACTTGCCAACCGACATATCATGGGGGCGGGACTCGGTCTTCCCATCACAAAAAAAGTTGTTGAGATGATGAACGGGGCTATCGAGGTTAAAAGCGAATACGGCAAAGGCAGTACATTCACGGTACGTCTGATGCAAGGCTTTGTTACCGAAACCGTAATAGGACCGGAAGTTGTAAAAAATCTGAAAAACTATCGCTATACCGACCAGAAGCGACGCAACAAATCAGCTATAGCCCGGGTCAAGCTGCCCTATGCGAATGTGCTGGTCGTCGACGATACCGTCTCCAACTTGGATGTGGCAAGAGGCTTATTGAAACCTTACGGCATGCACGTCGACTGTGTGTCAAGCGGATATATGGCTATAGAAGCCATTCGCAAAGAAAAGGTCAGATACAATGCCGTTTTCATGGATCATATGATGCCGGAAATGGACGGAATCGAGGCTACGACGCATATTAGGGAGATAGGTACGGATTATGCAAAGAACGTGCCGATCATCGCCTGCACAGCCAACGCTATTGTCGGAAATGATGAAATGTTTTTAGGTAAAGGTTTCCAAGATTTCCTGTCAAAGCCCATAGACATTGCCAGGTTGGATGAGATCGTCCGCAACTGGGTCGCGGACAAAGAACAGGAACATTTGCACGACGACGCAAATGACGCATCACCCGCAACCGCCGGACTGAGCGACTACGCACGCGGCGTCTTTGGCGAACTCCCCGTGAGTATTGACATCGACGTTGATAAAGGTGTGGAACGCTTTATGGGCGACGCTGAAGTTTATTTGGACATTCTGCGCTCTTTTGTCGTGAATACGAGGCAACTGCAGCAGAAGGTAGAAAAGGCCGGTGAGGACGGCCGGGCGGATTACGAGATAGTAGTTCACGGGATAAAAGGCTCAAGCCGCAACATCTTTGCAGCGACGGTGGGTGACATGGCGGAAGCTCTGGAAAAAGCCGCTAAGGAAGGCGATTTGGTATTTATCAGCGAAAACAATAAGCAATTTACGGAAACCCTTGAAGAACTGCTCAGCGGCCTTGAAACCGCACTCGCGAAAATTTCGGCGGAAGAACAAAAACCAAAAAAGGACAAACCGGATAAAGCGATGCTTGAAAAGCTCCGCATCGCCTGCGACGGCTTTGATATGGGCGGAGTGAATGAAGCGATCACAGAAATTGACCGCTATGAATATGATTCGGATGACGGGCTTGCCTTGTGGCTTAAGGAAAACGCCATTATGCTGAATTATTCGGAAATCGCGGAAAAACTTTCGGAGCAGTCCGGCTGACAATAAAAAAGCCTCTGCTTTACTATACAGAAAACCGTCTTTGCCGGGCCCCGGCCCCGAAATAATCAGGGGTTTTCATCAGCTGACCTAATCCGACCCCCTGCGCTTCAGCGGCTGTGATATCCTCTGCCGGGCGCTTTTTGACGCTTAAAATATTAGCCGGTGAAACGCGCTGACAGCGCTTTTCGGCGATGAAAACGGATATCCGATAACTCTTTATAAGCTTTCAGCGCGTGATGAAATTTCAAACCGGACTCCCGTTGCCGATATCAACCGGCTCACAGAGCCGGTTTTCCAAGGTCCCTATACCTTCAACGGTCACGCAGACTGTGTCCCCGGGTTTCAGCCAAACGCGCGAACCCTTAGGTTTTCCCAATATGACGCCTGCGGGCGTGCCTGTAAAAATCAAATCACCCGGCATCAGTCTGAAAAACCGCGAAACATAGCTTACAAGCTCTGAGCAGTTGAATATCATATCCCGGGTATTCCCGGTTTGAACCGGAATGCCGTTGACCTCGCAGATAACATCCTTTCCGTTGGGGTCAAAACTGTCGGAGGTCACGATATACGGCCCTGCGGGCGCGAAATCCGGAAAAGACTTTCCTATGAGCCATTGGTTTGACACAAACTGACAGTCGCGCGCGCTCAAATCGTTGCCGCAGGCATAGCCGAATATATATTCCGAGGCGGCTTCAACAGGGACCTCACGGGCGACAGCTCCCATTATGATGACGAGTTCCGCCTCGTAATCATAGCACCTTTGCGAATCAGGAAGCGCTATGGGACTTCCCGCAGGGCACAGTGCGTCGTTGAATTTGCCGAAAACGACCGGTTGCTCCGGTATCTCGCCGCCGGTCTCTGCGGCATGATCTTTATAATTCAAGCCTATACAGACGATTTTTGACGGTTCGGTTATTTTTCCGAATTCAACAAACTCCTCGGGTATCTCGGGAAGAAGTCTTTTCTCCTCGAATTTACGCACGGCGGCAAGCGCCGCGGCCCCTCCGGATATCAAATCATTCATATCGCCTTTTATTCCGGCAGCGGTCAAATCAGCAACGCCTGTCTCTCCGCGATAACCGAGGCGGCTCTCGCCTTCTTTAATGAAACAACACAATTTCATCAGCCGTTTTATTCCTTTCAACGTCTTCATGCAGTTTTCAAACCGTTTCAGGCTGCAAATCCTGAAAAGATCCGGCTCACACCGGTCTTAAGCTTATCACTGTTTTGCACGTCGGGCAATACAAAATCCCGCTGCTGTACGGAAAGACGTTGCGATTGACACTAAATTCTTTAAATGCTAAACTGATATTCATCTGAACAAACAGAAATATTCCTGAAACGGGAGGCTGCGGTAATTGCTCAAAGACGCTGACTGCATTGTTTTTAAGGTCGGAACTTCCACGCTCATACACGACGCCGGCAGGATCAACATTAAAGCCCTTGAGGAAATCTCCCTGATTCTGTCTGACCTTGCCAACTCCGGGCGCAGGATAGTTTTGGTTTCTTCGGGGGCCATCGGAGCGGGCGTCGGAAAACTCGGTTTGAAGTGCAGACCGACGGATACTGCCGATAAACAAGCCGTTTCGACCATAGGTCAGTGCGAATTGATGTTCATGTATGATAAAATGTTCGGACAGTACGGCCGCAACGTCGGTCAACTGCTCATTACAAAAGCGGATTTTGACCATCCTGAGCGAAAAGAGAACCTCCTTCGCGCCATCGGAAAACTCTTTGAATACGGCGCCGTTCCGATCGTAAACGAAAATGACGCTGTCGCTGTAGACGAGATCGTTTACGGTGACAACGACAGCCTCTCAGCCGCAGTGGCCAAGCTCATTTCGGCTGACGCGCTTGTTATGCTGACCGAGACTGACGGTTTATATGACAAGGACCCGAAAACCGACCCCACAGCCAAACGTATACCGGTCGTCAGCGAAATAACCGACGAATTGCGAGTCACAGCGGATGCAACGATTTCAGGCTTCGGCACCGGCGGTATGGCGACAAAGCTGCCGGCAGCTGAGACAGCGACCCGCGCCGGCATTGACGTCTATATAATCAGCGGCAAGAATCCGCGCAATATATACACGTTGATGGAAGGCGCCGATATAGGAACACATTTTTTAAGGCGGTGACTGTTAATGCTGACTGAGATAGGCGAAAAAGCTCGCGCGGCCGCAAGGATACTGTCCCTTAAAAGCACCGAAGAAAAAAACCGCGCGCTTTCAGCGGCTGCCTCCGCATTGGAAGAAAACAAGGATTTTATCAAAACTCAAAACGCGATCGATCTCGACGCCGGCAAAAAATCAGGGCTTTCCGAAGCTCTTTTGGACAGGCTCAGTCTCACTGATGAGAGGATAGCCGGAATGGCTTCGGGAATAAGGGCGGTCGCCGAACTTGACGACCCTGTGGGAAGAGTGCTTTCCGAAAAAGTCATAAACGGCATGCGGCTTGTTAAGACTTCTGTACCGATAGGCGTCATAGCGGTTATATATGAATCAAGGCCGAACGTTACTGCCGACTCCGCTGCCCTCTGCCTTAAAAGCGGTAACACCGTCATATTGCGCGGCGGCAAGGAAGCCATAAACTCCAATCTGGCTGTAGCAAATGTCATGCGCGCCGCCATCGAAAAAACCGGACTTCCGGCCGACTGCATAATGCTTGTACCCTTTACCGGCCGAGAGGGCGCTGAAGCGCTGATGAAACTGAACGGATACGTCGACGTCTTGATTCCGCGCGGCGGCAGAGAACTAATAAGCACGGTGGTAAAAAATTCAACCGTTCCGGTCATCGAGACCGGTGCAGGAGTCTGCCATGTTTATGTTGATAAAGCGGCCGACGTCAAAATGGCAGCAGATATAGTTTATAACGCAAAAACTTCGCGACCGTCTGTTTGTAACGCCTGCGAATGCGTTCTGGTCCACAGAGATATCGCGAAAGAAGCCCTTTTATCAATAGCGGCGGAACTTCGGAAAAAGAATGTTGAGATACGCGGAGACGCGGAAACGCTTAAAATACTGCCGGATGCCGTTTCAGCAGATGAGTCCGACTGGGGAGCGGAGTATAACGACTTTATCATAGCCGTGAAAATCGTCGGAGGAATAAGCGAGGCCGTGGAACATATCTTCAGATACGGCACGGCGCACAGTGACTGCATCGTTACGGAAGACGCCGAAACAGCCGAGCGTTTTTTAAACGAAGTCGACTCCGCCGCTGTTTATCACAACGCGTCAACACGCTTTACCGACGGCGGCGAATTCGGGCTGGGTGCGGAAATCGGCATTTCAACACAAAAACTTCACGCGCGCGGACCTCTCGGATTGAATGAACTGACCTCCGTAAAATATAAGGCGTACGGCAACGGTCATATCAGGGCAACCACATAAAACGAAAGGAACAAAACCTAATGAAATACGGTTTTATCGGTCTCGGGAACATGGCCGGCGCGATTTTGACAGGAATGCGCGAGTCGGAACAATTTGCAAAAGTCGAGATATTCGGCTCGGACAGCATTCCGGAAAAAGTATCGGAATGCGAGAAAAAATTCGGAATTATCCCCGCGGCTTCGCCCGTGGAGCTTGCCGGCAGAACGGACGTTGTGATATTAGCTGTGAAACCTCAGGTTTTGACGGAAATCCTGCCCGAAATAAGCTCCGCTTTAGACAGGGACAAAACACTAATTTCAATTGCCGCAGGAAAAGAGATATCTTTTTATGAGTCGGCGCTCGGCAAGCCCGTACCTTTTATCAGAGTCATGCCCAATATCAACGCGGAGGTTAAAGAAGCCGCATCTGCTCTGTGCCCGGGCAGTTTTGCCGATGAATCACGGCTTATGATCGCCAGAGGGATATTCGAAACGGTCGGCGTCGTCTTTGATCTTCCGGAAAAATACTTCGGAGCTTTCACGGCGCTGAGCGGCTCGTCCGTCGCATTCGTGTTTTTATATGTCGACGCGTTGTCGCGCGCGGCGGTGCGCGCCGGTCTGCCGCGCGATCTCGCGCAGAATATAGCGGTCCAAGCGGTCCTCGGCAGCGCAAAACTTATGGCCTCATCAGACGAACACCCGATGTCTCTGACTGACAAAGTCTGCTCTCCTAACGGAACAACGATCGAGGGAATATTGGAACTCCAAAAACTCGGCTTTGAAAGCTCAGTGCATCAAGCATTTGACGCTGTTCTAAAAAAGGACGAACTGATTGCACGCGGAAAAGCATAGAGTGACGGGAGGCAATAAAGTTGAAAATCACCTTTTTGGGAGCCGCCAACGAAGTCACGGGCAGTTGCACGCTTATAGAAGCCGACGATAAAAACATTCTTGTCGACTGCGGTATGGAACAGGGGCCGCAAATATTCGCGCATCAGGAGTTGCCGGTCAACCCCGCGAAAATCGACTGCGTTTTGCTGACGCACGCTCACATCGACCATTCCGGCAAACTGCCTCTCTTGTATAAAAACGGATTTCGCGGGAAGATCTACGCAACGGAGTCAACGTGTAATCTTTGCCGGGTCATGCTTCGCGACTCAGCGCACATACAGATGTCAGAATCCGAGTGGAAAAACCGAAAAGCCAAACGTGCGGGACTTGATCCGGATCCCCCTCTTTATGACATCAACGATGCTGAAGGCGCGATAGCAAAATTGCATCCCGTGGAATATGACCGCCTTACGCAGGTGCTGGAAAACGTCGATATACGCTTTAAGGATGTCGCACATTTGCTCGGTTCCGCTTGTATAGAGGTTTGGCTTACCGAAACCGGCGTTGAAAAAAAGCTTGTATTTTCGGGAGATATAGGTACCGCAAACAGACCGATCATAACCGGCAGGCCGGCGGTGATTGATATAGCGGACTATGCAGTTATCGAATCCACATACGGCGACAAAAATCGCGTCGAGACACCGGATAATGCGGCAAAACTCGCAGAGTATATCCAAAAGACCCTTAATCGCGGAGGAAATGTGGTCATACCTTCCTTCGCCGTCGGCAGGACTCAGGAAATCCTTTATATGATAAGGGAAATAAAAACAAAAGAAATGGTCAGAGGCCACGGCGTTTTTCCGGTTTATGTCGACAGTCCTCTGGCAAACGAAGCTACCGGGATCTTTCTTCAATGCAATCCGAAGAGTTTCAACGAAGAAACAAACCGTCTGCTTTCCGCCGGCGTCAATCCGCTGATGTTCCCCGGCTTGCGCATTTCGGAATCGCCGGATGAATCCAGAATAATTAATTCCGACAAGACGCCGAAGGTCATCATTTCCGCCTCCGGCATGTGTGAAGCCGGCCGAGTTCGCCACCATTTGAAACACAATTTATGGAAGAGCGAAAGCCTTATACTCTTCGTCGGCTACCAGACCCCGGGGACATTGGGCAGAATCATTCTCGACGGAGCAAAATCCGTCAAATTGTTCGGCGAAGAAATCAATGTAAACGCGGAGATCGCCAAACTTGAAGGTATGAGCAGTCATGCGGACAAACAGGGCTTACTCGACTGGCTCCTCGCATTCGATAAAAAACCCGGCGTCGTGTTTGTCAACCACGGCGATGAAGCGGTTTGCCTGAACTTCCGTCAATGCCTTGAAACGGAGTACGGCTACAACTCGGTCGCGCCGTACAGCGGCACCTGTTATGACCTTATAACCGGAAAACCAATAAGAGAGACACTCGGCATACGTGAAGAGAGACCTCACGAGCGAAGACGCGATCCGCGCGCCGTTTCCGTGTTCTCAAAACTTATTGCCGCCGCAAACAAACTGCTCACGGTCGCACGCTCAAGTGAAGGAAGATCGAACAAAGACATAGCAGCCTTCACTTCCCAAATAGAGAAACTTTCCGAAAAATGGGGCAGATGATTACGCTGATAAATCCCTTGCTTTTTTACCGTGACAATCAAGCCGCAGTTCTGAAAAAGCCGGTTTTTGTGCATTACGCCGTATCAGCGCATGAATATTGATATGCTTCTTGTCAATGAAAATCAATTTTTCTGTTTTTTTAAAAGCCGGGTTGACAGTTTGCGGAGCCGGGTCTATAATCAGTTCAAATCAAAAATCATTAAAGGCTGTGACGGAATTACGCCGTGCCGTGAAAGCGTTTCAGAGAATTGACGGTCGATGCGAGTCAATACGCGAAGGTACAGGCGGTCTCACTCCCGAGCCGAGTCTTAACCGGACTACGGAATGCCCCGTTACCTTGGCAATAGACTTAAATGAGTCTGCAGAGCGGTCGCATTTACTGCGGCAATTCGGGTGGTACCGCGATATATTGATATGTCGTCCCTGAGATTTATCTCAGGGACGTTTTGATACTCAATTCTACCGGAAAGGACCGATCGACATGAGAAAAATCAAAATTTCGGACATTACGCTGAGAGAAGAAGCCAATTCTTCCTGTTTTTCTCTTAATTTTAAAGAAAAAATCGAATTGGCAAAGGAACTCGACAAATCAGGCGCGGATATTATCGAAACAGCTCCTTTAGCCGATGAAAAAGTCGATTCGCTCTTTATTCGCACAATAGCGCCGCTGCTTAAGACTTCAGTACTGTCCTGTCCTGCGGGGCTGACAGAGGAATCAACACTTGCGGCTTGGAATGCCGTAAAGGGCGCTGCAAACCCCAGGCTCCTTGTCAGCGTACCGGTATCCGTTGTGCAGATGGAGTATTTATGCGGACAAAAACCCGCTCAAATCATGCAGCTCATCAGTAAACTCGTAAAAAAAGCGGCAGACTTATGTGATGACGTTGAGTTCTCGGCCGAAGACGCCGGCAGAGCTGACCGCGAATTTCTCTGCGCCGCGATCGAAACGGCCGTCAACGCAGGCGCAAAAACAGTTACGATATGCGATTCTGCCGGAAATATGCTGCCTGATGAGTTTGCCGCGTTTTTATCCGATATATCAGCCGCTGTTCCCTCTCTTGCCGAAACGGTCTTATCCGTGCAATGCTCAAACGAACTCGGCTTAGCTCTTGCCTCCTGCGCCTCAGCCGTCGGCGCAGGAGCGGGACAAATAAAAACGACCGTCAGCAGCGCCGCTCTCCCGCACACTGAAGCCGTCGCCAATCTTTTTTCCGTTAAAGGTTCAAAAATGGGTGTTTGCTGCAGATTGGATATGATGGCGCTGCGCGCTTCACTCAGAAGAATGTCTTGGCTCGTCAACAACGCGGCCCCTGCGGAACCGGCTGACGTCGCTGCGGGAAAATCCGAAATGCCCGAAGAAATTTCTTTGGACAAAAGTGCAGATATCTACGCGGTCGGTTCCGCCGTAACGCGGCTCGGATATACTTTGTCTGACGAAGACCTTACAAAGGTTTTTGAAGCCTTCGGCAGAATAGCGGCTAAAAAAAGCGTCAACTCGCGTGAATTGGAAACAATCGTCGCAAGCGCCGCTCTTCAGGTCCCTGCAACATATAAAATAATCAGTTACATAATAAACAGCGGCAACGTCATTTCCCCTACAGCAAATATACTTATGGAAAAAGACGGCCAACCGGTCAGGGGGCTCTCGAGCGGCGACGGCCCGGTCGACTCAGCCTTTCTTGCAATAGAACAGATATGCGGCCGTCGTTTTGAGCTCGATGATTTCCGCATCCGTTCCGTCACGGAAGGCCGGGAAGCAATGGGAAACGCTCTTGTGCGACTGCGCAGCGGCGGAAAACTCTTTGCGGGTCAAGGCATTTCAACTGACATTATCGGCGCTGCGATACGAGCTTATACCGACGCACTTAACAAAATAATCTACGAGGAGAACCTGAAATGAAACTCTCTTTTTCGACAAAGGGATGGCACGGATACAGCTGGGAAGATTTCAGCAATATGGCGCAGGACATGGGTTTCGACGGAATTGAACTTCACAGCGCGACTGACGAGACTTTATGCGGTCCGAGCGGTCCGCTCTATCCGGAA
>WRJA01000073.1 GCA_009782435.1 Oscillospiraceae bacterium
TACGCAGTTGTATCTTCGCGGGGAGAAGGAATACAAACGGCAAAAGCTTACATCGCTTCTGACCCCGGAGGAGAGGGAATACATAAAAAATAATCCGTCTGTAAAATTCGCTGCGGAATACGACAATTATCCGGCAAGCATATACAATTTCCGCGAGGCGGAGTGGCAAGGGGTATGCTTTGACGTTATCGCGGAAGTGGAGGAGCTTACGGGGCTGACCTTTAAACTTGTTTCCGATGAATACACTCAATGGCCGGAAATACTGAATATGCTTGAAAACGGCGAAGTGTCCGTTATTTCCGAACTCATAAGAACACCGGATCGCGAGGGCCGCTTTTTGTGGCCCGAAACGCCGCTTTTTTCCGACCTGTACGCGCTTGTGTCAAAATCGGAACAGCATAAAGTCAACTTCAACGAGGTATGGATATCAAAAGTCGGCGTGGTAACAAATTCCGCACAAAATGAAATGTTTGAAAGATGGTTCCCGAACCATCTGTACAAAAAGGAATACCCCGGTTATGAACACGCTTTTTTCGCCCTGCAGAACGACGAGGTGGATTTGCTGATGGCAAGCCGGAATCAACTTATGGCTCTGACTCATTATCAGGAACAGGCGGGATATAAGACCAATATAATTTTTAATTACACATTGGTATCGACCTTCGGCTTTAATATCAACGAAGTCGTTTTGTGCTCCGTGGTCGATAAAGCGCTTCGTATGACAGATACAAAAGGGATAGCGGACGAATGGACAGGCAGGACTTACGACTACCGCCGGCAGATGGCGGATTCTCGCCGCCCGTGGGTCATCGGGGCTGTCAGTTCGCTCGGATGCCTTGTAGTTGTATTGTGTTTTTTGATCATTCTGATGCTGCGCGGCAGAACGACGGAACGCCTTGCGATCGAGGCAAATATCAGGGAACAGTCGCTCATTTCGGACAATGAAGCGCTTGACAGACTGAACCGCATGAAAAATGAATTTTTTGAAAACATGAGCCACGATTTCAAGACTCCGCTTAACGTCATATCGACGAGCGTGTTTAACGTAATAGACATGTGCGACTTTGAGCTTGATAAAACGACGGTAAAGGAAGTTTTGGGAAACGCCAATCATGAGATAATGCTTATGGCCCGGATGGTGGACAGCGCGATGAAATACTCCGATCTGCAAGACGACCGAAAGGAAATGGAGCCGTTGGATATTGCGCCGCTCTTGCGCGAGGGAGCGGAAACTTACCGCGCTCTTTTGGAAAGGAACGGGAACAAACTGTCGATCGATATTCCGCCGGCGCTTCCTCTTGTTCTCGGCAACGGCGATATGCTGCTGCACGTTTTGTCGAACATATTGTCAAACTCCAACCGTCACACGCGAGACGGGGAGATAAGCGTCAGGGCTTTTAAAGAAAACGGGATGATAACTGTAACCGTGCGGGATAACGGCGCAGGTATAAAACCCGATATCTTACAGCGTATTTTTGACCGGGGCGTATCCGACGGCGGGACCGGTTTGGGCCTTTCGATATGCAAGAGCGCGATCGAAGCCCACGGCGGAACTATCTCCGCGGAAAGCGAAAATCTGCAAGGCGCCGTACTCACGTTTACATTGCCTTTATATACGGGACCGAACGATAAGGAGCATGAAAATGGATAATCACGGGTATTTACTCTTGGTCGAGGATGAACCGGTAGTACAGTCAAACAACAAAATGATATTGGAACGGCACGGATATAAACTTCGTTTGGCCTATACCGTTGCCGAGGCGCAAGAGATAAGCGGCAAAGAAAGGCCGAGCGCGATCATTCTGGACGTCATCCTGCCGGACGGGAACGGATTGGATTTTCTTAATGAACTGCGGAAGACCTCAAATGTCCCGGTACTTGTTTTGACCGCTATGGGAACGCCGAAAGATATAATAAAAGGGCTTGAAGCCGGAGGCGACGATTATCTTACAAAACCATATGAACTCTCTGTTTTCCTCAAGAGAGTCGAGGCCCTTTTGCGTAGGGCTTCTTTAGTTCCGGACATTTTGGAGATCGGTCCGTTAGAACTTGAGCCGGCGTCGGCGAGAGCGTTTCTCAACGGAGAGGATATGGTGTTATCTCAAAAAGAATATACCTTGCTTCAGCAATTCGTGCAGCGCCCTGAAATTACCGTAAGCGCCGGCTATCTTTACGAAAAAGTATGGGGGAGGGAAATGGCGGGCGACGCGGGTTCCTTAAAAACAATGATATACCGCCTCAGAAAAAAACTGGAAGGCTCCGGATACACGATAACGGCGGAACGGGGCGAGGGTTATATTTTTGAGCGGGAGTAGGGAATAAGATGATAGGGCTCCGTCGGCAATACGAAGCGCCGCGGGCGAAAGAGGCTGCGGAAATACAGAAGAACAGCGCAAAAGTCACAAATTCGTGACTTTTGCGCTGTTCGATCATACATGTGTAATAATACACACAGAGAAAAAGGGAAAATGTATTCTCGAAAGGGGGCGGCCGGTACGGATCATAAGGAGACGAGTACGTACAACGACGATTACGGTCATCTGCGTTTGGTCGGACCTCTGAATCTCAACATGCACACCAAAAAGGCCGATATCGTTACGGGCGCGGAACTCTCCCTTGATGAAAACGAGTTTAAAGCTTTGAGTATGCTTGCTGAGAGAGAAGGCGAAACAATAGCGACGGAAGTGCTTTGCGCGAAAGTTTGGAACACGGGAAACGGCTTCGGCAGCAGGGAAGCTGCGATAAATATACTCAACTCACTTGTCAGAAAGCTCAATGAAGCCGGCTCGGGATTTATTTGGATCGAACACAAGCCGGAAACGGGATATACTCTGCGTAAGCGCTGGGGTGACGACTGGCGGAAAGAAAAAACAGAGACCGAGCTGCATGACGGCGAAGAGAAGCTTCAGGAAAAGCCGGGCACCCGGCGTATAAAAGGGATCGTTGTGTCCCTGGCGGCTTGCGCGGCAGCCGCGTTATTGGCGGTATTGCTCGGATCGTTTTCGCAGAAAGAATATATTGTGTCGGAAGACGAACAGGTACCGCTGGCCGGAGCGGAGATGATCATTCCGGTTTCGGATTGAGGTGAGACCGGCATGAGAACGGATGATAAAAAAACGGTGATGCCGTTTATAAGAGCGGGCCCGGCGAACAGCCGGTTCTTGATAATATATAAATATAATTTAATTGATTAAAAAGGAGAAAGTATCATGAAAAAGACAGCTGTAAAAATATTGGCGGTCGCGGTTGCGCTGACCATGCTGTTCGCGCTCGGTCTGCCGGCGCTGGCAAGTACAGGCGATATTACTGAGCAAAAAACGTATCCGAACGGAAACAGTTTCCACTGCGGCCAAAACGGAGGTAACGGACGGGTCGAGGTCGAGGTTGACGGAGTCATTTACGGCGGAGGGCCTGTGACTTTTGTTAAAGTCGGTATGGACGTAGACGAAAAAGGAAAAGATGTTTCGGTATGGGAATTGGATCACGATGAGTTTTATTGCACTGTGTGCGGCAGAAATGACTGGGTTGCTTACAGTAATAAAACAGATGAGCTTAAAGGCGGCAATCCGCAAGTCTATCATCCCGGCGGTACGCCTCCCGAGATTGAGCCGGATCCGGAACCCGGACGTTTGTTCCTCGAAAAAATAGTGGAAGGCCTTGATGCCGACTTTGACGATTATCCGATATGCTTTGAATTCACCGTTTCCGACGAGGATGGTAACCAAACGCAGATAAGCTGCGAAGTAAATGAGAACAACATCACGATGTTGGTGAACGGAGTATGGGCAAGATATCTTGAGCTTCCGGAAGGCGACTATTTGATCGTCGAGGATTGCGACGAAGCCGCCGATGCTGTATCCGGCTACAGGTTTATCAGCGTTACAGTTGATGGTGACGATGCTTCAGAAGGCGTATGGGTAACGATCGAGGATGACGCTGATAAGACGGTTACGTTTACAAACGCTTATGAAGCTGACGAAGATGAGGAAATCCCCGAAGATCCGGACCCGGTGACTGTGGACTTTTACAAGAGGACTCTGGTGAACGGAGCGGTCGGAACGCCTGCGGCGGGAGCCTTTGAGTTTGTTCTCTACAAAGACGGCGAGGAAGATCCGACAGATAATTCTTTTAACGACGCCGCCGGTCTGGTCAGCTTCACATTCACAAAAGATGATATCGGCAAATATGTGATAAAAGAAAATGTCCCCGCAATCTGGACTTTGGCGAACTACCGGCAGGGCCTTTCTTTTGAAGTGATACTTGAAGATGAGGTGTTAGCTGTTGTATTCGATGATGAGATCACGGAGCTTGAATTAAGTTTTGAGCTTGACTATCGTGTGTTCGTAAATTCAAGGACCACCGGCGGCGGCGGTGACGACGGCGGCGGCGATGACGACGGAGATATCCCGCAGCGTAACGACACTACCGAAGTTGTGAATATACCGACGCCCGAAGTTCCGCTGGCTCCCGCGCCCGCAGAGGCCCCTCCGGAGACGATA
Source organism: Oscillospiraceae bacterium (assembly GCA_009782435.1). Classification (GTDB taxonomy): domain Bacteria; phylum Bacillota; class Clostridia; order Oscillospirales; family Oscillospiraceae; genus WRJA01. The sequence continues at coordinate 4,500 of WRJA01000073.1, forward strand.
ATCGAAGAGGAAGTGCCGCTGGGCGACCTCCCGCAGACCGGCGACAACTCGATGCTGCCCCTGCTCTTCTCCCTGATCGGAGTATCTCTCGCCGGGATGTTCACGGCGTTCAAAATGCGCGGAACAAAGAAAAGCAAGATCGGCTGAAAAATAACGAAACAAAAATAAAAAAGCAAAGAGCCGCCGCGCACACGGTGCGCGGCGGTTTCATTAGCGTTAAACTTATTATCAGAAAGGCGAAGGGAGCAAAATGGCAAAGTTTGACGGATCATTGCTGGTCAGCGATATGGACGGCACTCTTTTGGATTCGGCGCATGAGATAAGCCGTGAAAACACTGAGGCGATAAAGTACTTTACCGATAACGGCGGTCTGTTTACCGTTGCGTCCGGACGGATGGTAAGAGCGATCGCTCTGTATGCGGACAGGATAAATATAAACGCGCCGGTCATTTCATTCAACGGCGCCGCTGTTTATGATACAGCCGGAAAAAAGCTCTTGAAAAGCATGCCGCACGAAGCGGATATCCCGGCGCTTGTTAGCGGACTTGCCGAAAATTTCCCCGAACTCGGCATAGAGGTTTTCACGATCGATGAGATGTATATTTGCAGAGGGAGCGACGTGACACGTCTGCACTGTGAGATAATTCGAGCGCCGTATGCGCTGTCCGACGTTCGCGATATCAAAGGCGAATGCATGAAATTGAATCTGACGCAAGAGCCTTCGTATCTCGAGCGCGTTGAGCGATATTTGAACGAGCGTTGGCCCGGTATGTTCTGTATCGTTCATACGGAAGCTCATTACCTCGAATTGATGCGCCCGGGAGTTAATAAAGGCCGCGGACTGAGCGCTGTTGCGGAAATACTGAATATAGCCCGCGAGCGCGTGTGCGCCGTAGGAGACTACTTCAACGACGCTGAAATGCTCGAATTCGCGGGCATTGCCGTTGCGCCGGCGAACGCCTGCCCGCAAATAAAAGATATTGCCGACGTTGTGGTTTCCTCGAACGATGAGCATGCGGTGCGGGAGGCGGTCATATATCTCGAGAGCATTTCGTAATGGCTGAAAAATAAATAGCAAACAGGCTTATCGTGTGATATAATGAAATTCAGGGTGGTCATTATTCATCCGGGAGGTACGCGGGAATGCAAAAGACGATTTTTGTGGTGGACGACAACGATACAAATCTGTCAATGGCTGAAGAGGCGTTGGAAGAACAATACAGTGTGATGACCCTGCCGTCTGCTGAAAAAATGTTCACCATGCTTGAAAAAATCAAACCTGATCTGATATTGCTTGATATTGAAATGCCGGGTACGGACGGTTATCAGGCATTGCGCCGGCTGAAAAATAATGACGCATTCTCGGATATCCCGGTAATATTTCTTACCGGAATGAATGACGCCGCTGTTGAAGCGCGGGGCTTTCAGATGGGCGTTGTCGACTTTATCACAAAGCCTTTTTCAACGCCTGTGCTCCTCAACCGCATAAAAACACATTTAGACATAGATAAAATCATTCGTGAGCGGACCGAGCAGCTCCAAAAACTGCAAAACGGCATAGTGTTCGTTCTTGCCGATATGGTTGAAAAGCGCGACTTGGGGACCGGAGGCCACATCGAACGAACAACAACATATATCGAGCTGCTGATAAGGGATATGCTGGATCGCGGGATATACTGCGAAGAGATACGCCATATGAATTTGGAGTCGCTTGTTTCCTCTGCCAGACTGCATGATATCGGAAAAATCTCCATTCCCGACAGCATACTTAACAAACCCGGGAAACTGACGGACGAAGAGTTCGAGGCAATGAAAAACCATACGGTAGAGGGTGAGCGTATCATCGACCAAATCGTTTCCAGAACCGGAAATGTTGAGTTTCTGCGAAACGCTAAAGCTTTTGCCATCGCTCATCATGAGCGCTGGGACGGAAAAGGCTATCCGAATAAGCTCAAAGAGACCGATATACCGCTGCAAGGCAGGATCATGGCGATCGCCGACGTTTACGACGCGCTTATTTCCGAGCGCCCTTACAAAAAACCTTTCACGCATGATGAAGCCTGTAAGATCATCACAGACGCCTCGGGCACGCAATTTGACCCCTTGCTGGTTGAGATTTTCAAGGATGCTGAAGAGGAATTTGCCGGACATGACAAAAAAGAAGCCGGCGGAAGATAACTGCGTCGGGCGGCGCTGCTGAGGCGAGCAGCGTGCCGGTATCGGCATTTTTTCTGCGGAGGGGGACCGGGATGAAAGAAGTTATTAAGACCGATCTGGAATTATGCGTCGGCTGCAACAGGTGCGTAAGAGAATGTCCGATGGAACTTGCCAACATTACGTATCAGGATGAAGCCGACAATATTAAAGTCAGGATAGACCATTCCAAATGCATAAATTGCGGACGATGCATATCGGCGTGCAAACATAAAGCGCGCCGGTATTATGATGATACGGAACGTTTTTTCAATGACTTATCCGCGGGCGTGCCGATATCTCTGATTACCGCCCCTTCACTTAAATCGAACATGCCGGACATGAAAAGGTTGTTTACATATCTGAGAAGACTCGGTGTAAATAAGATTTACGACGTTTCCTTAGGAGCCGATATTTGCATATGGGGGCATGTCAGATATATCGAGCAAACCGGAAAAACGCCGCTCATTACTCAGCCTTGTCCCGCTATTGTTTCATACTGCGAAGTATACCGACCGGGTCTCTTAAAGTATTTATCGCCCGTACACAGCCCCATGTCATGTTTGGCGGTATATATGAAAGACTATGAGGGTATAAAAGATAAAATTGCGGCTGTTTCCCCTTGTATAGCGAAGTCCGATGAATTTGAAGATACCGGTTTGGTGCAGTATAATATAACCTTTGCCAAACTTAAAGAGTATATTGAAGAGAACGAAATAAAACTGCCGGAAGAAGAAACTTGGTTTGACCACCAAGAGAGCGGATTGGGTTCACTGTTCCCGATGCCGGGCGGCTTGAAAGAAAACCTTGAGTTCCGTTTCGGCAAAAAAATACATATCTCTAAAGCGGAAGGCTTTGACGTCTACGACAAACTGAACACCTACGAAACGGCTGACGACGATGTGCTGCCGGAAGTGTTTGATGTGCTCAACTGTGCGGAAGGCTGCAATATAGGTCCGGCCGCCATGCATGACAAAAACATTTTTGAGATCGGCAAATCGATGAAAAACGCGGAACAAGCTGCGACCGAGGGGCGGGCGAAAGAGTATTTTGATTCTCTTTACAGTGAATATGACGAAAGATTCAGACTTTCAGATTTTTTAAGAGAATACCACCGTATCGAGACGCCGCAGCCGAGCATAAACGACGAAGACATAAAAAAAGCCTTTATTTTGCTGGGAAAAGATGATAAAGAAAAACAAAATGTAGATTGCGGCGCGTGCGGTTCGGAAACCTGTTATCACATGGCGAGAAAAATTGCTCTCGGAGTTAATATTCCGGCAAACTGCATCGTCAATACCATGGAAACAGCCAGAGAAGAACATATTAAGAATCTTGCCGCCAGCGACAGGGTGGCGTCATTGGAAAAAATGCGCGAAGCTGATGAGCGCGTACGTATAATGTTTGACGCTAATCCTCTTTGCGCGCACCTATGGGATAAAAACTGTAATGTAATAGACTGTAATACAGCCGCGCTGAAGCTATTTAATATGACTGATAAGCATGAGCATATGAAAAAACTTCAGGGTCAGGAACTGTCACCCGGGTTTCAGCCGGACGGAAAACCATCGAAGGAAAAAGCCGGCGCCCTCCTGCAGGAAGCGTTTAAAAGAGGAACCTGCGTTTTCGAATGGATGCACCAAACACCGGCAGGCGAGCCCATACCCGCCGAGATCACTTTAGTTTGCGTGGAATATAAGGGCGAAAAAATCGTAACGTCATTCATAAGGGATCTGAGAGAACATAAGCAAATGATGCGGGATATAGAGCTGCGCGACAAGTTGCTTGAGACGGCGGGCCGCGTTGCTGATATACTCTTGTCAACAGACGATGAGAAAAATATTGAGGAATGCATAGTTCAAGGCATGGAACTCTTGGGGCGCGCAGTCGATGTTGACAGCGTTCAGATATGGAAAAACGAAGAATCTAACGGTGAATCATGTTACGTAAACAGATATGAATGGCGCAGCGAAATCGGACACACGGTAAAATCCGCGCCTTTCGGATTGCCTTTTCCTTATTCCGGTTCGCCCGGTTGGGAAGAAAGATTTTCACGAGGCGAGAATATCAACAGTCCTTTCTCAGACCTTTCACCGGCTGAACAGGAGTTTTTGGACGGCTTCGGCATTAAGACTCTGGTTATAATACCGATGTTCATTCAAGAAAAGTTTTGGGGATTTTTTGACCTCAGCGACATGAAAAACGAACGCTCCCTTTCAAAGGATGAAATCAGCATACTGCAAAGCGCATGCCTTATGATGGCTAACGCTCTCTTGCGCGATGAAATGATACAAAACACAAGAAAAACTGCCGCGCAATTAAAGGCGGTCATCTCCAACTATTCGGGCGTGATCTGGAATGTTGACAGCGACGGGATCATAACACTGTTTGACGGACTTTATCTGACTGAGATCGGCGTTACGCCTGATTTCCTCCAGGGGAAAAAGCTCGAAGTCGCCCGGCTGAAAAACAGACATCTTGACATAATTGAAAATGTCAACAAAACTTTCACTGAAGGGCCGCAAGACTGGACCTCCGAAATAGACGGCAAGATTTTCAGGGTGCGTACCACCCCGATCATAGACGACAGCGGGACCGTTGCCGCAGTAGCGGGTAATATAGACGATATAACGGAGAGCATGCAGCTTCGTAACGAACTTGAAAACGCGCTTGAAAAGGCGGAAGCGGCAAACAAGGCGAAGAGCGAATTTTTGAGCAACATGAGCCATGAGATACGCACGCCGATGAATGCCATATTGGGGATCACCGAGATACAGTTCCAAAACGAAGCTCTTGACCCCGGGGTAAAAGAAGCTTTTGACAAGATATACGCCTCCGGCGACATGCTGCTCGGTATAATAAACGACATCCTC
>WRJA01000074.1 GCA_009782435.1 Oscillospiraceae bacterium
CAGATCGGCGTATTGCAGAGGGGTAAACAGCCCTTTCAATATCGCGTCGCCGGGACTTTTCGTCAGATCATTTATGCCGCGCTTTCCCACCAGGAAATCGCTCTCTTTAATAAACCCCTCGTATTATAGAGTAGTAGTTATTAGCGTCCCTCTCCAAGGACGGTATGCTACACTGTAAGGGATACTGTGGATTGGTTTTTAACCCCTACCACACGATGGTTTACGAAAGGCTCCAACCACAGTCTCTTTGTAAGTTTGTTGATCAGTTAGATACCGCACGACGGTTTATGTGGAACGAGGTTACAAGCGCAAAGAGTTCTGTGGTCCCAAGCAGTATCGAATCCATTTTACGAAGGAGATACGCTATGATCTGTGTCGGGATTGACGTTGCCAAGGACAATCACGATTGTTTCATCATGAGTTTGGATGGCGAGGTGCTGAATGATGTTTTTACTATTCCAAACAGCATGGACGGTTTTAATGACCTTTTTCAAAAAATCCGAAACACGTCCGGCACTTTGAGCAAAGTAAAAGTAGGACTTGAGGCCACCGGACACTACAGCTACAATCTACTCGGATTCCTTCTTGACAAAGGTCTCGCCACCTTTGTCATCAACCCACTCCATACCGCTCTCTACAGAAAGAGCCTCAGTCTCAGAAAAACCAAGACGGATAAGGTTGATGCCCGAACGATTGCCGCTATGCTTATGTCTGATGTGAACCTCAAGTCCTACACAGACACAGCATATCACAATGAGGAACTAAAATCACTCACTCGTTATCGTTTCGACAAGGTGAAAGAGAGGGCTAAACTCAAATCATCTGTATCTAGGCTTGTTTCTATCCTTTTCCCTGAACTTGAGGCATTAGTTCCTACACTACACTTGGCCTCTGTCTACGCGCTTCTGAGTGAATACCCAGGCGCTCAGCAAATTGCCGACGCACACTTAACACACTTGAAAACTATTCTGTATGATGCTTCAAGGGGACATTATGACAGGGACACGGCTATTGCCATCAGAGACGCAGCCAGACACTCCATCGGCTCACGGATGCCGGCCAAATCCCTTGAGCTGCGGCACACCATTAAGCTCATTGGTGAGCTGAGCACGGAAATTGATGAAATCGAAGCCGCAATCAAAGCTATCATGGATGAAATAGGTTCACCCATCCTGACAATTCCAGGCATTAGTTATCGCATGGGAGCCATGATTCTTGCTGAAATCGGCGACTTCTCACGTTTTGATTCTCCCGACAAGATTCTTGCCTATGCCGGACTTTCACCTTCTACATATCAGTCAGGGCAGATCACATCGTCCTATTCACATATGGAGAAACGTGGTTCTCGCTATCTGCGATACGCGCTGTTCAACGCCACCAAATACGTCTGCCACTGGGAGCCGACCTTTGCGACCTACCTTGCCAAAAAACGCTCGGAGGGGAAGCACTACAACGTCGCCGTTTCTCATGCTGCCAAGAAACTCGTGAGGCTCATTTACGCTCTGGAGAAATCCGGGCAGTCGTTCACCCGAGCCGTATAAGTCTAACTAACTTAATAACTTTTCTTCGAGCGCCGATGGACGCTCTTTTTACTGTACTCTAATTTGCGCCTCTAACTCTATCTTGGAATTTTTATTTTGGGACTTGACATTTAATAGTTAGTCTTTCGTCTTGATTTTCTGAGTGAAGCATACTATAATAAAAACAATAAGTATGTTGTTTATACAACGAAATGGTGAGATTGTGAAAAGGATTTTTGATACAATAAAAAGCAACCCCTTATTTCAAGGAATTGCTTTCAGCGACTTTAAGAGCATGATGTCCTGCCTGTCGGCAAGATCAACCGCTTATAAAAAAGGGGATGTGATCCTGCTGTCCGGTGATACTGTAAACTTTGTCGGATTGGTATTGTCGGGCGGCGTAAAGGTCATTAAAGAGGATATGAACGGAAACATCACCATCCTGACTGAGCTTGGCATTTCGGAATCTTTCGGCGAGGTGTTCGCGTGCGCCGGCGTCGACCACAGTCCTGTAACTGTACAAGCGTCAGAGGATGCGAAGATTCTGTTTATTGATTACAAGAAAATTATCACAGCCTGCAGCGCTATCTGTCCTTTCCATACCCGGCTGATTGAAAATATGTTGAAACCGATCGCTCAAAAAAACCTGACGTTAAATCAAAAGATCGATATTCTTTCCAAGCGGACTACCAGAGAAAAACTAATGTCTTTCTTTGACTATCAAAGAGGCGCCGCAAAGAAGTTCTCGATTCCTTACAGCCGTGAGGAATTGGCGCATTACCTCTGTGTTGACAGGAGCGCGATGTCGAATGAGCTGTGTAAAATGCGGGACGATGGAATCTTAAAGTTTTCAAAGAATTTGTTTGAAATCATGTGAGTTTTTTTGTTCTCAGCTTGACAGCCGCTTACTGCCGTTTCCTGCCCCGTTCGCAGATACAAACAGGCTCTCAAACACATAATGATTCTGTTTTTGTTATATTACAATTATTACAGTCATAAAAACACGACTTTGGATTCTAAAAATGCTTGTTTTTAGAATCCAAAAATGATGCTTAATATAATAAAACCGGAGCGGTTTTTCTTTGCAAGGCAACAACGCGCGCTTGCCCTTCTTCCACCCTGCATATAAGCGAAGGATAACACACGGGACCTCACAGCCGGTCATCAGCTTGGCAAATTCTGACACCCGGCTCAAAAATACATCTTAACAGCAGGTCCGGAATATGTTATCATTAACACGCGCCGCCGGGAGGGCGAGCGAATGATATAAAAAACCTATTGCGCCGGGAGGGCAAAAAATGGTTATAAGAGTCGGTGATCTGCTAAAAATAAACGCTGCAGGGCAGGACAAGGTCATGTGCGTCGAACGGGTGCTGAAAATATCAAGTGAAAACTCGTACAGAGTATATGACGTCGACGATAAAAACAGCCGTTCGGACATATACGATAAGGATATCAAACAGATAAAGGTCGACGGCAGTTGGATCGCGTACGTTCCCCAAGGAAAACAGAAACCATTTATCATATAGAGAACGCGGTACTGCGGTTTTATCGATTTCACGATTTTCAGCCCTCTTACCGGGGCTGAAAATCGTTGCGGAAAGGCGGTTGCGTTTTGAAAAACGAAGACCGAAAAAAAGAACTCCGAGCCCTGTATTCGGAGAGGGAAATAACAGGCGGCGTATACCTGATAAGAAACACTCTTAACAACAAACTCTTTCTCGACACATCTTTGGACATGCAGAGCAGTAAAAACCGGTTTGAGTTTGCCCTGAAAACCGGATCAAGCGTGTATTTGAAACTCAAAGAAGATATGGAGAAACACGGCGCCGACAGGTTTGTTTTTGAGGTGCTTGAGGAACATAAAAAGGGCAAAGCACAAACAAATGAAGAGTTTAAAAGCGATATCAGCGCGCTGACGGAACTGTGGCGCGAAAAGCTCGCCGGCGAAAGCTTTTACTGAAAAAGCATAGACCGAGCGCCTTTCGGCGCTCAAAAACACGCAGACGGAGAACACAGTAAGACAGTAAAAGCGTAAATCGAAAGAGAGGTCGAAGCCGTTGAGCAAAAAAATACTGTTGCTTTTTTTGTTTTCAGCCGGCCTCTTCTTTTTGCCGGCTTGCGGCCCGAAAGCCGCTCCGGACAATTTGATCAGAATCGGTTTGCTGTCCATCGACGACAGCTTACCGTTTTTTACGGCCGAACAAGAGGGATTCTACACGAAACACGGGGCTGTCGTGGAGCTTATTACTTTCGGCAGCGCCGTTGATAAAGAGACCGCCTTGGAAGCCGGCGGGATCGACGGCGATATGACGGATCTGATCGTCGCAAATTTGCTGAAAAAAGGCGATACGGACGTCAAGGCGGTATGCGTCGCCTTGGGAGCGAAAATAACCGAGGGCCGCTTTGTGCTTTTGGCGGCGCCGGGGAACCAAAACATCAAAGACGCCGCCGATCTGAAAGGCGTGCCGGTGGCGGTGGGCAGCAACACCTTGATACACTATCTGAACGATAAGATCGCCTCTTTATCGGGCTTCGGCGCGGATGAGTCCGTAATTATAAACATACCCGATTTGGGCCTGCGCCTTGAGGCTCTTTTGGGAGGCCGCATCAAAGCCGCCATCCTGCCCGATCCCTTGGCGTCGTTGGCCGTTTTGAACGGGGCTTCGGTCGTCGCGGACTTTACTCAGTCAGAAAAAAACTATTCCCAATCTGTGGTCCTGTTCACGCAAAAAGCGATCGACTCCAAGGGAGCCGAAATTCAAAAAGTTATGGACGCTTATTTTGAGGCAATGGTCTTTATTAACGAAAATCCGGATTCTGAAGCTGTCAGAAGCGCCTTATATAAATTCTGCCGCATCCCGGAAGCTCTGCAAGATCTGTATCCCACCCCCCGGTATACCCCCCGCGCGCTGCCGGACGCCGAGCTTATGGCCGATGTTTCGGATTGGATGCTCGAAAAAGGTCTTTGCGAAAAAATCTGCTCCTACGAAGACATGGTGGACTCTCGTTTCGCTGTGCGTCAGCCCTGAAGGAAGGTCTTCGTTACGTATGATAGACATTGATAATGTATTCCTGCGATATGATAATCTCGACGGTACGCACACGAACGCCGTCAACGGCGTAAGCGTTCGCGTAAAAGACGGGGAGCGGCTTGCCGTTGTCGGCGCTTCAGGCTGCGGCAAAAGCTCTTTGCTTTACCTGACAGCCGGCTTGGCCGTCCCGAACTCAGGCGCTGTTTTATACAACGGCCGGCCGATGACCTCCCCTCACGCCGACATTGCCCTGATACTTCAGGATTACGGTCTTTTCCCGTGGAAGACCGTTTATAAAAACGCGGCCTTGAGCCTGAAGCTGCGCGGAGCGGATAAAGCGGAGATCAAAAAAAAAGTGACGCCGCTGTTGGAGGAAATGGGTTTGGCGGATAAGCTCAACGCCTATCCCGAAAGCCTTTCGGGCGGCCAGCGGCAAAGGGTGGCCATAGCCCGGGCTTTGGTGACGGAACCGAAAGTGCTTTTAATGGACGAGCCGTTTGCCGCATTGGACGTCATAACGCAGGAAAGCATGGAAGATATCGTACTCAATATGTGTGAAAAATCGAAGCTAACATTGATCATGGTCACCCACAACATAGAAGAAGCGGTTTTTATCGGGCAAAGGATAGCGATTTTCGGTCCCGAGCCCGGCAAGCTCGCAAATGTGGAGGAAAATCCGCATTGCGGAGAACCGGATTATCGCCGAAGTCCTATGTTTTTCCGCCTGTGCAACTCGGTGAGGGCACAACTCCGAGAGAGTAAAAACGGAGGTGGAACGCTTGCGTAACAGATTTTCCGGCGCCGTCTCGGCTGTCGCTGTGTTTTTCGCTTTATGGTATTCTGCCGCGCTGCTGTTGAATAAGGCGTTTTTACCGACGCCGACGGCTTCCTTTGCGGCTTTTTATCGAATCGTCCTCAGCGGCGAGATAACCAAGCATATTTTGATAAGCTCCGGCCGCGTTTTTTTCTCTCTCCTGATCGCCTCCTTAACGGCCGTGCCTTTGGGTCTTTGGACGGGCCGGAACAAGTCGGCCGACCGGCTTTTGACCCCTTTTATCCGGGTCCTCTATCCGCTGCCCAAGGTGGTTTTTCTCCCGATAATTGTGATACTGACCGGCATCGGTAATTCTCCGAAAATAATCCTCCTTACATTGGTGATATTCTTTCAGGTTGCGGTCGCGGCCCGTGACGCGTCAAAATCAGTGCCGCTTACCGCCGTTCAATCGATCCGTTCCCTAAACGCAAAAAAAACGCAAATATATCGCCATCTCGTACTGCCCTACGCCCTGCCGCAGATATTCACCTCTTTACGCATCTCGCTCGGCACAGCCGTCGCCGTATTGTTTTTTGCCGAAACATTCGCCTCCGCCGACGGAGTCGGTTATTATATCTCAGACGCCATGAGCCGCAGGTCATACGACTTGATGTTCGCCGGTATAATCGCGATGGCGCTTTTGGGGCTTTTGTTTTACGCCGTGATCGATCTGTCGGAAAAGTATTTTTGCCGTTGGCAAAAAAAATGACGCGAACACCGCGCGCCGTTTGATACAGAGCAAGTACGCCGTGACGATCGCGCCGAAATCATCACAACAAAAATATCTTGCCGATTTGATAGACGCAAAAGGCGACGATCCACGCGATCCCTGTTTGACAGAATATGACATAAACAGTGCCTTTAAGGTTTCCGAACTCCCGCCTGACCGCAGAAACCGCGGCAACACACGGCGTATAAAGCAATGTGAACGCCAAAAAGCTCAGCGCGGCCGGAGGAGAAAACAACGCGGTCAACGTACCGCCAAGCTCCGCCGGACCGGCATGCGTCATTACCGCCAAACTGCCGATCACCGCTTCTTTTGCCGTAAACCCGACTATGAGCGCGGCGGATATCCGGCTGTCCGAAAACCCCAGGGGGACAAACAAAACGCCGGTATACCGCCCGATCACGGAAAGCATGCTGTCCGCGCCGCCGGCAGCGATATTCAGCCGGAAATCAAATGACTGCAAAAACCACATCACGACGGTCGCCGTCAGTATGATCGTAAAAGCCCTCTTAATAAAATCTTTCGCCTTATCCCAAACGAGCAGCAAAACGGTTTTTATCGAAGGAAACCTGTAATTCGGCAATTCCATAACAAAAGGAACGGGAGCCCCTTTAAAAACGGTTTTTTTCATAATAAATCCGGAAATTATCCCGAACAATATACCGCCGGCATAAAGCCCGGTCATTACGAGGGCTTGGTGTCTCGGAAAGAATACGCGCGTAAACATGGCGTATATCGGCAATTTCGCGCTGCAGCTCATAAACGGGGTCAGAAGCACAGTCATTTTTTTGTCGCGCTCGCTTGCCAGCGTCCGCGTGGCCATTACAGCCGGAACGGTGCAGCCGAAGCCTATCAGCAGCGGAACAAAACTGCGCCCGGACAACCCGATTTTACGCAAAGGCTTGTCCATCATAAAAGCTACCCGCGCCATATAGCCGCTGTCTTCCAAAATCGACAGAAAGAAAAAAAGCGTGACGATAATGGGAACAAAGCTCAATACCGCGCCGACGCCGGCGAAAATGCCGTCTATGAGCAGTGAACGGAATACGGGGTTGATACCGTATTCCGTTAAAGCGAGCTCGGTTATACGGCTTATGTATGCCAATCCTTTAAGCAGCAAGCCGCTGAGCCCGTTTCCGACCGGACCGAAGGTCAGCCTGAAAACCGTAAGTATGATCACAAAAAACGCCGGGCCGGCCCATATTTTATGAGTGAGCAGAGAATCCAATTTTACACTGCGCATAAACTCCCGGCTTTCTCCGGTCCTTATAACACACTTTCGGCAAACATCCTCAATGAAACTGTAGCGCATATCCGCGAGCGCCGCCTCCCGGTCGGTATTCAGCTCCGCCTCCATCTCCTTGACCGAGTGTTCCGTTATTTCAATTTCGTTTTCCGTAAGCCGCAGCTCCCTGAGCATAAGCTCGTCTCCCTCAACCAATTTCGTCGCGGCAAAACGGGCGGGGATCCCCGATCTCTGCGCGTGATCCTCGATATGATGAGTGATGGCGTGGATCGCTCTGTGCACCGGACCTGAGCAAAAGTCCGTGTGCTGCGGTTTTTTTCTGTTTTGAACAACATAGACCGCCTGCTTTTCAAGCTCGGCCAGACCTTGCTTTTTTGCGGCGGATATGGGAATCACCGGTATCCCGAGCGCTTCTTTCAGTGACTCAATATCAATGCTTCCGCGGTTCGTCTGTACTTCGTCCATCATATTCAGCGCCAATACCATCGGTATCTGCAGCTCGATCAGCTGTAAAGTGAGATAAAGATTTCTTTCAATATTCGTCGCGTCCGCTATATTGATGATCCCGTCCGGTTTTTCTTTAAGCAAAAAATCTCGCGTAATGATCTCTTCGCTTGTGTAAGGCGACAGAGAATATATCCCCGGCAGGTCAACAATCGAGATCTCGCGCCGGCCCGCGATTTGACCGACTGTTTGCTCGACCGTCACTCCCGGAAAGTTGCCGACTCGCTTGTTTGCGCCTGTCAGCTGATTAAACAGAGTGGTCTTGCCGCTGTTTTGATTCCCGATAAGCGCAAAAATCACACCGATACATCCTCCATCGTGATTTTTTCGGCGTCATCAAGCCGCAGGGTCAAGACGTATCCGCGAAGCATCAATTCGATCGGGTCGCCCATGGGCGCCGTCTTTTTTACCGTTATCAGCGTGCGCGGCGTGATGCCCATATCCAAAAGACGGCGTCTGAGCGCTTTTTCACCGTCGACCGCAGTGACCCTGCCGCTGCCGCCCGGTTTTATATCCTTCAGAGTCATAGAAGCACCTTCGTTTCGAACAGTATCAGTTAGCCTTAACTAACTAATGCGAATGTTAGCATAAACTAACCGGTTTGTCAATACACCGACAAAACATCTATCAACAAACACTGATTCTGCGACGTTTCATATCCGGCTTTAGTTAGTTATGCATAACCGATTTTCCCGAAAGGCGCACAATAACTGCGGGAAGCACGGTACATAAGAAATTTTATTGACTTCAATACAGGCCTGTGGTATATTTAATTTTACCTGTCGGCCGATGGGCTTTGTTTTGCTGTGCAAAAAGGCAAAGCGACCGGACCGCGTTCCGGACAGGGAGGCAGCGGCCCGCTAAGGGTCAAAACGAACAAGGAGGCGCCGAAAACATGAGAGTGAAGGTCACTTTAAGATGCAACGAATGCAAACAGCGAAACTACAATACTTTCAAGAACAAGAAAAACACCCCGGATCGTATCGAGATGAGCAAATACTGCCCTTTTTGCCGCAAACACACTCCCCACAGCGAAACGAAATAGGCTTTCGGGAAAGGATGTAAAATAATGGCAAACGAAGAAAAAAACATTGCCGCTCACGCCAAAGCATCCAAAACCGCGGTAAAAAGGCCTGAAGGCAAGACCCCTTTTTTAAAGCGCGTGACAAAATGGTTCCGCGAAATGAAAAGCGAACTGAAAAAAGTCATGTGGCCGACCCCGAAACAAACCGCCAACAACACCGCCGTCGCTCTTGTTGTTATGGCCGCGGCAGCCGTTGTTCTCTGGGGATTTGATTCTTTGGCTTCGGCAACCGTG
>WRJA01000075.1 GCA_009782435.1 Oscillospiraceae bacterium
CTCTATTCTCTATTCTCTATTACATCGTTAATGTTCACAGGTAGTCGGTATTTCACTCTGTCTTGCGTGAATAACGCCGCTTAGCCGGCTCCAACTCTGTACCAACGCTTCATACCTACCCCGGTATGTGCATGGTGAACGCTGAGTAGGTTTCAGTGGCAGGCCAGTGCGGCAATCAGCGTTCACCTTGGAGCCAGGCTTCAGCCGGCGGGTCACACTGCGTAAGTTCAGCTTATACGCTGAACCTGAGTGAAATCCCGCCTACCTGTGAACAGTTGCATTACTTCCCGATTTCCAGCGTTTTGACCGCCATATCCTTGAACGCGTTCAGCGCCGTGATATTCGCTTCATAAGTCCTGTACGCGGACATCATATCAACCATTTCCTGAACGACTTCAACATTCGGTTTTCTGACATAGCCGTCAATATCGGCGTCCGGGTGGGCCGGATCATAGTCGAGCTTAAAAGGAGATTGATCTTCTCCTATCTCATACACGCGAACACCCCCCGCGGAAGGATGCCTGATCCTGTCTCTTGCTCTCATGAAGTGGGTCGCGAACCTGCGGTTGGTATTGGGAGCGGTTATTTCCTGGTATACGACATATTTTCTCCGGTAAGGCTCTCCGCCGGCTGTTCTTGTCACATTGATATTTGAAAGATTTTCAGCTATGGTATCCATCCTGACTCGGGTGGCGGTAAGCGCTGAAGCGCTTATATTCATGGAATCCAAAAAGCTCATAAACTCCGATCCTTTCCTTTGCTCAGTCACTAAAACCGCTCCCGGTCAAAGCGGTTATTTTCCTTCAGTAACGGCAAGCCTTATCCTGCTGATCTCGCTGTTCAGTTTGGACATCATGGTGTTGTACCAAATACTGTTCTGCGCCATTTTTACATTTTCCACCTCAATGTCGACGCTGTTCTCATCCATTCGCATCGAAAGCTCTTCATGCTTCGTTACTTTTGCGGTAACGGAGCGCGGATCGATACGCTGCTGCTTTCCGATTTCGATGTGCCGCTCGCGGGTGCGTCTTCCGACAAAACCCGTGTTTTCCCTCCTGAGCGCGTCCGAAAACAACGTTTCAAAAACGACGTCGGAAGCCTTGAATCCGGGCGTTTCGACATTCGCAATATTGTGTCTTATGACCCCGCTGCGTATCCAAGAGGCCTGAAGCCCGTTTTGCAGCATGTCCGCGGATGCAAAAATATCATCCCACACGGCCCGTTGCACCTCCGTATCCGTTTTTAGTCGACTTCGCCGTATAGCTATCCGGCCGGAGCCGGAGCGAAAACCGAAAAAAATCCGCAGTATAATTTCAAAAATATCTCAGCTGAAATTATACCACGGCTGTTTGCATAAGTCTACCTTTTTCCTGTAAATTACCTTATTATTTAAACGCCGCCGTACGGCCGCATCAGCCGATTATCCCTTTTCCGGCAGATTTTTTATAGATCGCAGGCGCTATTTGTTCAAAGCCGTTAAAAATCCCGGACAGTGTTTCGCTCATGCCTATAAAAAGATATCCGCCCGCTTCAAGCGAGTCGTGAAATTTCTTGGCCAACTGGGCTTTTGTCTGGGTATCAAAGTAGATCATGACGTTTCTGCAAAATATTATATGGAACTTACGCCTGAATTTCTGAAAACTGCCCATGAGATTGAATTCGCGAAAAACCACTTCTTTTTTAAGGGCGTCGCTGACCTCACAGCTGCCGTCCGGCGTTTTTTTAAAGTATTTGCGGGCCCAGTTATCGGGCAGTTTTTCGAGATGTTCCGCCGGATATACTCCCGCTTTCGCAAGCGCAAGGACTTTCGGAGAAATATCCGTCGCCAATATGGTCGAATCCCACTTGTTTTTGTTATATCCGAAATAGTCATCCAACACCATAGCCGTGGTGTAAGCCTCTTCACCGGAAGAACAGCCCGCGCTCCATATGCGCAGATCAAAATCCTTGATCCTGGACGTCCATTCCGGAAGCGCAACATTTGTCATATATTTGTAGTGGACGTCTTCTCTCATGAAGTATGTATAGTTGGTCGTCAAGAGGGTGATCAGTTTGTCTATTTTCACACCGCTCTTATCACTCAGCGCGTCTTCGATATAGTCATGAAAATTATCAAAGCCCGCGACCGCGATCGGATTTGTGAGACGACTCTCGACCAACGTGCGTTTTTTAGATAAGTTTATCCCGTAATTTTCATGCATATATTCGCTGAGACGAATAAAATCCCGATCGTCAATCTTCATGTTAAACTCCGGTATCAGTTTTGCTCCTCAGCCGAATTCCCGATCTCGAAGACCTTGTCGATGTCAAGAAGCTGTTTGACATAACCGTCATAAGTTCCGATCGCTTTAACAAAGTAATTCTTTATTGCGTTCCCGGTCGATTTCGGCGGAGGCTGTATGCTCTCGTCCTCAATGACCGCCACATCCTGGACCTCGTCCACGATGATACCGACGCTGATGTCGTTCATGCTCAGGACTATCACGCATGTATGATCCGTATATTCGGCCTCATCGTGACCGAAGCGCAATCGCAAATCGATAACCGGAGTGATCGTTCCGCGAAGATTGGTGATTCCCTTTATGTAATGCGGAGTTTGCGGTACGGGCGTTATATCCTGCATTTCAATGATTTCGGTGACACAGCTTATTTCGACTCCGTAGTCACCGTCGTCAACATGAAAAGTCAGATATTTCCCTGTCATCCCGTCTTCGGTCGGGGAATCAATAAGCTCAAGGCCTGTAACCGTGTCCAACATCCCGTTCATCATTCCTCTCATTGTCATCAGAATTGGTTTTTTCTGATTTATTGTTGTTTCGCGTCACTATAATATCATGTCAAGCAAGAGCCCTCTGATATCATCGATTCGATGCAAAAGCTCAATGTTTCCGCTCTGTTCGCTTAAAATACTTTTCGCCATTTCGTCCAAATTTTCGTCAATGGTCTTGATAGTCGCGAAAAATCTGTGGCGTCTTCCCGCTCCGTATGCATTCTCCTTGGTAAAAGCATAACCGTTACTGACTATTTCGTCAAGAAAATCTCTGATAAGTTTGCGATATTTTTCAAATTCTTTTATATCCGCTCTTTTGGAAAGCTTTTCCGCCTGTTGGTCAATTTCAGCGATAAGGCCTGTTAAATGGATCTTATGCTGCTCTTTTGACAGTGTGGTCAGCGTTCTTTGGAACACCGTCGTCCCTTCCCGCGTTTCTTCGGTCGTATCGACGGTCCTGACAGGCTGCAAACCGAAATCGGATGTTTTTATATTCTGTATTTTCAAAACGGTCCTCCTCCCGTCACGGCCGGATATCCGCAAATGCTGTTAAAATGAGCAGGGCTTCACCGCCCGAAAACTGAAATTCGGATATTATATCTGTACTCCAACAGAGCCGTAAAAACGAAATATCCGTTCTCCGGGCGCCCGGCGGAAGGCACAGCGCCTGAAAAACCGCTGTTTTTCACCGCGTTTTACTTCTGCCGGCTGTTTTTATCTTCTCACCGTATCCGCGATCCGTTTGACTGATAAATACAAGGACTTTCGCGACGACCTCATACAATTGCGGCGGGATGTAGTCGCCCGCGCTCATTTTTGTCAGCACCGACGCCAGCCCGGCATCCTCTACGACAGGTATGCCGTGTTCTTCGGCCTTCTCTATTATCCGTTCCGCAAGATAACCTTCTCCGACGGCGGCTACAACGGGGACATCGTCGCGGTCGGGTTCATATCTCAGCGCGGCGGCTTGTTTTTTCTTTGTTTTCTCTGCGGACATATTACTACAACACCGCTTACACCGTCAAGTCCAAACCGGCGTTAACGCTCCTCTCAAAAAATAAAAATCTGAGTAAAGCGGTCTCCGGCGAGGTCTCGCTGTTTTTCATTATTACGGTCGCGTTCGTAAATTTATACCCGGCTTCATGCAAGAGTTCGTGAAGCTTCGCGGTGTTCTGTTTAAAGGCGGACGCTATCTCTTCGGATTCGACTTCAAAACGCAAAGAAACCTCTTTACCCTTTATCTCGATAAATGACTCCAAGTGTCCCATATGCATCAGGTCCAGCGCCAGCAAAATCTTTACATCATCAGGGTCAATGCGCCGTGTTTGGCCTTTGTCCTTTTTATAAACGTAAAGATCGGCGCTGAAGCGCTCTTTCCCTATCTGCAGGGGCAGCTGTACGTATACGAAGCGGTCGAGGCTTTCAAGAAGCCGTATATGGTCTGTCAGTTTTTGTATCTGCGCTTTCAAATGAGGCGCGGAGGAAGCATCCAAAGAGTCGCGGAAATACGCCAATTTGACGAGCAATTCCTCCCTGACGGCTTTCAGCTTGGCAGCGATATCCGCCGCCGGGTCTTCAAGTCTCAAAACCGATTTCTCGGCAAGTTTTACCAAGTTTTCCAAAAGCTTTGACTCGTCTTCCGAGACGGGGACCGAACCGGCAACGGCGCGAAGGTTTTGTGCGATCGCGGCGAGCGTCCTCGGCGGAACGCCCTCGAAAACCGGGGCCCGGGCAAGATCGGCGGGCAGCAGCTTTTCGGGATCCGTTATTGATTCGCCGCCCAAAAACCGCGAAATCCACCGGGAAAAATCAAGCGGCTCTTTTGCCCCGGCTGCGCCGGACACAGCCGGATCTTCGATTCCGCGAGGGGCGCTTCGGTCCGCCGCCGCGAGGTCAGCGCCGGTATCCGCCTTGATCACGGAATTCGCGATCTCCGCATCGATTGAAAGCGCCCCCGCAGTACCCTCCGGCGCCGCAGCTCCGGCAGAAAACGCAACGGGCGGCATATCCCCTGCGGTTTGTGACAAGACACTCACCGCCGGTCTCGGCAGTGCCGGGTCAACGAACTCGTTTTGCGGCGAAGCCGCCGGCTCGGTATAAAAAGGTCCCGGGACCGGAGGTTTTTTATCCGCCGCCGCAAAACGTATGATTTCGTCCAGCATTACGGAAGTGTCTTCTCCTGCGAAAAGCGCCTTGACCGCCTCTGAAACGGCACGGTCAGCCGGAAGCTTGTTTGCCGCCGTAAAAATCACTTCGTTCAGCGTCATATCCGGAAATCGCGACGCGATTTCGAACACAGCCCGCAAAACTCCGTTTTCCGCCTTATATCCCATTGAGGTCAGCCGCTCGGCTATCTCGGAAACGATCGAAGGCGGCAGGCCGGGAAGTTTGACGTCCTCTTTAAGAGTCGGAGTTTCGATTATAGACATGTAAAGCATTCCGTCGCGCCTGCCGGTCACGGCCAGCGCAACCGAAGAATCAGCGGGAAGAAAAACTCCCTCGTCAAGCCTCGCGCGCAAAACAAGGCCGTCTTCCGTCTTAAGACTGTAAACGCCGTCGCTCTCACCCAAGACCTTAACATTGATGATGTCGCCCTCAGAAAGCGAAACGGCCCCCGCCGGTACCGGCGCTTTGATACCGGCGCCGGTATCGATGATATCCGGTTTAAGTGAAACTAATGATTCAAGCCTCATTCCGACACCTCCGGCGAAAATAAAACACTCGAAAAACCTTTAATATTCAGTCGGTAAGTATATCGGCAGATTACGGTAAAACTTTAAGATAAGAAAAGATTGCAAATGTTTCGACATTTCTTCTTGATTTAAAGCCGCCAATCGTATAAAATACTTCCGAAAAGTTTGTCTTAAGGTTTTTCATAAAAACACGATTAAATAAAATGCGGTCGTAATATAACAGGAGGTCTGATTATGGCAAAGGTTCTTATTGTGGACGACGCCTCGTTCATGCGGATTTCGATCAAGAACATGCTGACAAAAAACGGTTACGAAGTCGTCGGGGAAGCCGAAAACGGGAAAATCGGCGTGGAAAAATACAAGGAGCTGTCTCCGGATATCGTTACGATGGATATCACCATGCCGGAAATGAGCGGACTTGACGCTCTCAAAGAGATCGTTAAATCCGATCCCGCCGCAAAAGTGGTAATGGTATCCGCCATGGGCCAAGAGGCCATGGTCAGAGACGCCATCATGTCCGGCGCCAAGGGCTTCATAGTTAAACCCTTTAAAGAAGAGGGCATCATTGCCGCCATAAAAAAACTGGGCTGACGTCATTTTCCCGGTTTTTACCGCCGGACAAAGCGCCGCAGCCTCCCTATCCGGGCAGGTAAAGTAATTTCGTCATATGTTTTTATATACGGATTCAAAACATAAAGCATAGCCGAACCGCTTTTCGCGGTGGTCGGCTATGCTTATTTCCCGATACCGTCAGTTTTCGCGGGCTTTAGTCAGTGAGCAGATTGTTTATGTCGATTATCAGGCTGATGGAACCGTCGCCCAATATCGTGCATCCTCCGATCCCGTGCATGTTGAGGTTATGAGATTTAATGTACATCGGAAGAGGCTTGATTACCGCCTGCTGCTCACCGATAAGCTGGTCGACAAACAGGCAGAAAGTCAAAGTGTCGCTGTTGAGCATGACCAGAATGCCGTCGCTCAATTCCGAGTATTTCGGCTTAAGGTCAAAGAGCTCATATAAGCGAACTATGGGATAGCACTCTCCCCTTATCATGATCATCTCGCGCCCGTCAGGGTCAAAAAAGACATCTTTCATATCAGGTTTGAATGATTCCTGGATGCTCAGCATGGGAACGACGAAAATCAGATCGCCTACGCTCAGTTTCATGCCTTCCATGATCGCGAGCGTAAGAGGTATGCGTAAAAGAAACGTTGTTCCCTTATCCGGATAACTCTCAAGGTTTATCGTTCCGCCCACTTTTTCGATATTGCGTCTCACAACGTCCATACCGACGCCGCGGCCGGAGTATTCGGTCACCTCTTTGTTGGTTGAAAAACCCGGGAGGAAAACGAAAGAAAAAGCTTCCCTGTCGCTGATCTCGGATTCGGACTTTGTCGTAAGCCCCGCTTCCGTCGCTTTTTTTATGATGGCGTTTCGGTCAAGGCCTCTTCCGTCGTCGGATACGATGATGATAACGTCTCCGCCGGTATTTCTCGCCTCAAGAATAAGAGTACCGGCAGGATTTTTTCCCTTTTCACGCCGCTCTTCCGGAGTTTCTATCCCGTGGTCGACGGCATTGCGGATAAGGTGCATGAGAGGATCGGACAGACTGTCGATAATGTTTTTATCAACTTCGGTCTCTTCTCCGACAATGTTGAGATTAACCTGCTTTGTGACTTTTTTGCTCATATCGCGAACAAGCCGGTTCATTTTATGGAAGGTTGTGGAAACCGGTATCATCCTGACGGACATTACTATTTCCTGAAGTTCGTGTATAAGTTTTTCCAAATGCTTTGAGTTATTCTCAAAACCCTCGATATGAAGCTCGGCGACTTCGGGGTTTTTGGTGACCATTGACTCGGTCGTGACGATCTCGCCCACAAGATCCATCAGTTTATCAAGCTTGTTCACATTGACGCTTATGAAATTCTGTTTCGCGCCGGAGTCGACGGTCGGTTTGGCCTGCTGAGCGTCGGCGGCGTCTTTCCGTGTTTCCGGTTTCGCCCTCATGCTCTCCGGGATGGCGTCGCTGTCGTCAGGGAGATGAATGATGCTCGACGTGTCGAGAAACATCGTCTCTTCCACGATTTTTTTCAGGTTGTCCGGATTTTCCGTCGACTGTATATAAATTACGAATCCGTTTTTCTCGATCTCCTCATTTGACGCAGCGATCATAAGGTCCTCGGGGATGTGGGCCTTTTTCCGGCAGTGCGGAGTGAGAGCGGTGACTATTCCGAACGCTCTCATGCTCTCCATTTGTGAGTTTGGGGCAAACGTGACCTTGATCTTATAGAAAGCGGCCGGTTCGCCGGTATCATAGTCATCGGCTTCTTCGTCGCCTCCGGCGCCCTGATCGTCGCCTTCCGAATCGGGTTTCGGCTTACGATGCGACACCAATTCCAAATAATGATGGATCTTGTCGATCAAATGCGAATACCCGGCGTCGGGCGCTTTGCCCAGTTGAACTTTATCTATGCCGTCTTTCAGAAGATCCGCGGATTCCAATACGATCTCGAAAATATTGTTCCAATCCCCGCTTCGCGCTTTTTTCTCCCGTATCTGTGAGAAAAGATCCTCAACGGCATGCGCGAGTCCGGCGATGTTTTCATACGACATCATGGAAGCAGACCCTTTGAT
Source organism: Oscillospiraceae bacterium (assembly GCA_009782435.1). Classification (GTDB taxonomy): domain Bacteria; phylum Bacillota; class Clostridia; order Oscillospirales; family Oscillospiraceae; genus WRJA01. The sequence continues at coordinate 8,102 of WRJA01000075.1, forward strand.
CGTATGCATAATACGGAAGATCTCGTTTATTTGCTCATCATTCAAGCAATGTTCTTTTTCTCCCTCAAGCAATGTCTCTTCCAATGTTTCCAACAGCTGTTGGCTTTCAAAAATAAATATCTCCAGCATCGGATCCTTATCTTTCATGCTGTTCACCTACCTAAAGATTTAATGTTAGCAAAGCTTTTCAGCCTAATTTTTTAACTGCGGCAATAATACCTTCTTCTTTGAAGGGTTTAACGATAAACCCCTTGGCGCCGGACATGATGGCGTCTCTGACCATGGCTTCCTGCCCCATTGCCGAAACCATGAGCACCTTGGCGCCGGGGTCGATTTTTACGATCTCTTTCAGCGCTTCAAGCCCGCTCATTTCCGGCATGGTGATATCCATAGTAACGATATCCGGAGACAGTTCTTTAAACTTTTCCACTCCGACTTTTCCGTTCTCGGCTTCCCCGATGACCTCGTGCCCGTTTTTTGTCAGCATGTTCTTGATTGAAATCCTCATGAACGAAGCGTCGTCCACAATAAGAACTCTTGCCATTTTCAGACCTCCTGTTTTGTTATGAGCGCATATTCTATTATCGTGTTTTTTTATAAATTGTCAAATAAGTTTTTCTCCGCCGCCGACGGTGCGTATCTTGAGCATACCCGTATCCGAATACAGTTCGATGGTTCTGCCGTGAGTGCCGCCTGTATCGTTTGCCCGTATGGGTATGCGCAGCTCCTCAAGCGTCGCGATGCATGTTTCCGCATTGCGCTGGCCGACTTTGAGCACGTTGTTCATAGAACCCGAAAACATATGCGCGCCGCCGGCTATTTTTGCCGTGAGCGCATTTCGCCCGGCGCCCATGCTGACCATTAGCTTAACAAGGTCAGCGATTGCGGAATCCGCGAATTTAGCCCGGTTCTGTCCCTCATACCCGCTTGAACTCGGCAGCATAACATGCGCCATGCCGCTGATTTTTTGCACTTTATCATACAGACAGACCCCGACACAAGACCCCAATCCGAGCGTTGTGAGAGTG
>WRJA01000076.1 GCA_009782435.1 Oscillospiraceae bacterium
TCCTTTTACCGTTTCGACAAAACAGATGCCGTTGTTCAGATCGAGCTCCGCGAAAAAACACAAATAATTTCACTCCTGTACTACACGGGGCTCAATACGGGTGAATACCGGCTTGAGTTCTCGGAGGACGGCGTTGTTTTCAGGGAACAGCCGCCGATGAAGCAGAGTTACGCCGATCTGTTCAAATGGCAGTACGCCAAGCTTGATCCGGAACCGTCTGAGACAAAATATGTGCGGATAACGGCTGACGGAGAGTTGTTCTTGGGAGAACTGGTGCTGTTTGCCCGTGACGGAAATATGATACCTGTCGGGGATATCATATTTGACGCCGGCTCGGAACCGCTTTTTGACGAGAGGGATACAGTCCCGGACAGGCCTTCGTATCTCAACAGCGCGTATTTTGACGAGATATACCATGCCAGAACGGCTTCTGAACACATAAGCGGCATATATCCTTACGAGGTCAGCCATCCGCCGCTCGGCAAACTCATAATATCGCTCGGCATCCGCCTGTTCGGTATGACTCCCTTCGGCTGGCGCTTTACCGGCACGCTCTTCGGCGTTTTGATGCTGCTGCCCATGTATGCGTTGATCAAGCGCCTGTTCGGCTCGACCGCCGTCGCCGTGTGCGGCACGCTTGTTTTTGCTTTTGACTTCATGCATTTCGTACAGACAAGAATAGCCACGATTGATACATATGCCGTATTCTTTATCATTCTGATGTATTTGTTCATGTATATGGCCGGTACAACCGGGGACGGCGAGAAGCCGGCCGGAAGGAAATGTCTTGTTTATTCGGCATTGTCGGGAATATGCTTCGGCCTCGGGGCCGCCTGTAAATGGACAGCGCTTTACGGCGGGGCGGGACTCTTTATTCTGTGGGCGCTGTTTTGGATCCGCACCGGCATCAAACTCGTCCGCGAAGGCCGGGCCGGTGAGTTTATTGCGCGCTTTTTCTCAAACGCGGCTTGGTGCGCGGTGTTTTTTATTGCCGTGCCGTGCGTGATCTACTATGCAAGCTATTATTCTTACGGCAGCGCGAAGGGTTTATCGGGAATCTCCTTGTATTTTGACCCCGAGTATTTCAATATGGTGATCGACAATCAGAAATTCATGTTCAGCTACCATGCGGACATAAACGCGACGCACCCTTATTCTTCGCGGTGGTATCAGTGGATAATAAATCACAGGCCCATACTTTACTATTTGGACACATTGGAAAACGGCAGAAAATCGGCTTTCGGAGCGTTTTCGAATCCCGCTTTGTGCTGGGGAGGGCTCATTTCCGTCTTGTTCATGTTTTATCACAGCACAGTGCGCCGTGATAAAAAAGCGGCGTTCATACTGATCGGATATCTTGCTCAGCTTGTTCCCTGGATATTTATTTCAAGGCTCACCTTTGAATATCATTATTTTCCGAGTATCGCGTTTTTGACCCTTTCTTTATGTTATGTGTTCTCGTCTTTTGATTTTCAAACAAAGCGCGGGCGGCAGTTGGTTTGCGGATATACCGCGCTTTGCCTTATACTGTTCGTGTTGTTTTATCCTGTTTTGAGCGGAGTGCCGACGCCGACACGGTATACGAGCGATTATCTTCGCTGGATACCTAAAGCTTGGCCGTTTTGACCGGGGGGGATACGGCTCAATGATTCTTGCAGACTATCACATCCACAGCACGGCTTCTTCGGACGCCCGCAACACCATGACTGAAATGGTCGCGGCTTCGCTCGAAGCGGGCGTCGCGCAGATATGCTTCACGGATCATATCGACCTTGATCTGTATTCAACCGGGAAGCCCGATCCGGACTGTCTTTCCGGTCTGCCTGAAATGCAAAGACAGATGAAAGAAGCCCGCGAAGCGTTTCCGCACGCGGATATCAGACTCGGGATCGAATTCGGGGAATTCAATCACGACCTTGAGCGGGCCCTTGATATCTCCAACGCGGCGGACTTTGATTTCATACTCGGTTCATTGCACAATTTGCGCGACACCACGGATTTTTTTAATTTTGATTATTTTGACATACATCAGTGCCGCGAGCTGCTTGACCGGTATTTTGACGAACTTATCGAAATGTCGGACATGCCTTGCTTTGATGTGATGGCGCATATCGGGTACCCGGCAAGATATATGCGGAACGCCGGTTTTGACATGTGGTCGGAAATGCCGTCATTCGGAGACAAAATAGAAACGTTGTTAAAAAAACTCACGGAAAACGGCAAAGGAATTGAATGCAACTGTTCCGGATATCGCAGCCCGAACAGGGAAGGGCCAGTGCCGCCGGTTTATATACTCAATCTGTATCGCCTCGTCGGGGGAGAAATAATAACGGTCGGCAGCGACGCGCACAGGACGGCGGACGCCGGCGCTTATTTGACTGAGGGCTTCGATTTGCTGAAGCGCTTGGGATTTAAATACTTTACGACTTTCAGCAAAAGAAAACCGGAATTCACAAAAATCCGGTAGGACGCCGGTGAAAAAAGCCGGGGCAAGACTGCCGCCGCGCCGGCCGTATGAAGACCCCGCGGCATCAGTATTTGATTCGGAGGACGTATAAAATGATCGCAATCGGTTCGGACCACGGCGGCTTCGCGCTCAAGGCGGAAATAAAAGAACATTTGAAAAGCAGGGGAGCCGAATATAAAGACTTCGGTACTTTCACCGATGAGAGCTGTGATTATCCTGTTTACGGGAATTATGTGGGAACGGCTGTCGCTTCGGGAGAATGCGAAAAAGGCATCGTAATATGCGGCACCGGCATAGGGATTTCCATAACCGCCAATAAAGTAAAAGGTATAAGGGCCGCTCTTTGCGGCGACTGTTTTTCCGCGGAAATGGCGCGACGGCACAATGACGCCAATGTGCTTGCGCTGGGCGCTCGTGTTATCGGCACGGGGCTCGCTCTTATGATAGTTGATATTTTTTTAAATACGCCGTTTGACGCGGGGCGGCATGAAAAAAGAATCGATATGATACGGGAGACGGAGAATAAATAAGGCGACCGGAAGGAGGGTCGGAGTTGGCGATACAGCCCCGGGATATCTACCACGGGCGCCGAAGACGGCGCGGGCTCATAATTATCATTCTGACGGTCATTACAGCGCCTGTCGTTACCGGCGTAATACTCTTTTACTCTCTTCAAAAATATATTGTTTACGATAAAGACGGGCTTTTTTTGCAGCTGCCGTTATTGGCGTCGAGGGAGGAGATTACCGGCGGAGCCGGCGATGACGACCGAAGAGAAGGCGATGCCGGCCCCGGGTTTTTTGCGGAGATCGTCACTGTGATCCCCTCGTTTGACGATGTTGCCACCGACGCCGGAGTCGGACTGAAAACCGTTAAGGGGCTTTTTGTACCTGCCGGGGATATAACGCCGGACAAGCTCGCAAATTACGCGGCGGAGCTTGAGCATGCCGGCGTTGATTCCCTTGCGCTTGAGATGAAGCCGCCCGGCGGTCGGCTGGCATGGGCGTCGGAAGTGCCTTTGGCCTTATCTTACGGCACTTCCTCGGCGGAGGATTTAAGTGAGGAGATCGTTTCGCTGAAGGATAAGGGAATATACCTTATAGCGTTTGTTTCGTGCTTCGCTGACGAGCTTATGGCGACGCGAAATTCTCATATTTCGCTGAAAACCGCCGGAGCCGGCGCTTATGCCGACTCCGACGGGAAATACTGGCTTGACCCGTATAATCGGGCCGTGCGTAATTATATTATCGATTTGACTGAAGAGTTGAGCGCGATGGGCTTTGACGAGATCGTGCTGACCGATTTCAGGCACCCGGAAAACATCGAAAACATGATATATTCCTTGGAAATGACAGTTGTGCCGGACGTGGTTTTTTGTATTTCGAATAACGCCGTTAAGATCGCTGAGGCCTTTTCCGGCGGAAGCGTCAGGGTTTCGGTTTTGTTTGAAAGCCCCGTTTTGCGCGGCCTGTATGAAAACTCGGGACAGGACGCGGACCTGTTTTTCAGGGTATTCGACAGGGTCTACTGCCGCCCGGAGCAGGAGGGCTTTACGAACGTGTCGTCCTCTCTCAGGGCCAAAATGAAAACCGGGAATTTCGCGGCTCGTTTTGTTCCGATAACGCCGTCCGACCCGGGCACGGAATCTTTTGTTGCGGAGAAGGGTTTCGGTTAACGCCGCTTTACAGGGAAGTGTCCAAGACTATCAGCGGGTCGCCCGTGTTTATAGAGTCTCCGGGGCTGTAATTGACTTGAGTCACCACGCCTTCGCCGTCGGCGCAAATCTCATGTTCCATTTTCATGGCTTCAACGATCAGGAGTATCTGTCCTTTTTTGACGGTCTCTCCTTTTTTTACGCACATGTAAAGAAGCATGCCCGGCAGAGGAGAAGTGATGACTTCGCCTTTTTCCGGCGCGGACGGCACAGCGGAGGTTGATGTTTGCCGCGGCGTTTCAATACCGGCGGCTTTGCGCGCGGGCTCGTCCGGCTTATTCAGTTTTTTTTCTTTAAGTTCGTCGCGCTGAGCGAAGAACATTTTGGCTATTCCGGGAAAAGCTATGTATGACAGTACATCTTCGTCGCTTTTCGCGGTATCTCCGAGTTTTTCCTTTGTTGTTTCGAACAGCGGCTCCATATTGTCCGCAAAACGCCCGGCCACAGCGTCGGCGCCGACGATCTTTTCCTTAAGCCGGCGGTTTATTTCGCCGGGGGCTTCTCCGTATTCGCCGCGAAGATAAGCTTTCACCTCGCTGGATACATTCTTGTATCTTTCCCCGTCAAGCACGTTGGATACAGCCTGCGCCCCGACTATTTGACTCGTCGGCGTCACAAGCGGCGGATATCCCAAGTCGCACCGCACATTCGGCACTTCGGCAAGCACGTCGTTAAATTTGTCCATTGAATTTTGTGACTTGAGCTGTGATATGAGGTTCGACAGCATGCCGCCCGGCACTTGATATATAAGCGCGTCCGCGTCGGTGACAAGCACTTTGGGGTCTAACATTCCGTTGGCAAAATATGCGTCGCGGAGCCCGGTGAAGTAGTCGTTGACCTTTTTTATTTTGTTGATATCCACATCCGTTTCGAATCCGAGCCTGCTCAATGCGTACACCAGCGTCTCGGTCGCGGGCTGCGACGTTCCGCCGGAAAAACTGCTGACTGCGGCGTCTATGACGTCGACTCCGGCTTCGGCAGCTTTTAAAACTGACATATACGCAAGTCCGGATGTGCAGTGAGTATGCAGTATAACGGGAAGATCGAGCCCGTCCTTAAGGGCTGAGACGAGGTCGTATGCTTCCTTGGGCCCTATGATCCCCGCCATATCCTTGATGCAAACGGTGGAAACGCCCATCTCTTTTAATTCGCGGGCAAGCTTAACGTAGTTGTCGAGAGTGTGAACGGGGCTTATTGTATACGCGATGGTCCCCGAAGCGCAGGCGCCTTGTTTGACTGTCTCCTCGATCGCGACTTTCAGATTTCTCACATCGTTGAGCGCGTCGAAAATGCGGATGATATCTATTCCGTTTTTAACGCTGTATTCCACGAATTTCCGAACCACGTCATCGGGATAGGGTTTGTAGCCCAGAAGATTTTGTCCCCTTAAAAGCATTTGAAGTTTTGCGGAAGGCATTTTTGCCCTGATATTGCGAAGTCTTTCCCAAGGATCCTCGCCCAAATACCGAAGACATGAATCGAAGGTGGCTCCTCCCCAGCATTCAACGGAATAGTAACCGCAACCATCCATTACGGCAAGTATATCCTTAAACTTCTCATACGGGAGCCTTGTGGCTATCAGGCTCTGGTTAGCGTCTCTGAGCACTGTTTCGGTTATGCTGATCTTCATTCCGTTCACCCCCGTTAAAATGCAAGTCGAGACATATAAACTTGCAAAAATCATTTTATTATTAACTTTAATGATACGTCCCGGCGTTATATATTGTCAAGCCGGCAACAATCAACAATATATCGAATAAAAACCGGATCATTTTGGCATATTTGATAGAATCTCACTGTATTCCGACATTCAAGCGGCTTGGAGATGATGATTTACGGACAGAGATAAGCTGATTTCATATCTTGACGGGATGGCCGAAGAGATAAATCTTTGCTGCTTGGCCTCGGTCGATTCCACGATGGCTGAAGCCAAGCGCCTTGCGTCTTGCGGAAACGCAGGGGAGACGACTGTAGTTACGGCGGATATGCAGAGCTCGGGACGGGGCAGACTCGGCAGAGTTTTTGACTCCGCGCCGGGCGGCGTTTATTTGAGTATCGCGTGCAGGCCGCCTTGCCGGCCTTCCGATTGCGTGCATATACCGGCGCTTGTCGCCTTGGCCGTCAAAGACGCCGTTGAGGAGACTTCAAAAGCGGTCCCGGACTTAAAATGGCCGAACGATCTGCTGTTTCGCGGCAAGAAGATATGCGGGCTGCTCGCGGAGGCTGTTCATAACAAAGATGATTGGTTTGTCGTGATCGGCGTCGGAGTCAATGTATCAAACAAAACGCGGGCGAGTCTTCCGAACGCGGCTTCTCTTTTTGAGCTGACGGGCGGAGCCCCGGAGCCGGAATTGCTGGCGGCTGAAATAATAAAAAAAACGACGGCAATTATTAAAACCTCCGCGGCGGAAAAGGAATCGCTGCTCAAGAGATATGCTTCGATGTGTGTCACCATTGGAAAAAGAGTTAAGATAATAACAGTGACCGGAGAATTCTCCGGCATTGCCGAGGGCATAGACAATAACGCGGCGCTTTTGGTCAGACGCGAAGACGGGAGCGTTGAGACTGTATTTTCGGGAGATGTCCGCACGGAATACGCGGACGAATGACAATAAATAACGAACGCCTCCGTTTCACGCCGTGAAACGGAGGCGGAGCGATACCGGCGCTTATCGTTTTTCAGCCTATGCGATTTACCGAGTCGGGTTTGAGGGGTTTGCGCGGCTTCGGCTGTTCGCCGATATGACCGAGGCATACGGCGAAAGCGGGGCTGTAACCCGCGGGCAGGCCCAAGCGCGCAAGCAGAGCGGCTCCCCGGGGGTTTTTCAGAACTCGGGAATATGAGGCTATATAGCAGCTTCCGAGGCCGAGAGACGTGGCTGCTAAGGTAATAATGGTGGCGGCGTTGGCGCAATCCGCGACTCCGTACGGATCCGAGTCGTCGGCGGCAATGAGTATCGCCATGGGCGCGCCGCGGAAATTGTCGTAGTTCGGCTCGCTTGCTCTTTCGATTTCATCTGGGTTTCCGGACGCCAGCGCCATTTCTTTGTTTGCCGCTGAGATCTCGTCCATAAGCGCGCGGTCGCGCAGGACGGTAAAATGCCAGGACTGGCGGTTCAAGCCGCTCGGCGCTATTTTAGCGCAATCCAAAATGGTTTCGACGTCTTCGCTTTTTACCGGCTCGGGCTTATAAAAGCGTATGCTGCGGCGCTCGTTTATGTTTTTGATCACTTCGTTCATGATATGTACCGGTCCTTTCAAATGATTATCATTATACCATGTTTACATGGTATAATGTGTCATCTTTCGCGGTTTCCGCGGAAGCGGAGAGCGAAAGGACAATAAAAAGCGTATAATGACCGCTTTGCGGTTATTATACTATGAATTACCGGGCCGAAACAACTGTATTCCGGATGATTTTATATCACGATAACAGTGAGAGCGGCGTCAGGGGGGCGGACGGGTTGCTGAAATTGATCCTCGGCCGTGCCGGCAGCGGCAAGACGGAAAAGATAATGCGGGAGATAAACAAGCATATTGAGGAAAAACGCGGGGATCTGCTTCTTATCGTACCGGAACAATACAGCCATGAGGCGGAACGGGAACTGCTTTCCGTTTGCGGAGCCGGTCTGAGCCTGTACGGAGAGGTCGTCAGTTTTTCCGCTTTGGCAAGACTGATCGAAAACCGGACCGGAACGCATGCCGATCTGATCGACAAAGGCGGCAGGCTGCTTGCGCTCTCAAGAGCGGTTTCTCAGGTCGAGACCCGGCTGCGCGTATACGGCGCGGCCCGAAGCCGGCCCGAAATTCAAAAGAGCTTGCTTGAGGCCGTGACGGAGATAAAAACAGCCGGGATAAACGACGAGACTCTTGCCGGACTCTCGGAAAACTGCGACGGGGCGTTAAGTGATAAACTGTGGGATCTGTCATTGATTTTAAGCGCATATGAAGCCGTCATATCGCAATCGGGCGCGGATCCCGCAGACAGGCTGAGCGCGCTCGCGGAGAGGATAAAAACAAATAAATTTACAGCCGGGCACGTTTATTTGGACGGGTTTACGGATTTTACCGAGCCGGAAATGGGCGTTATAAAAAGCATGATGGAAAACGGCTCGCCCCTCACCGCGGCCTTGACCTGCGAAGGCCCTGAGGAGGGGGCGGGGGGCTTTGGGGTCCCCCCACGGGGGGGTGGCCGAGCTGCGCGAGACGTGGGAGGCAACCCCCCGCCAGCTCGCCCGCCGCGCCCGCCTGGACC
>WRJA01000077.1 GCA_009782435.1 Oscillospiraceae bacterium
AAAGTGTACTGGCCGGCAACCCCGATATTAAAAAGCCCTGTTTTAAAAGCGAAACCCACGGAAAGCCCGGTCATTATGAGCGGAGCGGCTTCGGCGATCTGTTTTCCCACGCCTATCGGCTTCATATAGAATCCGCCCATAAGTATCTGCTTGAAACCTGACTCCCAAGCCGATTTGAGTATACGGCCCGGCCCGGCCCCTTCGGTTTGTGAGTATGTGATCCAACTCAGTACTATAAGGACTGCCAGCCCGATAAAAAGGCCGATGAAAATGCAGATCAAAGACGATATGAAACTGCGCAAACCGTCGGAGAGCGCCGGCGCGGCATTCTTATTTTTCACGGTCAACTCACCTCCCGGCGCGCGGCGCCCGCCATATAAAGGCCGAGTTCTTGGATCGTAACTGTTTCGGGATCGAATTCGCCGACGATCTCCCCCTCGTACATCACAAGTATGCGGTCAGACAGATTCATTACCTCGTCAAGTTCCAAAGAGATCAACAGAACGGCGCTGCCGGCGTCGCGCCTTGCGACAAGCTGCTTGTGTATGTATTCGATCGCGCCTACGTCCATACCGCGCGTGGGCTGTATCGCCACGAGAAGCTCCGGGTCTTTGTCGATCTCTCTTGCCACTATGGCCTTTTGCTGATTTCCGCCGGACATAGATCGCGCGACGGAGTATGAGCCGTTGGCTGAGCGGATATCATACTGTTCGATGAGTTTATCGGAGTATTCGTGAACAGCGTTAAAATCAATAAATCCCCGGTTTTGGAACCGAGGCTCCCGGTAGCGCTGTAAAACCAAATTCTCAGCCAATGTATAATCCAACACAAGGCCGTGTTTATGTCTGTCCTCGGGAATGTGACTCAGCTTCGCTTCGGAGCGCTGCCTGACCGTCGCGTATGTGATGTCGAGACCTTTCAGCTTAATACTTCCCGACACGGGTTTTTCAAGCCCGGTCAAGGCATGGGCGAATTCGGTCTGCCCGTTTCCGTCGATACCCGCCAAGCAGACTATTTCCCCGGCTTTTATGTTGAAGGACACGCTTTTTACAGCGTTGTTCTTATGCAGCTTTGACATTACGGTGATTCCCGAGACTTCCAGAACGACTTCGCCGGGTGATGCGGGCGTTTTATCTGCGATAAAGCTCACATCTCTTCCCACCATAAGGCGAGAGAGTTCTTCTTTTGTGGTTTGCCCCACCTCGACCGTGCCCATATACTTGCCTTTCCGCAGGACCGTGCATCTGTCAGCCACCGCCATTATTTCGGCAAGCTTATGCGTGATGAACAATATGCTTTTGCCCTCTTTTGTAAAACCCCGCATTATCTCCATAAGCTCTTCTATCTCCTGCGGGGTCAGAACGGCTGTCGGCTCGTCGAAAATGAGAATATCGTTATCGCGATAAAGCATTTTTAAAATTTCGACCCTCTGCTGCATGCCAACGGTAATACTCTCGATTTTCGCGTCGGGGTCCGCATGAAGGCCGTATTTTTCCGACAGTTCCGAGACTTTTTTTCTGGCCTCGGCTTTACGGAGAAAACCCATTTTGTTCGGCTCCGTACCGAGGATGATGTTTTCCAGCACGGTGAAAACCTCGACAAGTTTAAAGTGCTGGTGGACCATGCCTATCCCCAAAGCGGTGGCGTCGTTGGGATTTCTTATCTCCACCGGTTCGCCGTTTTTCTTTATAATGCCCGATTCCGCTTTATAAAGCCCGAAAAGTACGCTCATAAGAGTGGATTTTCCGGCGCCGTTTTCTCCGAGTAAAGCGTGAATCTCCCCTTTTCTCAGCTGCAAGGTAATGTTGTCATTAGCTTTTATTCCGGGAAACTCTTTTGTTATGTTCAGCATTTCAATGACATAATCGCTCATATCCTGCCCCCTTTGCTTTTCCCGCAGACATTTCGAACCCGTCCGGTTAACAGACGCAATAAATATGACGGCGTTTTTATTTTTCTCTTTCTTGTTCCGTAAGCGGAATACTTAATATGCAACACAATATTACTATATCCGCGTGTAAAATGTATATATTTTTTGCAATTCTTCCGGGATTATGCAGAATTTTTACCGAAGACTGATCTGTGAATGATTTATTTATGTCGTGCCGGCAAGCTGTTTGTCCGATCAGATTAATAATTTTTCCTCAGGCACAAAAAGCGCCCGGCAGGGCTTATCATCACAAGCCTTGCCGGGCGGCGGGTATTTAATCGCCGTGCATCATACGCCTTATATTTCCCACCCGGCATAATCACGGAGCGCAAATACTAAAGTCCTGAGAGTCAACAGCGGTGCCTGCTGCTTTTCAACGGGCAAATATCCGTATGACTCCGGCATGGCCGCAATTATCTCGTTGCATACATCTGTGAACGAAGCATCCTGCTGTTCTTTATGTTTCGCCGTTTCATCCCTTAAGCGTTCGGCAAACTCAAGAGACGCAGATATGAGTTTTTCAAGACTTTTTCCGGCAAAATCATATGCGGGTCCGAGTCCCGGGGCGCTGAAATCGTGTGAAAGAAGCATACGCTTTGTGTCTGCCGTCTTAAGGCGGATCATTGTCGCGATATACGACTCCGTTGAGCAGATGAGCGGAAAACAGCCGTCGCGCGGGCCGGTGCCGCAAACGGAATCTCCCGCCAGCAATATCCCCTCATATTCCGAATAATATCCGACAGAGCCGCCTGTATGCCCGGACAAATCCGTAACATACAGTGTAAGGCCCCCCAAGTCGATCTTATCACCCGGCGCGATCATTTTTATCTCCTTTGTTTCAGACGACAAGGTCGCGATCAATTCCTTTTTCGAGGCCGCGATCTCATCGTCATTTTGATCTGTCATCCGGCAAACCGGGAGCATTTCCGATGCGAAAGCCTTCGCGTGATCGCAAAGAAAGGCGCTGTCAGGCTCGGTGATAAATAACCCGGCGCCGAGTGAAAGCATCGCCGCCGCGCCTCCCGTATGGTCCTGGTGCCCGTGAGTGAAATAAACGTTCACTGCGCCGGGGTCCTCGCCGCATTTTTCAAGCCCTGAAAGCAGCGGGTTTTCCGGTGTGATCTGTTTCGGGCCGCAGTCTATCATAACGCCGCGTTCTCCCTTTACAAAAAAAGCGTTGGCCGTCTGCGAAGAATTGATAAACGGAAGAGCAAAGGTTTTGATATCCGCGTTTCTCGGCATTGTTTTCATCCTTTCCCGATCGGTCTTCGAAGTTAATACCGGAGACTGAGTTTTCGGCGCGAAACGGCCTTCATAAAAGGATCGCACTCCGGCATATCGACAGCGGGCGGTATTTCGCACATTCGGAATATACGCTGTAATTCATGTTATGATTTTTTAAGTAATTTTGTGCAATTATGTTACACTGTGTAATTGTGATACATTTTAAAGCAGGGTGCCGAATCTGTTCAACGACCCGACGGAAAATAGCAATGACCTCCGGGCTGAATATACCCGGAGATCATTGTATCGCCGCAATTTACGCGATCTCGTGAACCGTTGTTCTGCCGGATACCTGCGGGAACACGGCAGGATCGCTGCTGTTGTCCACAGCGACGGAGCCCTCGGCTATATCCGATTTAAGGCTTTCGTATTCCGCTTTGGAAAAAGTCTTGAATTCCCAAGAGGCGTCGTCCGTGGGCAGCCCCACATAGTCGCCTTCGCTCAGCGAGAAAGTTATGAACTTGCCGCCGTAGCTGCTCCATCTTCCGTTTTGCAGGTCGTCAAGAGCTGTAGCCGTCACATTCTGAAGCCCTTTCATTGCCGAGGTCAGGAAAGGATTATAGGCGTATGACGTTTTTTCCCCCAAATAGTGCTGGTCGACGTCGACGCCTATGACCATGCCGTCGTTCAAGAGAGCGGCCTCCACAGCCGAAGTGTGTATGCTGCCTCCGCAGGCAAAGACTATTTCCGTGCCGCCCCGGTACCAGCCTTCCATTTTGGCGGTTATATTGGCGTCGCCGTGGAATTGACCGCCGTATGTGTAGTTGATCTGTACGTCGACGCCTTTTTCCTCGGCGGCGGCGTCAGCCCCCTGAATATAACCGTAGCCGTAACGAATAACAGCCGGCACAGCCATGCCTCCCAAAAAGCCGAGTTTGGTATAGCCGTCCTTGACCGCGGCGTATCCCGCCAAATAACCGGCTTGTTCCTCGGCGAAGGTCATACACACGGTATTGGCGGAAGGATTGTAGTATGTCACATAGTCAAAAGTCAGATCCCCCGCGCCCACGTCGACGGCCACAAAATACACTTCGGGATAATCATCCTGCATGGTCACCACGGTCTCGCCGAATAAAAATCCGGGCATGACAACAACGTTCGCGCCCTCCGCGATGGCTTGGGATATGGACATTATGCGCGAATCTGTGCTGTCCTCCATCGGCTGGTAGTAGATGTAATCGACATTGTTTGCGGAGCACCATTGCACGACTCCGAGCCATGTGGCCTGATTAAAAGACTCGTCGTCAATGGTGCCGACGTCCGTAACGAGAGCCACTTTTCTGATGATCGAATCGTTATCCTCCGGTCCGGCGCCGCTTTGAGCGCTGTTCCCGCCGCCCGAAGAGCATCCCGCGAGCGTAATCGCAAGAGCAAGAACGAGAAACGATACAGGCGCTTTTTTTGTTCTTTTCATATTTCTGTCCTCCATATGATTTCTTTTGATCTCGGTCACCCGGAAACGATTGCACCCGAATTTTTTTCTGTATACATATGTTTAATTATATAGCCTTTTCCCCGATCGGGCAAGCAAAATAAACCCCGCTACGACACCGCGGCGGCCGTATCCAGCGCGATCTCTATCATTTGAGTGAATGACATCTGTCTCTCCTCGGCGGACAGCGACTTCCGCGTGTATATATGGTCGGATATCGTGCAAATACACAGAGCTTTTTTCCCGCATCTCGCAGCGTTCATATAGAGGCCCGCCGACTCCATCTCCACGGCAAGCACGCTCATTTTTTTCCAGGAATCGGGCGAATCTGTCCCGTCGGAATAGAAATTGTCCGCGGACAGCAGGTTGCCCGCTCTCATTTTAGCACCGCGCTCGCTCGCCGCGGTCATAGCGGCGCTCAGCAGTCCGTAATCGCAGATCGGAGCGAAAGTCCCGGGAAGCCCGAACTGGTGCGCGAAATTCGAATCCGTACAAGCGCCGACGCCTGCAACGATATCCATCAAATTCAAGTCGTCGGCGAGGGCTCCCGCGCTTCCGACCCTAATAATGTTCTCGACGTCGTAAAAATTATACAGCTCCCAGCTGTAAATTCCGACGGACGGTATTCCCATGCCCGAAGCCTGTACCGTGACCTTTTTGTTTTTCCATTTTCCCGTGTAGCCCTGTACCCCGCGGACATCGTTGACAAGAACGGCTTTTTCGAGGAATTTCTCCGCAATCAGTCGCGACCTCAAGGGGTCCCCGGGCATCAGAACGGTTTTGGCGATATCTTCTTTTTTTGCGGTTGAATGGGGAGTCGGTATCGACATAAAAACAGCCTCCCTGTTCATTTTATTCCGGAATGTCGCCATGATTATATTCTTCCGGGACCCAAATGTCAAATCGGCATTAAGAATGTAAAAATGGCATATCGATAACTGTAGACAGGGCATTCGATTTATGCTAATATGTACCGGATTTGGCAGCAGGATCGCTGCGGAGTCCGGTTTTTTACGAAATCATACTGAGGTGATGCTTATGACTTATAAAGCCATCGGCGGCGTGCATCCGAACGATAAAAAAGCTCCGGCGAACAAAGCCGCGATCACGGCGGCAGCCGCGCCTCCGCAGGTCGTGATTCCCATGTCGCTGCATATCGGCGCGCCGTGCCAACCGACTGTCTCGGCGGGCGATACGGTGAAATTGGGCCAAAAGATCGGGGACAGCGCAGCTGCGGTGTCGGCTCCGATACACGCTTCGGTATCCGGAAAGGTCATTGCCGTCGAGCCGAGACTTCATTCAAACGGAACAACGGTAAATTCCGTCGTTATCGAAAACGACGGGCTCGACACCCCGGACGAAACAATGAAACCGCACACCACAGAAGAGCTGAGCGACCCCGAGGCCATTGTGGGAATCATCCGCGAAGCCGGCATCGTCGGAATGGGCGGCGCAACATTCCCGACCGCTTTTAAGATCACGAGCGGCAAGGGCAAGGTCGACACCGTAATAATAAACGGAGCCGAATGCGAACCATATATAACAAGCGACCACCGTACCATGCTTGAGTACCCGGAAAAAGTTTTGGGAGGCATTAAGCTGATCATGCGCGCCTGCGGCGTCGAAAAAGCGACTCTCGCCGTTGAGGACAACAAAGCGGATGCGATCGAACTGTTAAAAAGCTTTGATCCCGGGGCAGACGGCATCGAGATAGTGTCCATGCACACAAGATATCCGCAGGGGGCGGAAAAACAGCTCATATATACCGTAACAGGCAAGCAGGTCCCTCCGGGAGGATTGCCCGCCGGGGTCGGGTGCGCCGTGTTCAACATTTTTACCGCGTATTCGGTCTTCAGAGCGGCCTGTGAGGGGCGTCCCGCCATCGAACGGGTCGTGACCGTATCCGGCAGCGCTATCAAAGAGCCTAAGAACATCATCGTGCGAGTCGGCACCCCTGTTGAATTCGTTTTTGAGCAAGCCGGCGGTTTTGTCAAGCAGCCGAAAAAAATACTCATGGGCGGCCCCATGATGGGCAACGCGATGTATGACCTGTCTGTCGGAACGACAAAAGGCACCAACGCCCTTTTGGCTTTTTGCGAAGATGAGGACCGCACCGTTTCAAACCCCGTTTGTATCAGATGCGGAAAATGCGCGACCGTCTGTCCCATGAAACTTCTTCCCGTTTATATGTATATGTGCGAGAGGAAGACGGATTTCGACGGAATGGGAAGATACCGCCTGATGGATTGCGTCGAGTGCGGCGCCTGCACCTATAACTGTCCGGGGAAACTGCACCTCACGCATTCTTTCCGAACAGGCAAAGCCAAGATAGGCGCCAAACAAGCGGAAGAGAAAGCGCGTCTCGAAGCCGAAAAAGCAAAAGCTCAGCAGGCGAGCGCCGACGGACCGGCCGCAAAGGAGGGGAAATAGATATGGAAGATAATATGCAAAAATTAGTCGTATCCTCATCTCCTCATATACGGGCAAAAACAAACACAAGGGCAATTATGGCCGACGTAATAATCGCCTTGCTTCCGGCTCTTGTCGTTTCTGTTTGGGTGTTCGGGCCGATGACGCTGGCAGTCGTTTCGGTATCCGTCGCGTTTTGCGTGTTTTTCGAGTGGGGATACCGAAAAGTGACAAAAAAACCCGGTTCGGTCGGAGACCTGTCGGCCGCCGTCACGGGCATACTGCTCGCGTATGTGCTGCCGCCGACCATCCCTCTTTGGGTGCCGATCATAGGAGCGTTTTTCTCCATCGTCATCGTAAAACAGCTTTTCGGAGGCATAGGTAAAAACTTCCTGAACCCGGCTCTCGCGGGAAGAGCGTTCCTCTTGAGCTGGCCCGTACTCATGACGACTTGGGTCGCTCCCCTCAGCTATACGGACGCTGTTACA
The DNA here is from genome assembly GCA_009782435.1 of Oscillospiraceae bacterium. Classification (GTDB taxonomy): domain Bacteria; phylum Bacillota; class Clostridia; order Oscillospirales; family Oscillospiraceae; genus WRJA01. Next base: position 7,544 of record WRJA01000077.1, read on the forward strand.
GCGGCAACTCCCATGGCCTCTTTAAACGCCGGCTCGCTGCCCGGCTACACACTCGGGGACATGTTCATCGGCACTGTCGGCGGCAGTCTCGGCGAGGTGTCGGCCGCAGCGCTCATTATCGGCGGAATATATCTTGTTATCAGGAAAGTGATCTCGCCGCGAATACCGCTGTGTTATATCATTACGGTAGCAGTTCTGACTCTGATATTCCCGAAAAACGGCAACAGCGCGATAATATGGATGGCGTACAGCGTCCTCGGCGGCGGTCTTATGCTCGGCGCGATCTTCATGGCCACGGATTACTCGACAAGCCCCATAACAGTAAAAGGGCAAATAATCTACGGCGTGGGCTGCGGTCTTTTAACGGTTTTCATCAGATATTTCGGCTCATATCCGGAAGGCGTCTGCTTTTCGATCTTGATCATGAATATCTGCGCATGG
>WRJA01000078.1 GCA_009782435.1 Oscillospiraceae bacterium
CAATGACCCGCGAAATCTTTGTCACCATGAAGCCGACGGAAGGGCAAATAAAAAGCGACCCTGCGCATGATATCCTTAAAGCGGTCGTCTTCGAAAGGCACAAGGCAACCGGGTCACGCGGCATCGGCTTTGTTAAAGGTTTCGGAATCAAACGCGGAGCAATGGCCTCCACAGTTGCGCATGACGCGCACAATTTGCTTGTTATCGGCACATGCGACGAGGATATGGCTCTCGCCGCCAACACGCTCATCGCCTGCGGCGGCGGGATGTGCGCCGTCTGCGACGGCATAGTTACGGCAACTGTGCCTTTGCCGATAGCCGGTCTTATGAACGACAAAAGCGCCGCGGAAATGTCCGAACTTGTCGGCAGGCTCGACTCAGCCTGGAAAGATATCGGATGTACGCTGCCGTCTCCGTACATGACCATGGCTATCGTCCCTCTCGCTTGCATACCCGAGCTTCGTCTTACAAACCGCGGCATCGTTGACTGCCGAAGTTATGAATTCGCGGACCTGTTCGCGGACTGAAGAAATCTCACAACGGAGCTTGAACCGTTATGCTGCTTATAAAAAACGGAACTGTCATAACGCCCTCCGGCAGCTGCTCGAGGCGGCTTTGGGCAGACGGGGGCAAAATAATCCCTGAGCCTTCAAATCCGGTGAACGTGTCGGAATACGACGCTTCCGGCTGTCTTGTTTTTCCGGGATTCATTGACGCGCACACGCATTTTGAAACCCGGACCGGGGAAACGGAAACCGCCGACAGTTTCAAGACCGGCACAGCTGCCGCGCTGGCGGGCGGCACCACGACCGTATTGGACTTCGCGACTCAGGAAAAAGGCGAAACGCTGCGGGCCGCGCTTGAGGCGCGGCTCGAAAAAGCCTGCGGCAGCTGCTCATGCGACTACGGTTTTCATATGGCCGTCACCGACTGGAACGCAAAAACAAAAGCTGATATCCGAAAAACAGCCGACATGGGCATATCAAGTTTCAAAGCCTATATGGCATATGACGCTCTGCGCATTTCACCGGTCGATCTGCGCGAGCTTTTTTATGAATGCCGCGACATAGGATATGTGGGAGTCCACTGCGAACTCGGAGACGAGGTCAATGCAAACATAAAAAAACTCCTCTCAACGGGAAAAACCGGACCTCGTTATCATCCGGTGTCCCGGCCCAATGAAGTTGAGAGCCTTGCTGTGCGGGAATGCCTTATCGCCGCGAGAGAGACCGGGGCAAAAGTTTGGATCGTCCATCTCAGCACCGCCGAAAGCTTGGAAGAAATAAAAAAAGCGCGAGAAGCCGGCTCAAAGGCGCTGGTCGAAACATGTCCGCAGTATTTGACCTTAACAGACGAGCTGTATGACCTTCAGGGCTTTGAAGGGGCCAAATATGTCTGCTCCCCGCCGCTGCGCGGGAAAAAAGACGTCTTCGCCTTAAAGGGCGCTCTGCAAAGCGGCGATGTCGATATCGTTTCCACCGATCACTGCTCGTTCAATTTCAGGGGGCAAAAGGAACTCGGGAAAAATGATTTTTCAAAGATCCCGAACGGTCTGCCCGGAACGGAACACCGTCCCGCGCTGATATGGACCTGCGGCGTATGCGCGGGAATCGTAACAGCTGAACGCACAGCCGCTCTTCTCTCCGAAAATCCCGCCCGCGCTTTTAATATGTATCCGCGGAAAGGAGCCCTTCTGCCGGGTTCTGACGCGGACGTCGTCATTTGGGACCCCGGTTATGAAGGCGTCATAACAGCGGGGAAACAAACGCAAAACACGGATTATACGCCCTGGGAGGGTTTCAGGGTCAAAGGGCGCGCGAAGGCCGTTATACTCGGCGGCGAAATATGCGCCGAGGACGGTTCGGTCATAAAAAAAGAGCGCGGCAAATATATCTCCCGATAAAAAAGAGGCCGACGCGCATTAAACGCGCCGACCCGCCCCGCCTGTGCCGTGGCGGCCCGATCATAACCTGCACCTGATTGCAGGTGGGTCGCCTCCCCGCCGGTTCTCTGCTTCCAACATCCGGGCGCGGTACGCGCCGCTCCCGGGAGGCCTGCAATTCACGGCGGAAGCTCAGCGTCCCTTATGAATGTTGTGGGTTTGAAAGGACCGTTTTCCACGCACACGGCAGGTTGCTTATTATTGGGTCACTCTCCGTCGTCATTTTCAAGTAAAGTATTCATATAGTGTTCGTATATCGAAGTCAGTTCATTGTCGTCATCCACGGTGGCAAGAATCTCTTCTCCGTCCTTATGCGTTACTTTGAGGATTATTATGCCGTAGTCGGGATCGTTCTCATCACCGTCGGCCGGAAGGAAAGCCTTGTACGTTTCATTTCCGTATTCTATGGTATTCAAAAACTCGAGTTCAAATTCAATGCCCGCTTCATCTTCCAAGGTTATGAAATCGCTGCCGAAATCTCCGCTCACATCTTTATACCTCCCGTCGTCCGGTATATTGTTATTTTACCCCGGATGCCGGAATAAATCAACATCAGCCGAACAAATATTTACACAATCCGGCGGGATTCCGGGAAAATTTACAACTTCGATGCACGGATTTGACAAGCTGACGGTATGCGCGGTATACTATCCGCGAAGTATGAGCAGAGCCAAAAGGAGCATACACGGCCAATGGATTCCGCAAAGAAAAAAGTTATGGCAAAATCCGCCGACATTGCGGCCGGGACCCTCGGCGGCCTGATCAGCGCCGCGGCAAAGGTATTTGTCACGGCGGTATTGATATTTATTACGACAGGCTTGCTTTTTACTTGCGTTTTTGCCTATTACATAAAGAACACCCTGACCACGAATTTGGACGTCAGCCTTTCGGATTTCACTTTGGCTCTGTCAAGCACGATCTGGTACACGGACGTCGACGGAAACACCAAAGAGCTTATCACACTGTCCGGAAAGGAAAACAGGATATGGGTGGATTTCGAAGATGTCCCTGAGTATATGTGGCAAGCCTTGGTCGCTATCGAGGACAAACGCTTTTTCGAGCATAAAGGCGTCGATTGGTACCGGACGGTCGGCGCTTTCGGCAATATGTTCGCCAGAATGAAAGATGATTTCGGCGGCTCCACGATCACGCAGCAGCTTTTGAAGAACCTAACCCAAAAGGACGATGTGACCGTCAGCAGAAAATTGGGCGAGATCTTTCAGGCAATGGAATTCGAAAAAACCTACACGAAGGAAGAACTGCTCGAATGGTACCTGAACGCAGTTTATTTCGGCGAGGGCTGTTACGGTATCTATACCGCGGCCCAAACATATTTCGGCAAAAATTGCTCGGAGCTTACTCTCGCCGAATGCGCCTCAATAATAGGCATAACAAATCAGCCCACCAAATACAACCCTTTCATCAATCAGGAGAACAATAAGAACCGCAGAGAGACCATACTGAAAGAAATGTATTCCCAAGGTTTCATTTCATATGAAGAATACACCGCGGCGACAGATGAAGTACCTGTCTTTGTACGCTCGGAAGCGGAGGTATATGAACAGGTCATATACAGCTATTATGTTGAAACGGTCATAACCGACGTAATCGAAGACCTGCAGGCGCGTAAAGGCATATCCGAGGAGACAGCCACAAAACTGCTTTACTCCGGCGGATATCAAATATACTCGTGCCTCGACCCCGCGATCCAAGCCTCGGTCGACAGTATCTACAATAACCCGGCGGAACTGCCCCAACCGTATTTCACGACAACGACTCAACAGCTCCAGTCGGCCGTTATCGTTATCGACCCGAAAAACGGCAATATCGCCGCGCTGTCCGGAGGCGTCGGCGACAAAAAAGGCAATTTCGTCCTCAACCGCGCCACACAGTCCCCTCGTCCGCCCGGGTCGTCGATAAAACCGATAGCGGTGTACGCGCCGGCTTTTGAATACGGCCTCATAACACAGCCTACGCTTGTTAACGACGCTCCGGACATAACCCTCACTCACACGCCGTGGTATCCCCGCAACTCGGGCGGCGGCAACAGAGGCGTCACGACGATAAGGCAGGCGCTCATTTCATCGCTCAACACGGTCTCGGCGCAGATAATCGACAAGCTCACGCCGGCCGTCTCCTTTGAATTCCTCGAAAACCGGCTCGGCGTCATCAGTTTGGTACCCGATGATAAAGACTACGCTCCGCTTTCGCTGGGTCAGCTCACATACGGAATCACCGTCAGAGAAATGGCACAGGCTTTCGGAGCTTTTGCCAACGACGGTATCTTTACTTATGCCCGCTCCTATACCCGTGTAACGGATTTCTACGGCACCCCCGTTATGGAAAACCCGCCTAAGACCATCAACGCCATGGATCGGAATACCGCCCTCAATATAACCGATATGCTGCTTGCCGCCGTAAGGCAGGGAACAGGCGGCGAAGCGGCGTTCGGCGGTATGCCCGTCGCAGGTAAAACAGGCACCACCTCAGACAATAAGGACAGGAATTTCACAGGCTTTACACCGTATTACGTCACGGCTGTCTGGACAGGTTATGACATACCCGAAACCATGTATTTTTACGGTAATCCCGCCGCTCAAATCTGGAAAAGAATAATGGAGCCCATACACGAGGGCTTGGAATACAAAGAATTCCCGCTCCCCTTGTTGGGCGTTGCCACAAGCATTTTCGGAGATCTCCAAATCCCTGAGCCGGAGCCGGAACCGGAACCGGAAGAAGAGGAAATCGAACCCGATGAGCCCGAGGAGGAACCGTATGACGGGCCGGGTACAGGGGAGGAAACTCCCGAGCTTTTCGCGCCGGAGGACCCGGACTTCCCGACTTACGGCATCGACCCGACGAGCGACCCGGAGACCCCGCATGGATAAAAGATGGTTTCGCAAGCTGTTCACACGGCGGATATTCGTCGCCGTCATGATACTGATACAGATAGCGCTGCTCTGGTTTTTGGTAAGAAGCGGATCCGAAATAACCAAAATAACAAGCGTTGTTTTGACCGTAACAAGCATTTTGGTGGCTTTGTACATAGTCAGTCAGCCGGATAAGATACCCTATAAAATGACATGGATATTCATCATTTTGGCTCTGCCGGTTTTCGGTGGGCTTCTGTACATAGTATGCAAATTCCAAGGCAGTTCAAGAAAGACCCGCGTCCTCTTGAGGGAGACCCGCCGCATCTCGGGAGACCTTTTCGCGCCGGAGTCCGGTACGACAGAGGAAATCAGCCTGAGATTTCCCGAATACACGGCGCAGGCCCGCTACCTGAGCGATCACGCCGGTTTCCCGGTTTGCGACGCTTCCGCTTGCGAATACCTGAGCCCGGGAGAGCGTTTTTACGAGAGAGTACTCGAGGAACTCCGAAAAGCGGAAAAATACATCTTTATCGAATGCTTTATCATTCAGCACGGCGTTATGTGGGATCCCGTCCTTGATATACTTTCGGAAAAAGCGAGCGCGGGACTGGATGTTCGCATTATGTACGATGACATGGGATGTTTTTTCAGGCTTCCTTCCGACTACTCCCGCACTCTCGGTAGCAAAGGCATAAAATGCATGGTTTTCAACCCTTTTCGCCCTTTTTTATCCGCCATACAAAACAACCGGGACCACCGTAAGATAGTCTCGATAGACGGCAAGGTCGCATTCACCGGCGGCAGCAATTTCGCTGATGAGTATATAAACGCGAAACCCCGTTTCGGCCACTGGAAAGACGCTTCCGTAATGGTGACCGGCAAAGCCGCCCTGAGCTTGACCGCGATGTTTTTGGAGATGTGGTCAGCGCTCGATCCGACAGCGGACGATCGCTCACTTCTGCATCCGCAGGTCCCGGCAAATTCCGGACCGCAGGACGAAGGTTATTTGATCCCGTATTCGGACAGCCCCACCGATAAAGAACATGTGGGGGCCAATGTATTTTTACACATGATCACCTGCGCGAAAAAGAATATATACATAAACACGCCCTATCTGATCTTGGACGACACCCTCCTCGGCGCTCTGATGCTGCGCGCCAAAAGCGGAGTGGACGTGCGCATCATCACCCCGGGCATTGCCGACAAGCCGCTTGTCCACGCGACAACAAGATGTTATTACCGCCACCTCATCGGCTGCGGCGCTAAGATATACGAATACAGTCCGGGATTTATTCACTCAAAAACAATAGCCGTCGACGGAAACTCGGCTATCGTAGGCACGGCAAATTTCGACTACAGGAGTCTGTATCTGCATTTTGAATGCGGGGTCTGGATGGTCGGCTGCCGCGCGGCACGGGAAATCGAAGCGGATTTCCTTGACACTTTGGATAAATGCAGGCCGATCACGGAAGACGACTGTAAAAAAAATATATTCGTGCGCTTCACCGAGGAAGTGCTGCGCCTGTTTTCACCGATTATGTAAAAGGAGGCATTGCCTGTGTCAATCAAAATAACCTCTGACAGCACCTGCGACCTTACGCCCGAATACATCAATAACAACAATATAGGCATAGTTTCGCTGTATATCAACAAAGGCGGCGAAACCTTCAGGGACAACATCGACATTTTTCCTGAGGATATGTTTCTCCATACGGAAAGCACCGGGAACATCTGCAGCACATCCGCTTTAAATCCCGCGGATTATACAAAACTGTTTTCGGAGCTCTCCCCTTTGCACGAAGCGGTCATTCACATCAATATAGGCTCAAAATTCTCCGCGTGTCACCAGAGCGCAGCGATCGCCGCCGCCGAATACCCAAACGTGTACACTGTCGATTCATGTAATCTGTCGAGCGGTCAAGGTCATTTGGTGGCCTTGGCAGTCGAAATGGCAAATACGGGCATGGATCCGGTCGTCATTTGCGACCGGCTGCGCGAATTTGCGGGCCGCGTTGAAGCCAGCTTCCTGCTTGACAGACTCGACTATATGAGCAAAGGCGGACGCTGCTCCTCCGTGACCGCGCTCGGCGCAAATCTTCTGAAGCTGAAACCCTGCATCGAAGTTGCGGACGGCAAGATGCGAGTCGGTAAAAAATACCGCGGAGCGCTTGACAAATGCATCAGAGAATACGTTAAAGACCGCCTCTGCGGGCGCGACGATATAATTTACGAGCGAATATTCATCACCCACACGACGTCCGACAAGTATTTTACTCAGGTCGCCCGCGACGCCGTCAATTTGTACGCCGATTTTTCCGAAGTCACCGAAACCCGCGCGGGCTGCACGATATCCGGTCATTGCGGCCCCAACACCCTCGGCATACTGTTCATAAGAAGCAAATAAAAATAAAACGGCGCAAACCGAAAAAAGAAGCTCCCCGCAAAGGGGGCTTCTTTTTTTGTCCGCACGGAGCGATCTCTCGGGTCTTGATCAATTCCCGGATCCGGAGATAAAAGGACCGTTAACCGCTATATATTGAAATTGAAAACAAAATAATACAAAATATGCCCTAATTCGACGATGTATTGTGTTGTTGTAATTATTTTGTAATTTATTTACCAGCATGTTTGGGATAGTATTGCGACCATTTTCAGTATGATATTTCAGGTAAAACTACAGTGTAATTGAATGTGTCTGAATCAACCCACAATATTAAATTTTATACAATTAATGGTTATATTTAATATTGAATAATGGAAATAGTACTTTAAAATGATATAATATAAAATATAGACGATGATAAAATATAGGAAGTTAAAATTATTTAAATGTTTGAAATGACCTGTACAGTCGATATATGTAGACTGTTAAAATACAGAGTATATGGTGACGTGTTGTCCAGCTGGTGTTTTACTATGAATGCATCCCAAATACTGTCAACTTAGTATCATTCAAAAGGAAATTATTAAGTACTGAACGAAGAAATTTGTGAGGCTGGAAGGAGACGTGTGTCACATGATGTTGTGTTCTGGAAAGAAACGTTTGGTAATACACATCTGTTGTTGATACAATATTACTGAAGAACGTAAAGTACAAATGTGCAGTCCTAGTATCCATTTTCTCTACTTTTCTGTTTCTTATTTATAAATAATAAAATTTTGCATTTGT
>WRJA01000079.1 GCA_009782435.1 Oscillospiraceae bacterium
GTGATCGATGACCGCTCTTCCTTGGGAACAGCCGGAGCGTAGTCTTTTTGAATAGCGGAGCGAATGAGTATGTAAGCGCAGAAGATAAAAGAAATCGTAATTCCCGAAAAAACGCCGCCTGCAAACATCTGGCCGATGGATTCGCCTGTGAACAGCCCGTACAGTATCATCAGGACGCTGGGAGGGATTATAACGCCCAATGTTCCGCCGGACGCAACGGCGCCGACCGCCATTCTGGTGTTATAGTTTCGTTTGAGCATCGCCGGAAGCGCGATAAGACCCATCGTAACCACCGACGCGGCCGCCGTCCCGGTCATTGCCCCGAATATTGTACACACAATAACGGAACTGACCGCCAAGCCGCCGCGAATACGGCCGAATATTTTATACAGAAGCTCAAACGCCTCCTCGGCAATGCCCGTTTTTTCAAGCACACAGCCGAGAAATACAAAACAAGGGATAGCGATTGTCAAAAAACTGCTCATTTGGTTGGTGACCTGTGAAACGACCATCCCGAGCCCGCCGACGCCGGATGTAAAGTAAATGCCCACTGTGGCAAGCCCGCCGATGACAAAAATCAAAGGCACGCCGAAAAGAAGAAAAAATATCAGCAGGGCGAAGAACAAAATAACGAGCGTACTAGTAGCCAATGTATGTTTCCCCCTTTATAAGGACAAGCAAACTGCGCACGAGATTTGCGACATATTGCAGAAGAAACAGCGCGCAGCCGACCGGGAGACACAGTCGGAACGGTATCATGGTCTGCCCCCAAACCGATGTTGAGTGCTCATTTGTAAAGATCGCGTCGATCGCCCTTGCGCCGCCTCTCAGTGTAAGCACCATAAGAAAAGAGATGCCGAGGAAACATGTGAGGATGTCGATCAGCGCTTTAAGCCGCGGCCGGAACCGGCTTGAAAGAATATCCATTGAAACATGTCCTTTTTTAAGCAGGACAAAGGCGCCTCCGAGCGTCATATAGATCGCAAAGCCGTGAGAACTGAGTTCGTTTGACCATGACGTCGGCTTGCCGATAAAATAGCGGGCCACGACCTCGTAAAAAGTAATAAAAATGATGAAAATAAGAATAAATGAATCGAGCTTTCCGACACTCTCGGATAATTTGTCTATCCCGTGAAGAATTTTTTTGAGCAATACTATCCCCCCGCTCAGACGGATATCAGAGGGATTTCTCTGATATCCGTCTGTTCTTATCCGAACAGCTCCGATACCGCCGTTAATATTAATTAAAGTAAGTATGATTGATCAAAACCATTTGATCTCCGTTACTCTCCGCAAGATAATCCTTGAGCAGGGCCACTGCTCTTGCGCTGTATTCGTCATTCTGCGCAAAATTGTCAAGAAGCTGGAAGCCGTATTCGGAAAACTCAGCCATTGCCTCTTGTGAGATATGGTTGATCGTTATGCCGCGGCGGGCAAAGATCGCCGTTGCCAAGTCATTATTCACTTTTGTGGCGGCTGAGAGTTGGTCGCCCGCAAGCTGAATCACCGCCTCAAGCATATTCTGCTGATCCGCAGTTAAAGTATCCCAGAACGCGAGACTGAAATAAATGCTGTTCCAAGAACCGGCGATCGGATCGGGAGAAATGAGATACTGCCCTATTTCATGAAGGTTCATTTCCATCATGGGACGGGGACCGCCCCAAGAGCAGCCGTCTATTATCCCGCTTTGAAACGCGCTGTACAGTTCGCTGGCGGAAACGTTTGTGACGGCGGCGCCGGCAAGATCCAAGTATCTGGCCAAGCTGCCCGAAGCTCTCAGCTTAACTCCTTGCATGGACGCGACGTCTGTTATCGGGACCTTTGAAATGAGTCCTTGCGTATTTACGTGATAAGGAATGTAATGGACGCCGTACTCAGCGTACGCCTCATTGAGTATATCTACAAACCCGCGGTTTTTCATGAACATGGACCCTTGATCGTTGCTGCTGAAAATAAAAGGGAGCCCTGCGGATACAAGAGAAACGGGCACCCTGTCGCTCCAAGCGCCCTCAACGGTATAAGCCATTAAAAGATCGCCGCGCTGCATGGCGTCAAGGGCGTCCGGGATCGCGTACAATGAACCGGCTTCATGCGCGCTTATCTTCACCGCTCCGTTGGTCACATTCTCAACGAGCTGTATCATATGCGGAAAGTCCATAGTCATATTTCCGATCGAGCTGAGGTGTGTTTGCATCTGTAAAGAAACATCCACTCCGTCCCAAACACTGCCGGTCGCTCCTCCGGTTTGACCGCCGCCGGTCTGCCCTCCGCTTTGACTTCCGCCGCATGCGGAGAACAGCAAGATCGCAACCAACGCTAAACTGATCACTGCAATACCTTTTTTAACGCTTTTCATTTTTGCTCCCCCTTAAATATTGTTTTTGTTGTTTTGTTAATACCATAACAGAATAAAAATATCAACACTTATAATGGTATTGCAAATATTATGCCAAGTATGCGTAAAACGTGACCGGCGGTCGGTTTTGCGCTAAATCGAGTGCCGTACAGACCCGACCGCCGCGATGGATTCAAGACACGCGCGTGTTATGTCCCCGGCGCGGTCCGAATAATAAAAAAACGGTCAAAAACATCCTGAGCATTTATTTGCATGCGAATAATGCGATTCGCCTGATTTGAGTTTCAAATATAAAACATATGCGATTACGTTTCTGAAACACTTGCCTGTATAGTCGCCGCCGCCGATATACGCGGCAGTGCAGTCACAAACCGCAAAATCGTCATAAGCGACCGAAAAAACCGCAAGATGCAAGTGAATACCGGAAAACATCTCAATATATTTTTACAGCGAAGAGTAAAAATGGTATGACATTTGCACGTTCAAAAAACAAAGGATTCTCGCGTATTGATTTTTAATGAAGAGCGGAGGTAATAAATGGTGACGCTTAAAGGACAAAACGCGATCGTTACAGGCGCGGCGAGGGGGCTCGGAAGAGAATATGCGCTTCGCCTTGCATCATTGGGGGCAAACGTGGGCGTTATCGATATCGATTTGAAATCATTCGAAGAATTTGAGGCGGAAAAAAAGCTGCTTACCGCCGATACCGTTACAGATGAGATCAGCGCCCTCGGAGTGAGATCCGCGGGAGCCGTCGCGGATATAGGCAACCGCGAACAGGTCTATGCCGCAGTTGAAGATATTTCCGAAAAATTGGGCGATATCTCAATACTCATTTGCAACGCCGGCGGCGGGATGGGCCCTATGGACGGAAACAAGGCGTCTCAAATGAATTGGGAGCAGTTCCACGCGGTGACGGCAAGAAATTATTTCGGGACCGTATATACCTGCAACGCCGTTGCGCCTATGATGAAAAAAAACGGATACGGGAAAATTGTCAACGTGGCTTCGGTAGGAGGTCTTACGGCCGGCAGCGACGGCAGTTACGCGCACTACGCCGCGGCGAAAGCCGCTGTCATACACTATACAAAACTATTGGCTCAAGAGCTGGGGCCGTATAACATAACCTGTAATGTGATAGCTCCCGGCTTCATTTCGACTGCCAGATTGGTCGAAGGATATAAAACCGCGGGAGAAGAAAAATTCACAAGGAACATTGCGATGGGCAGATTCGGGACGCCGGAGGACTGTGCAAAAGCTGTTGAATTTTTGACAACGGACATGTCATCGTATGTAAGCGGAGCCGTGTTGGAAGTGACCGGCGGTACGGTAGGCCGTATTTTAATGAACCTGGAATACTGAGGCGCCTGTTTTAACCCGGCACGTTTATTGCATATAAACAAGAATGAACGACCGGCAGAATCATTTTACAAGGATGGGTATTTTATGAAAAGTAAAGTCTGTACGGCGGAAGAAGCCGTTGCATTGATCAAAGACGGAGACATTTTAACGCCTTGCGGATTTATACGTTCTTTGGCGCCCGAGGAATTGATATATGCGATCGAAAAGCGTTTCCTTGAAACGGGACACCCTAAAAACCTGACGCTTGTTCATTCTGCTATGGCCGGAGAATATTTTGCCGGCGGGGATTCCGGCTTTAACAGATTGGCTTATGAAGGACTGATAACGAGAATGTTCTCAGGTTTCTACGGGCAGAACGAGAGGATAAAGGAACTGATCAAAGCCGGAAAGACAGAAGCTTACAGTTACCCTCTCGGGATGATATCCCATCTCCTGCGCAACTATTCCAAAGGGAAATCCGGCGAATTGAGCAAGATCGGCTTGAGGACCTATATCGACCCGCGCGTTGACGGCGGCAAATGGAATAAAGACGTCCCTTCTTCCGGCGAATGGGTCAAGGTAGTGGATTTTTTCGGCGAGGAGTTTCTTTACTACACCACTCCGAAGCCCAATTTCGCCATTTTGCGCGGAACCACAGCCGATGAGTTCGGCAATATATCCATGGAAGAAGAAGCATTTTACTCCCTTGTCAGGGTGGCTGCCATGGCGGTAAAGCAAAACGGCGGGACCGTTGTGTTTCAGGTGAAAAACCTTGTAAAGGGAGGCACGCTCGACTCGCAGTCGGTGGTGGTGCCGGGATTATTTACGGATAAAATAGTGGTGTGCACCGACCCCGAAAACCTCCACCGGCAGACAGCCGGCGTTTATTACAATCCCGTCTGCTCCGGTCATCTCAAGGAACTCTCCGCAACGCAAAGCAGGATGCCGCTGGATACGCGCAAGATAATGGCGAGGCGCTGCGCCATGGAGCTTACGCCCGGAGATGTTGTCAATCTCGGCACCGGAAGTCCCGAGCAAATCAGCTTAGTGGCCAAGGAAGAAGGCTGCCAAGACCTCTTAACTCTTACCGTGGAGACAGGCGCCGTAGGCGGAAGCCCGCTTTCGGAGAGCAATTTCGGAGCCACCGCAAACGCTTGGGGTTTCATGGACGAGGACCGTATATTCGATCTTTACCACGGAGGCGGACTCAGCATCGCTTTTCTCGGTCTTGCCGAAGCCGACGCCGCAGGGAATGTAAACGTATCCAGATTCAAAGATACCATCATGGGCTGCGGCGGATTTATAGAGATCACTCAGCCGACCAAAAAAGTCGTCTTCATCGGAACTTTCACCACAGGCGGCTTCAAGGCTGAATGCAAAGACGGAAAGCTTTGCATAATTCAGGAAGGCAAACATATAAAATTCAAAAAAAATGTTGAACACATAACTTTTTCGGGGGAATTTGCAAATGAGACCGGACAGGATATCACATACATAACGGAAAGAGCTGTCCTGAAACTTACAAAAGACGGCATGAGGCTGGTCGAGATCGCTCCGGGAGTCGATCTGCAGAAAGACGTGCTTGCTCATATGGAATTCACCCCTCTTACAGATGACGTTAAGCTTATGGACAGTCGCATTTTTTCCGAAGACCTCATCGGCCTCAAAGAGATCATAGAGGCGAAAATAACCCGGTAATATAAAGAAAATTCATAACGGAGGGAAAAAAGATGGCAAAGAATTGTATCGGGACCTATGAAGCGTATAAAGAGCGGCTCTTGAAGATGAAACCCAACGTATATTTGAACGGAAAGAAGATCGACAGGTCAAACGGGAAGACCGGGGCCGAGCGGGATTTTGCCGATTGGATGCGCGGCGGTACATATGTAATGAGGCAATGCTATGAGGCGGCGAACGACCCGGAATTAGCCGACGTTTGCCAAGTTGAGTCCCATATAACGGGAAACACGATAGACCGCTGCACCCATATCCACGGTTCCGCGGACGATCTTTTGAAGAAACAGCGCATGACGCGGCTCATATGCCACCGCGTGGGCGGCTGCATGCAAAGATGCATGGGGACCGACGCCTTAAACGCCTTGTTTTCGGTCACCTATGACTGCGACGAGGCATGCGGCACCGAATATCACAAAAGGCTTCTGAAATACATCGAGTACTGCCAGGAAAACGACCTCATTTGCAACTGCGCGCAGACGGACGTCAAAGGTTCCAGAAACCCAAAATACAAAAGGGCGCATATGCAGCCCGATCCCGATCAATTCGTGCATGTAATAAAAACGAACGTCGACGGGACCGGAATAAACGGCAAGCCGTGTAAGGGCATAATCGTGCGCGGCGCGAAGATATGCAACTCCATAGCCCCCTATGCTGACGAAATAATTGTTAACCCCACAAAATTCATGAGTCCCGAGGACGCGGAATACGCCGTATCCTTTGCCCTGCCTGCGGATTGGGACGGCATAAAGATCATGGCGCTGCCGGGGCTGCATCACAAGAGAGTCCGCTTGGAGGCCCCTTTCGCCAATATAGGCGACGTGGAATCCCTCACGATTTTCGACGACGTCTTCGTGCCTTATGAGAGAGTTTTTCTCAACGGCCTTGACCATGAGGGGGTCTGCCGCTTTGCGGGATACTTGGCGCTTATGTTCGCGCACTACCACAGGCATTCCTACACCGGCTGCAAGACCGCGGTCTCGGAAGTGATAGCTTCTCAGGCGGCCTTGGTCGCGGATGTGAACGACATTGAAAAACAGCCGCACGTCCGGGAGAAGATATGCGACATCATATGCACGGCGGAGCTTGTCTTTGCCTCGGGGGAATCCTCCGCTTTAAGGGCGGTCCGGTTCCCGTCCGGACAGTATGTGCCGGACGAGATACTCACGAACGCGGGACGCAGGCTCGCCGGTCACAACATATATCATGAGTATGAGACTCTTGCCGATCTTACGGGCGGCATATGCGCGTCTTTGCCGACCGAGGAATCCTTTTTTGATCCGGAGACGGCGGAACTGTGCAACAAATATATAATACGCAACCCGGATTATTCCGCGGAGGAAACGCACCGCGTTATGCGTATGATGGAGAACAAGCTCTGCGACCCCTTTGAAGGCGCCAACGCGGTCGCGGGAGTGCACGGCGGAGGATCTCCTCTTATGGAGACCATTACACTCATGGGCAGATACGATACCGAAAGCCTGAAAAGCATCGCAAAATATTTGGCCGGGCTGCCGGGATATGAAAAATGCCCGCGTTATGAAAGGGAAACGGCAACTCCGCGCGCCATGCTCGCAAGATACGACGCTCTCAAGGGATCGGTAAAAAAATCGGAGAATCCGCCGGGCGGCCCGGCCCGAAAAGAATGATCCTCAAAATAACGCTTGCCGGAATTCCGGCAAGCGAGCAGGTCCGGCCTCAGACCGATCGACCCCCGGCATTACGCTTAAGGAGGGATATTATTGAAAAGTAAAGTTTGCACGGCGGAAGAAGCCATCGCCCTGATCAAGGACGAAGATGTGATAACGACCTGCGGATTTGTTCGCTCACTAACGCCGGAGGAGCTTATACATACTCTTGAAAAGTCTTATCTCGAAACGGGACACCCTAAGG
This sequence comes from Oscillospiraceae bacterium, assembly GCA_009782435.1. Taxonomy (GTDB): domain Bacteria; phylum Bacillota; class Clostridia; order Oscillospirales; family Oscillospiraceae; genus WRJA01. The sequence goes on from WRJA01000079.1 coordinate 7,325, forward strand.
ATTTGACGCTTGTCCATGCCGCGGCATCAGGCGATTATTTTAACAGCGCCGCAAATACGGGGCTCAATAAATTTGCTCACGCCGGCCTCATAACCAGAATGTTCTCAGGTTTTTACGGGCAAAACGAAAAAATAAAAGAACTGATCAAAGCCGGGAAAATCGAAGCTTATAATTTTCCGCTCGGGATGATATCCCATCTCCTGCGCAGCTACGCCAAAGGAAAATCCGGCGAACTGAGCAAGATCGGTTTGAGGACCTATATCGACCCGCGCGTTGACGGCGGCAAATGGAATAAAGACGTCCCTTCTTCCGGCGAATGGATCAAGGCAGCGGATTTTATGGGCGAAGAGTTTCTTTACTACACCACTCCGAAGCCCAATTTCGCCATTTTGCGCGGAACCACGGCCGATGAGTTCGGCAATATATCCATGGAAGAGGAAGCGTTTTATTCCCTTGTGGCAGTAGCCGCCATGGCGGTCAGGCAAAACGGCGGGACCGTTGTGTTTCAGGTGAAAAACCTTGTAAAGGGAGGCACGCTCGACTCTCAGTCGGTGGTGGTGCCGGGAATATTTACGGATAAAATAGTGGTGTGCACCGACCCCGAAAACCTCCACCGGCAGAC
>WRJA01000080.1 GCA_009782435.1 Oscillospiraceae bacterium
GTTATGCAGGGTAATTCAGTTATGCAGGGTAATTCAGTTATGCAGGGTAATTCAGTTATGCAGGGTAATTCAGTTATGCAGGGTAATTCAGTTATGCAGGGTAATTCAGTTATGCAGGGTAATTCAGTTATGCAGGGTAATAAAGGTCAAGGCTCCGAAGCTTTCGGCTTTTTTGCAACCTTTACCCCTCCGGCGCGGTCAGAACCAGCTGCCCGACCACGTCATTTTCGGATATGTAAGCAGTTCTGTCACGTCGGTGTCCATGACGGCCGTTTTGCCGGAGGCCCACAGGATAAGGTCGCCTCTTTCCCTTTCCCTGTTATAATCGGCCAGAAACGCGACGTGTTTTTCGCTGAGCGGGGAAAACCGGCTGACGTCGTCGGATATCTTTGTTTCCGATCCGCCCTTTAAGAGGCGGAGGAAACCGCGGCCGGTCCTCTCGCTGTAATCCGTGAGATACAGGAGGGCGTCGCTGTCTTTAAAATTGTATACAGACGGCATGAACACGTCGTCCGCAAGGAGCTTGCCGTCGAGATACAGGTCTCCCGAGCCGTTTTTCAGGTTTTTGAAGTAATACACGCTTTTACCGCCGTTGCCCGGGTGATATGACATCACGTCTTCGTCAAGGGCAACGGGGCTTGAGACAGTGCCGGAGGATACCGTCACTTTTGTCAGTGTTCCGTAGCCCTTTTCGTCGTTGAAAGAGTCGAGGAAATATATGTCGCCGCCGGGCCCTATCGTGAAGCCGCGGGCTTTGTAGCACTCAAGCTCGCTCTCATTGTCTCCTGCGGCGACGTAAACGCCGTCTGAAACGCCGCGGAGCGTCGAGGCTTTGTATTTCAGGTCTCTTATCACGTCGTACGCATAGAACCGTTCGCCGTATTCGTCCGCGATCTTTGACATGGTCAGATCTCCGGAGGCGGAGGAGGGCAGGTATTTCTGATATACGATGACGGGGATCTCCCGCGATACGGCGTATTTATGACCGTACCAATAATCGACGGCGACGTCCTCCGCCAAAAGAGCGCCGCCGGTCTGAGGCGAGTAATAATACAGGCCGGTCAAGGTGAAAGTCAGGGCGTTTTCGTCGTCGTCCAGCAACTCGCGCAGCCGGTCTCTCGCTTCCTTGCCCTCGTACAGGGCCATTGCCTCGGAAAACGAGGTCATCAGATTTTCATACGCCTCGATCCAACGCTCGTATTCTTCCGAATAGTTTTCCCACGCCTCGTCATACGCCTCGTAATCGGTCTCATAATCCCAATATCCGCGCTCGCCGGTATCCGGGTTTGTCGCGGAGCCGTATGAGGAACTCACCCATGTCCGCTCTTCGAAATCGGCGATATTCGGATAGGCGGGCTCTTTCGGGTAAACGGGCTGAAGAGGCGCGGCAAGCTCTGCGTCGGCGAACCGCATATCGTCGTTCATGAATGACGACAGCTTGAGCGTGATTTCTTCAGATTTGAGGTAATACGCCGTTTTCAAAGGAGTCACGGCCATGACCCTGTAGACGTCGGAGGCTATTTTCTCTCTGTCCTTGCCGTGTTCCTTGATGTACAAAGACCCTTCTTTCCTGTAGAAAAGCGTCTTTTCGTCAATGAACGCCCCGGTGATCACCGAGTTCGAGTCTATCTTTGTCTTTTCGCCGGAAATGCCCTTCAGGGTCATTTCGTATACGGAATACTCGCCGTCGGAAAAAACGTCAAAGATCACATAATCCCCCGCGGCGCTGACATAAAACTCCGAAACGTCGTCCGACAGCTTTGTTTTTTCGCCGGACTTGCGGTCGTAGACGTAAAATCTGCCGTCGCTCTTCAAATAGAAGAATTTGCCGCCGTCTTTGGTCAAAAACGGCTCGCAGTCGCCGCCGATATCCCCGTCCGCCTTGACGACCGCGTCTTTTTCGGAGCCTTTGGCTTTGAGATCGCGCCAATAATATGAGAGGGATTCCCCGACGTAATCCACGCGGTCGGGATAGAATACATAACGCCCGTCGTCGCTGAAAAAAATCAAAGAGGTCAGCTGCCTGTAGTCCGAGGCGCCGGGGTCCCGGCCTCCGGTGTTTTCAAGCAGCCGGTCCGTCAGATCGAAGGGTTTCATATCCTTGAGCTCCGCATAGCGTATCTCTTTATCCTTCACATAAACGACGCCGTTCACGGAGGGGGAGGCGTTTGAGAAAAACCCGCCGCGAAAAATGAAGAAGGCGGCGCAGGCAATAACGACGACGGCGAGAGCCGCCGCCGCGACGATAAATCTTTTTTTCTTCGCGCCGGAAATCCTATTCTCGCTTTCGCCGCTTTGATCGGCTGCCTCTGTGATCTCATCTTCAGCGAAGACGTGTCCGCAGGCGGGGCAGGCGGCGAAATCGGAACTTGTCATCGCCCCGCAAACGGAGCAGAATACGGTCTCCGGCGGCGGCGCGGAGCCGGTTTCGGCCGGAGAGGGCGGGGGCGCGAATTCGGGCGGGGGAGCGAGAGGCGGCGCGGGGTCTGTTTCCGGCTTCGGCTCGGGCGGGTCGACCTTCGTTCCGCATTTGGAACAGAACACAGCGCCTTCCTGCAAAACCGCGCCGCATTCGGCGCAGTATGTATTTTCCTGCATATTTTGTCTCCTCTTTCGTTTTTACCGTAATGATTATACCGGACGGGTCCGTGTTTTTTCAAGACAAAAAGACCGGAACCGTATGTATTTTTTGACGGTTCGGTTCGGCAGTAAGGAGCAGGCCCGGGAGGGGTCCGCGGCGGGAATTACAAATAAATAACAAAAAACAACAAATAAATAACAAAAACTGTTGATTTTCCGGATACATGGGTATATAATGTTCTACGCAAGCCGCCGGAATTAAAGTTTCGCGCGTTTGATTCGTTATAATAAACAGGTATTACAACGTGAAGGAGGACAGATCAAGATGATAAAACAAAAAACAAAGCGCTCTGTAGCGTGGTCAGTTATATTAGCGCTGTTTTTGGGCCTTTCGGTCGCGACGGTAGCGCCGCCGCAGGCGTTTGCTCATCCTTTAGACAGCGTGCCCGGGGCGAAAATTTCAAACGGCAATGTGAACAATTTCTTTACTGAGGGTAGCCCGGGAGCTGCAAAAGGCAAGTATCCGACAGGCAGCGGTGAATTCAGTAAACTGCAGGGAGAGAAAAACATAGCCGTTATCGGCGATACGGAAGGTAACTGGAGATTCTGGCATTTCATCAATACCGGCAAGAGCGGCAATCCTGTAAACGTGATGTTTATGGCTCCGGACGGCGCGTTTTACACCGTCTATGACCTTGGGGATTACAAGAACGGGCAGCACTACGGGGTCGTTACGCCGGCGGACTGGATATTGGTCGGGGCGAAATGGTCGGGCGCCGCGGGATCGGGCAACTTTAACCTGAGCCATGTGGAGACTGCTAAGGCAGGCAGTATACCGGGCGGAGTGCCTACCGGGAAGCTCGTTATCCAAAAAACAATAAACGGCGCGTATCCAACCACAGGGAAAGATTATGAGGTCGTACTGAAAAACAAGAACGGGTCGCACAGCATAGGCTTCACCCTAAACTCAGGTAACGGCTACAAAGTGATACAGTCCATACGCGCCGGAGTTTACGGAGAATACATCGTAACGGAAAAGGATAGCGGCAGCCCTGTTTCCTTCTATTATTGGAGCAGCGCCGGCACGGGGAATGAATTCAGCTCGGAAGTCAGCAGTTTTCCTTTAGACTTAGCCAAAGACGGCGAAATACAGCTCATTATCGACAACGGCACTCCTCCTTCGCCTTCAGTCAGCGGCGAAGTGGAGATCAGTAAAAAACTGGTTAATTTGGGCGACCCCTTTGGCTCCGGCAGTACGCCGACGGCCGGAAGATATACCGTAAGGCTCGACAGCAAAGACACTCCGGGCCTTGCCTATGAATTCATACTGACAAGAGCAAACAACTGGCAGTTCAAGTATGCTTATGTAGTACCCGGCGTTTATTATGTTGAAGAGATGAACACGGGCTTTGAGTTGTTTGAATACAACACGGCCACGGCATCGGCGTCTTCGCTGATTGAAGACAGCGGCGTATGGGAGCTTGAAATAGAAGAGGGCGGCGCCGAAATTTCCTTTACCGCCCGCAACGACATCGGGGCCGTTCCGCCGGGTGACGACGATGACGATGACGATGATGACGACGATGACGACGACGACGTCACAGTAACTGTCAAAAAAACGATCGACGGAAAGACTCCCGGTTCAAGCAACACTGATCTTTTTCAAGTCGTTTTGACGCATGACGAACACGACGCCGAAGAAAACCACTATGAAATAGTTTTTTATCTGTTTTCCTCGGAAGATGAGGAAGATAACTGGAAAGACACAAAGCATCTTGAGGCAGGCGACTACGTCATTTCGGAGATATTCCCCGACGGTTACAGCTTGGGGTCGATCAAAATAGGCGGCAAGACCTATAAGGCCGGCGATACTGTCAGTGTCAGCGGGAATTTGACTATCGAGGTGAATAACGTTACGAAAACCACGCCGCCGCCCGGAGGCGGCGGAGACGACGGAGGCGGCGACCCGCAGCCCCCGCCGGGCGACGATGATGACGACGACGACGATGACGACGACGACGACAGAGGTATCGGCGGCGACGATGACGATGATGACGACGATGACGACAACCAACCGCCCCCGCCGCGGCCCCCGGGCGGTGACGATCACGACGTCCCGCCGAATCCCACGGTTCCCGGACACGATCTGGAGCCTATATACGGAGACGACGGAGAGGTCTTGGGATACGTCGAGTTTGACGACGAAGGCGTTCCCCTCGGCGAGTGGACCTGGGACGACGACGAATGGATATTTGACGAATATCCGCCTTTGGCCGACATGCCGTCGACGGGCGATACCGGAGCGCAGCTTCAGGCTTTGATGATGTTCTTCATCTCGGTTACCGGTCTCGGCGTTCTTTTGAGACGCAGAGAGGATTTTAAATCCGGGAACCGGTAAACGGTAATACGGAAGCCCCGGTCTTGTGGGGGACACAAGACCGGGGTTTTTATTCCCCCTGCCGGGGGATTCATCCGAGAGCCTGCGGCTCTCGGGGATTATTCCCCTGCCGGGGGACGGGGGCTGTCGCGCCGCGGGGCTTATGCCCCTGCGCGACCCTTTTACCCCATTTCTTTCGACTCGCCGAAAGAAACAGGGGTAAGCCCCAAAGAAAGGCGATTCCCCGGTCCGGCAAAAACATGCGCTTCCCTCTCGGGGCGTCACGGAGGCCGCCCCGGATGTAAATATAAAGGGTAATGTGCGCGGTCCTTTTTCCGCTCCCGCTGCTGCGGAGGGTAACGCAGTCCGGCTCAGAGGCTACCTTCGTCAAAAGGCCGCATAAGCGGGAGCGGTCGGCTTTGCCGGGCGGATTACGGTTTAGGTGCGAAGCCGCGTCGCCCGCGGGACGACGCGACCCGGAGCGCTCTTATTATTGACGCAGTATTGACCCCAATCGCCTTTCTTTGGGGCTTACCCCTGTTTCTTTCGGCGAAACGAAAGAAATGGGGTAAAAGGGTAGCCCCGAGAGCCGCAGGCTCTCGGACAGGTTCCGGGGGACGCCCCGGATAAAAAATGCTGTGCAGGGGCATAAGCCCCGCGGCGCGGCAACCCCCGTCCCCGGCGGGGGATGCCCCCGTCCCCCGGCAAGGGGGAATACCCCACCCCAGATGGGGAGAGATATATGCAAATTGCATTGCGCCCTTGCCGCAAACATGGTATAATAACCGCAAGACGGTCATTATACCATGTTATTAATCCTTTCGCTCTCCGCTTGCGCGGTAATCGCGAAAGATGACGCATCATACCATGAAAACATGGTATTATTATTCTCTGTTCTCGCGCAATCAACAGCCGCCGCGGCTTTTGGCATGTACAGCTGAGAAAGGAACAAAAATGAGTAAAAAAGTAATAATGATCGACGGCAGCAAAAGAAAGAAGAACACTTACGGAATATTGCTGCAAGCGGAGCAAATATTAAAGGCCCGAAACATCGAAACCGAGATCATCAACTTGTTTGATCCGGAATTAAAAGACTGCGCCGGCTGCGAAAGATGCGTAAACGAGACCCGCTGCGCAATGTCCGACGATATGTCCGAGCTGATGCAAAAGATCAAAGACAGCGACGGCGCGGTCCTGTCTTCCCCCGTTTACATGTGCGGCGTAACATCGAGATTCAAAACCTTCGCCGACAGGACAAACGCCTGGGTACACAAACCCGAGGTGGCGGGCAAGCCCATGCTGTTCGTCGCGACAACGGCGGCCACGGGACTCAAGGAAACCGCGAAGTTTTTTAAAACGCTTGCCTCCGCCTACGGCGCGCGGAGAGGGGGATTTATCTCGAGGTCCGGCAAAAATATCGGCGAGCCCGTCAAAGAGGATGAATTGTCGCGGTTTATCTCCTTGCTGGAACGGGATAAAAAAGACTACAGCCCCGCCCCGGACGAGATCGTTATGTTCGCTGTGGGAAAAACCTTGGCGCGCAAATCAGACGGGGATGACAACAGATTTTGGAAAGAAAACGATTTGTTTGACAAAAACTATTACTATGCTTGCAAGATGAACCCATTAAAAAAACTGCTCTCAAAATTTATGTGCGGCCTCTTGGCTAAAGTTATCAAATAAAGCATATGTGTTTTTACCGGAGGGTAACTCTATGATCGTATCCGGAAAGCGGATGACAGCATTTTTGTTTATCGCGGGTTTTATTTTCTCAAGCCTCTCCGCAGGTTGCGCGCAGGGGCCGGATAAGTCGCGGGCTTTACAGTTTGATACATCCGCCTCCGGCGTTTTGTTTGTATCGGAAGCGGTACTCGCGCTTTTACTTATCTTTCTTTGCGTCCTTATCATACGGAATATACGATTAAAGGAAACCGTAAAAAACCGAATCGCCGTTTCGGAATACGAACTGATGAAATACACGCTCACAAGCGACGCATTGGGGATCGGCCTTTGGGACATGAGCGTTAAAGCCGATGACCCCGTCAACTCGGAGAATAAAATCGTCTGGTCGCCCGAATTGCGCCTGATGCTCGGTTTTGAGGATGAAAACGACTTTCCGAACGAGCTCAAGAGTTGGCGCGACAGGCTGCATCCCGACGATGAAGACAGAGTTATGAGCGCGTTGATTGCGCACATCACCGACCGCTCGGGAAAAACGCCGTTTGACCTCGAATACCGACTTATGCTGAAAAACGGGTCTTACAGGGTTTTCCGCGCTTTCGGCGCAACGCAGCGCAGCGATAAGGGCGTTCCGCTCAGAGTGGCCGGC
>WRJA01000081.1 GCA_009782435.1 Oscillospiraceae bacterium
ATCCTGCCGCCGACGGTGACCGGTTCGATCGCGCTCGTCATCGGCATCTCTCTCGCCGGCGTCTCCGTCACCAACGCCGTCGTCGACGGCTCGACCGGACAGGCAAGCAACGCCATGTGGATCGTCGCGCTCGTGACGCTTCTCGCGACGGTTGCCTTTTCGGTATACCTGAAAGGCGTCTGGGGCCAGCTCCCGATCCTGTTCGGCATCCTCGTCGGGTATGCCCTGGCCATACCGCTCGGCTTGGTGGATTTTTCGGGCATATTTGCCGGAAACATCGTAGAGGCTCCCCACTTCACGCTCCCGACCGTAAGCTGGCCGGCGCTGTTCGCCATCATGCCGATCGCAATTGCGACCATCCCGGAATCCACTGCCCATCTGTTCCAGCTCGATCTCTATGTCAACGACCTTGCCAAGAAAAAAGGGATTATCACCGGAGAAAGCATTTACGCCGCGAAACAAAAAGAGCCGCGGCTTCAAACAATTATCGCCGATTATCCGAAATACGTCAGTTTCGCGAAACAAGCGCGGAAACTATACAGCCAGTACAGCGACAATGTAATCCCGTTCGGGTTAGACGAAGCGTGGGTTGATGTTACCGGAGCCGTAATGAACATCGGAGAGGGGCAGATGCTCGCCGATGAAATCAGAGCGCGGGTCAAGTATGAATTGGGGCTGACCGCTTCGGTCGGGGTGAGTTATAACTATATATTCTCGAAATTAGCTTCCGATATGAAAAAGCCGGACGCAACGACGGTCATCACGGAAGAAAACTTCCGCGATGTCGTATGGCCGCTTTCGGCAGCGGATCTGTTGGGCGTCGGCCGCGCCACATATATAAAGCTTTTCAGGCGCGGGATAAAAACCATTGGTGATATAGCGCAAACAGCCCCGGAGATATTACAGGGGTGGTTCGGTAAATGGGGCCTGTTCCTTTACACTTACGCAAACGGTACGGACGTTTCCGCCGTTAAACCTTTCGACAGCGAGACCGCCGTCAAATCAGTCGGCAATTCCACCACTTGCCCCCGTGATCTTGAGAGCGAACAAGACGCGCATATCGTTTTTCAAAATCTCTCCGAAAGCGTTGCCGAGCGAATGCGGGATTTGGGATTAACGGCAAAGACCGTGCAGATAAGTCTTCGCACGAATGAGCTCGATTGGTGTGACAGGCAAATGTCCCTCTCTCGCCCGAGCATGATTTCAACCGAACTCACCGATGCAGCCATGACATTGCTTCGCACGCATTACCGGTGGGAAAAGCCGTTGCGGAGTATCGGCATACGCGGCACGAACCTCATCCCGCAAAGCGAGGTCAGGCAGCTTTCCATTTTCGATGATGAAAAGAAACGCGAGCGCATGGAACGTCTGGAATACACGATCGACGATATACGAAGGCGGTTCGGGCACAGCGCAGTAAACCGTGCGCTTTTAATGTCGGATGGCCGGCTCGGCAGATTGGACGCCAAGGCAGATCATATAATGCATCCGATCGGTTATTTATAAAGGCGGTGTAATAATATGGAGTTGCAGGACTATCTTAAAAACGAGACTAAACTTTATGTCGAAGTCAATGAAGACCGGATGCCGGACGGTACGATACTCCCGCGCTCCTTCGTCCGGGAGGACGGCGCCCGCTGTGAGGTTGACAGGATCCTCGACGTCCGCCCCGCGGCGAGCCTGAAAGCGGGCGGCGCGGGATTGCGCTATAAAGTCCGCATAGGGCGTAAGGAAGCGTTTATGTTTTTGGAAGAGGACCACGGCGTCGAAAGGTGGTTCATGGAGCGCAAATAGTTTTTCAAATACTATAAAGTGATCTTACGTATTTTTTACGAATATTTAATACTTACACAATAATTTTTGACTTAGTTTCTTAACATATATTGAGTATTATGAAACTGCAAGAGTCAGTTTCATCTTTTTCATTTTGTCCTCATACCATAAAAAAGAAACGGTCAACCGGCATGTCGCACCGGTTGGTCGTTTCTTTTTGCGAACATGATCGACTTATAAGTCGGAAAGCAGATAATTCCTGCCGGATTTTGTTTTTGCGCAGGGTATTATATGTAGAACGCGAATATAAACGCCACTATGAGAACGAAGGAGATTCCGCCGAGAATGATTACGGATTTATTGAAACGGTCCGTTTTCCTGCGGTGGCGGGTCATGTTTACGAGAAGTCCGATAAGGCAGATAAAAAACGACACCAGAATCGATATGAACGCCGCGTTGAGCGCGCCGACATTCAAATAGGTCGCCGGCGCGGCGTGCCCCGCGACTGCTTCCGGCAGATTGTATCCGCGAGAGGGCATCGCTATGGAGTAATAGGCCAACGCCGCTATCGCGCCTATCCACCCGAGGACGGCGATCACGCTGACGGACTTAACGACCCAATCCGGTTTGTTTCTGCGCTCGGCGTATCTGCGCGAATTGGCGTTATTTTTGGAAATATCATTTGCCGTAACTATCACCTCTTTCGTTGTTGTGCCGTGCCTGCACGGTATGATGCGTCATCTTTCGCGGTTTCCGCTTGCGGCGCGAAAGTGTTATTTTACGCGCCGGCCGCGACGCCGCCGGCGTAAAACTCGGCGCGGGTCGCCGCTTGGGTATACTCTGAGCGGTATCGGCATTTTATCCCTCCGGTTTACCGGCTGAAACATATCACCCGCCGCCGAATACATGGATCATTTCCACCTTATCTCCGGCAGCTATTGTCGTTTTTTGCCACATATCTTCCGTGATCACCGTTCCGTTGATTTTCACTATGATATGGCTGAAATCAAAATGATTCTCCGCCATTAAGGTGTTTACGGTTGAACCTTCACGGTAGGGATACGGGCGGTGATTTAACTCAATGATCGACTTTTGCACAATGAATACCCCACACTACATCTGTTCGTATTCGGCATATTTCTCGCCCGAAGGCCAATACCCTTCATCTTTCAGATAGGGACGCACAATTCGCACCAATTCCGGCAGATCCATTTCAATTTCTATCAGCTTTTCAAGCTTCGGTATGCCGTCGGGAGTCCAGCCGCGGCGTTTGTATACCGCATCAGACAATTTCCGGAATTGTTCCCGGCGGTAATCCATGATGATTTCTATTTTTTCTTCCGTGCTTTTTCCGGCCGGATCCAAACCTGTTATCTCTTTAATCTGATTGTCATAGCGCTCACAGCGCGAGAGGTATTCGTTTGCGGTGACGGGACCCAATGAACGGGCGGGCGGGGTGTCGTGTTCGCGCCGACCGCTGCCCATGCGCAGGATGAATATGCGCTGGAAAGTATAGACACGCTCGCTCTGTCGCAGCAAGGCAGCTTCATCATGCCGTTCGCCGAACACGCCCTCGCATACATCCAAGTAATTTTGCACATGCTCGGGTATTTTAGTCGGCTCGGCGGCATATTTGTTATTCGGCGGAACAATGTCTATCCAAGGTAGTTTGCACAAGCCCATCAAGCCGAACCAGGTGCGGAACAGGGGGAAGTAATACAAGGCTTCCGCCTTGTCTTCAAAGGTGGGTATCTGATTATTAACAATATCCATGAAAATCAGCCAAGCCTCATCGTGCTGCGGGCCTTTATTGCACAGCGCGTAACCGCCCTGCTGAGCCGGGGATTCCTTCATCAGGTACTCTGAATACTCCAGGCCCTTGTTCTCCATGCCGAAATCATCCATATCCTTGATCTGCCGCGGGGTCATCTTTATCCAGGGACGCCCGTTGGTATAGGGGCAGATCGGGTCGTCGCTGTAATACGGTTTGCCGGCCGGCCAGCCGGCAATCTCTTCACGGCGAATGGTTGGTATTCCCTCGATTTTCGGCCGGCGCCCGGGCCGGTAAATATAGGCTGAATCATTGCCGGCGCCGTTGTTTTCAAGAAAAGTGCCCTTGATTTCGGCTCGCACTTTTTCGTCGTCATAGCCCGCTCTCTTCAAGAATTCACAATCTCTCAGCCGCTCGTTGACACAGGCGTCGGGTATGCGGGCGTCTGCCGCCGGCTCTTCAGTGTTTTTCTGAAAGTGTCCTTGAAGCATATGTTCGTATTCCGGCGACACTTTACCGAATCGCTCTGCGAAGATGCGTTTTTGCTGTCGTACGCCCTTTCCGACAATCATGCCGAACCCGTCGCCCGCCACCATATGATGCATCAGCTCGACCAAGGCAAAGCCGTTGCCCCAGCGCAGATCAAGGCCCTCGGCATCATCCGTGCAGATCAGACCGCGCTGATAACACTCCTGTGCAAAAGCCGTCATTGTAGCCATGGAAATTGTATCCAGCCCGTACGTGTCACAATAGAAGTTGGCTTCCAAAACCCAGTGCGGATCAAAGCACCCCACATTGGCGCCCAAACCGGCGGCGTTTTCGTATTCAGGCCCGTCAACACAGACATTTCTGCCTTTATAAAGGCCGGTGCGCAGCTTGAAGTTGTCGGCGGCCTTTGCGCAGCTCATGGAGCAGCCGAACCAGCAGCCGTCCGGCACGTTTTGCGTAACATATTTTTCAATAAAAACCTCAGAAGAAATTTTGGCTGTTTCCGGATGGCTGCCGTACTGAAAATTGTGCGTGGGCAGCAAATCGTACCTGTCCATCACTTCAATGATATTAGCTGTGCCGATTTTGCGCATATTGTTCTGCCGGCTGTCATACAGCGCGATTTCCCTGTGCATCCGCACGCCCGCGGCATTCAACAGATTCTTTTTTGCAGGATTATTGAGGTCGCCGTGTACGCCTCTGTAGCGAATAACCACTGCCTTTATCTTTTTGTGACGGAATACGGTGCCGATACCGCCCCGCCCGGCCTGTTTCAAACGGGCGCAATTGCGGCGCTTATCCCAAAATGAAAAGTTTAAGGCGCCGATATATGAATTTTCGGCAGCCCGCCCGCTTGTGATAACGGAAATGTTCTCCTTGTCCGCTTCGCTGTCCGCGTACATTTCGTGCAGCTGCTCGCACAGGATATGGCTGTCCCCGGCCTCCGCCGCCGCAGTCTCTATACTGACGGTATGCGCATTGCCGTCTATGAAGATGATAATATCTTCCTTGGCCTTGCCTTGAAGTTCCAAGGCATCGAAGCCGGCAAATTTCAGAAACGGGCCGAAACAGCTTCCCGCGTTGCTGTCAAAAGGCAAATTCGTAAGAGGCGAAATACAGCAAACCAAGGATTTGCCCGCGCCCGGGTATTGCGTAATGCCTGCCAGCGGTCCGGGCGATATAACGATATTGTTTTCAGGCGCATTCCAATGTGTATCGGCCTTGACGGATTTCCACAGATGATAAAGGCCAAAGCCTTTGCCGCCGGTGAACTTTTTTTTCATAAATTCTGTGACCGCTTTTTCGCCGACCACGATTCCGCCCGCTCCGTCCACCCTGTTTATCAGCGGATCCCGGTCGTCGGCGTCAAATTTTCCGCCCACGCTGATAAAGAGGCTGCGATTATTGCAGCCGCGCTCTATGACGGTCGGTTCGAATTTATACGCAGCCAACACTTTATGCGCAGCTTTCATGGCCGTTATTTCCTCGCGATCGGCCGCGCATCTCGAAAAATCATTTTTTACACAATCAGGCAAATTGTTTTTCCTCCTGTTGAGTTTCTGAAACAGAAAGCGCCCCGGAGGGGCATTGTTTTGCGCATAAGCCGCAGGCGCAGCATTTAAAGGGCGTGGGTAAATCATCATGACAGCGCATATGGTCGCGCAAACACTCGCCCACGCAGATAAGGCAGCCGACACAGATTTTCTTGTTAAGGCGCACAACGCCGTTTGCGGCTGTATCAAGCGCCATTACGGAACACATGTCTTTACACGACCCGCATTGGTCGCAGACCGTTGCGGTCCGGCCGCCGTCATCATTCGAGCTTACGCGTATGGCGCTCTTTTCCTTATCAGCCGCCTTGTAATAAAAGGCGGAGCATACTTCTTCGCAAGTTCCGCAACCTGTACACTTGGCGGAGTCAACTACCAGTTTTCTCAGATCGAAACCCTCCAAATCCTCCGTCTTCCGGACGCAGGGCGCCTTAAAGGCGGTGCTTCGTATATGACGCCCGGGTATCCCCTTGACCGACGATGAAGCAAATTATATAATTTACCCTGCGTTGAGGCGTGGCGTACATTGTCTGCGCAGGGCATATTGAATTATAATACAATTCCGATTATTTGGTCAAGACAAAGCTTCATGAGGAGGCGTGATGGTGAGTTCGGATAAAACGGCCGGAGAAATTTATTCCCGGCAAATCATGATGAAAGAAATAGGAGAAGCGGGGCAGCAGACGCTTGCGAACGCCTCCGTGCTGGTGGTGGGGTGCGGCGGTTTGGGCGCGTCGGCGCTCTGTTATCTGACAGCCATGGGCATAGGGCGCCTGGGGCTCTGCGACGGGGATACGGTCGCTCTTTCCAACCTCAATCGACAATTACTGTACACCATGGATGATATCGGGAAACCCAAGGCGGAAACGGCAAAAAAACGCTTGCTGGCATATAATCCATACCTTAAGACAACGGTTTATGATTGTTTTTTTGACGACGAATTAGCCGGAACCGCCGTGCCGGCATACGATATTGCGGTGGATTGCACGGACAATTTTGACGCACGTTTTATTCTTAATGACGCCTGCGTCGCAGCGGGTAAGCCCTTTGTTCATGCCGGGATAGCTGAGTTTTGCGGCCAGTTGCTGACGGTAACGCCCGGAAAGGGCCCCTGTCTGCGCTGCCTTTTTCCGAAAGGAAGGGAAAAAAGGGAAAGTAAGGCCCCGTTCGGCGCGGTCGGCGTTACGCCGGGTGTTTTAGGCGCCTTGCAGGCGCTTGAAGTGATGAAGTATCTGCTCGGTTTACCGGTAAGCAATGAAGGGCTTGTGATTTACGACGGCTTGAACATGTGCTTGGAAAAAGTGGCTTTGTCAGCCTCTCCGGATTGTATCTGCAATACAAACCGTTGAAGTCTCATGGTGAAAGACTCTTGTAACACATCTATTGTAAACCTACAAAACTTTCAGGATATTTTGGCGAAAACCGTTGTATTTGTTCGGGAAGTATTATATATTATTCAGGCATATTTATCCGCCGAAAGGGCAGACCTTTTGGAAAACGGCAGAGGTTTTATGCTGTACAAAAAGGAAATCAGCAACAGCGAAACACAAACTAACGTAACCGGAGGATTCTATCATGGCATGGTTTAAAAACCTGAGGATCGGCGTGAAGTTTTTTCTCAGCTTTGGGATTATCATCGTGTTTGTCGCTGTACTCGCCGTAACGGTATTTGT
>WRJA01000082.1 GCA_009782435.1 Oscillospiraceae bacterium
TTTCAGGAAATCGGCGTACTCGGTTTCCTCGCGGGCCGCCTCGTCCTTGGTGAACTGATCAAACTTGTCGGCTTCTTCTTTCAGGAAATCGGCGTACTCGGTTTCCTCGCGGGACTGTTCGTCCTTGACGAACTGATCAAACCTTTCGGCTTCCTCCTTGAGGAACGCACCGTACTCGGATGTCTCGCGGGACTGTTCGTCCTTGACGAATTCATCAAACCTTTCGGCTTCCTCCTTAAGGAACGCACCGTACTCGGATGCCTCACGGGATTGCTCGTCCTTGACAAACTCATCAAACCGATCAGCTGCTTCCTTGAGGAACGCATTGTACTCTAAGTCCTCGCGGTCCTCTTCAGCCTTTACGAAATCATCGAACCTTTCTTTTTCTTCTTTCAGGAAATCGGCATACTCGGATGCCTCACGGGATTGCTCGTCCTTGACAAACTCGTCGAATTTGTCCTCTTCATCTTTCAGGAAAGCGCTGTATTCGGTTGCTTCGCGTTCGGCTTCCTCTTCGTTGAACTCCGCAAGTCTGTCGGCTTCCGCCGCTTCAAAATCTGCCTGTTCGGCTGCTTCGCGCTCGGCTTCCGCTTGATTAAACGCTGCTTCGCGTGCCGCTTCGGCCGCGTCGAACTCTTCTCTGGTTTGATATGCCATTTTCCTGCACCCCTTTTGTTTTAAATTACCCTCTTTTTATTTTGGGGTCGAGGTTCCCTGTTTTCAGCCTCTTTTTGTTACGAAGTTGGGGTTCTCCGTTAAAGCCCGTTATTACGGGAGCACTGTCCGGGCGGTCAGGAATTTTGCGAAATATAACTGTTTGGTGAGTCCCTGTTCATTTTCCTTCCCGCCTTCCGAGTTGATTTATTTGCAATAATCCTGCTATGGTATTCTCAATATACAACCTTAGTGTTACACGAATGTTACAAAACGAGATATTCGCATAAAATTTCTTAAAATTCTGACACTGTTTTCTCACATGAATTATTGCACAAATTTTACTTAACCCGGGTAAAAGTCACGAATTTGTGACTTTTACCCGGGTTCTTGCCTTATTTCCGCATCTCGTTCGCCGGTATCAGCTTATTCCTGTTATCACGAGAAGTCAGTCAACTGATTTCCGGTGAGCATTTTCAGGAAATCTTTCGGTTCAATCACTTTCACAGGCGAGTTGCTCTTTAAAAATTCTTCATCGCGGCTGATGATACAGTCTGCTTCAATTTTCTTTGCGCAAACGGAAACAAGCGCGTCTTCAAAATCTTCTGCCGGTAAAGATACAGCGTTGAGACAATCCTCATGAGTGA
Organism: Oscillospiraceae bacterium; assembly: GCA_009782435.1. Taxonomy (GTDB): domain Bacteria; phylum Bacillota; class Clostridia; order Oscillospirales; family Oscillospiraceae; genus WRJA01. The sequence goes on from WRJA01000082.1 coordinate 1,302, forward strand.
CCGAAACGATTTTATACGTCGCAAGCAAAAAAATCAAAACCCGCTTTGCTGATTTCAAATCACGCGCCTTGCTGTAGAGGTAAAAGATGTCCGCTGCGGCATTAGCTGTGAAGCAACAAGTAAATTCAGCGTTTTGCGCACGCAAAAGAATTTGTTTTGCCTCTGCATCAAATGGCCGGCGTTCTTGCAATGCGTCCAAAATTATATTGGTATCAAGCAAAACCGTCATTTTGTAAACCGCTCATTTTTCACATCTTCAAGATCGACGTCATCCGGGACAGTTCCGAAAAGACTTTCTACCGAAGTAATATTCTCAGGTAATTTCTTCATATACCACGGTTCTTTGTCAAAACGGATGATCTTTGCGGCAGGTTTTCCGTATTTTGTAATTATGACGTCCTCGGTATCGGCTAAATCCACATATTTGCCTACATTGACTTTCAAATCCGACAATGCTATCTGCACGATTAAAACCCCTTTCATTGTTTTGTATTTGCATTATAGTATATCGCAGCTGTTTAGTCAATAAAACAGCTGCTGTTTGTAGTTTTATTTCTACTTGGATTATTTGCCGGAATGATGTATACTCTGTATCGGGAGCTGATTGAAATGCGTACCCCGCGGATATATCTTGAAACCACGATGTTCAATTACTATTTTGACAATGAACGCGAAGCCCACGCTGATACCGTAAAGCTGTTTGAGGAAATTTCAGCGGGAAAGTATGAGGCGTTTACTTCTGTGTACGCTGCGAGGGAAATACTGAGAGCGTCCGATGAACGGGCGCAGAAAATGCTTAACCTCATTTCAGATTTCGGCATAACGATTTTAGAAGCTTCCGATGAAGCCAACGCGCTTGCAGCGAAATATCAAGAACAAGGTATTATCCCGCTCGGAAGTACGGTTGACGCACAGCATATCGCCGTTGCTTCAATCAATGATTTAGACATGATACTGAGTCTGAACTTTAAGCATATAGTGAGGAAAAAGACCGTGACAATGACGGGGCGTGTAAACACCGACCTCGGATACAGACCGGTCGAAATACATTCGCCAATGGAGGTGGTAGATCGTGAAAACACTTAATGATTACATGACCGACCCAAGCGTGGTAAATGAGCCTATGCCGCTGCGCGAGGTACACGCAATCAGGTTGATGATCAATGATGAAATAAAAGACATGACCCACGCAGAGAAAACGGCATACTACAACGACAGCTTAAAAGAGATACAAGGAAAATACAATGTCAAAATTGCAGCAAGCGCAAAAAGAACGTAAAAGCCAATATCCCGCTGCACAATACCAATAATATTGAAGCCGGCATAATTTTTCGGACGGAGGTACAAAGCGATGAAAGTCGGAATAGGGTACAGCGACGATCCCGAATCGGGCGCCGCCGGACTGCAGGCTGTCAACATGGCTCTCCTGCAAGCCGAAAGGGCGGAGCCCTGCGATATGGTGCTGCTCTTCTCCACCTCCCGGCACGACTTTGAGGCTTTGCGCGAGGCCGCGGCTTCCGCTGCCGGAGAGTCCGTGCCGATCTACGGCGGGGGCGCGGTCGGCGTTATAACGAACGATTATTTCGGCTATGCGGGAGATCAGGTCGCCGCCGCCTGCATATGGCTGGACGGCGTCGTATGCGAAGCTTTTGTTGAGGGCGAACTCAACAAGGGCGAAGAAGAGGCCGGCATACGTTTGGGAAAGCGGCTTTCAGACTTCGGAACAAGCCCGTCGTCCCCGGTTATGATGTTTTATGAAACCTTCGACTTCAGCGAAGGTTTTCGCATGCTGATGGCCACATGGCTTTTACAGGGAATAGAAAAAGGGCTGGGCTTTGTTCCCGATCTGACGGGCGCGGGCCTTATGGGCAACCACGGCCCCGCTCCGACAAAGCAGTGGCTCGGCGACGGCATCGGCGAGCACAGCGCGATCGCCCTTGCCTTTTCCGGCGACATACGCATGGACAGCGTTATCATGCACGGCTGCCGTCCGGCGACCGGATACTACACCGTCACGAAAGCGGCCGGGCAGGCCATTCTCGAAATAAACGGGAAGCCCGCCGTTCAGTTTATCGACGAACTGCTCGATCACGCGGTCGCTCCGGAAAAATATCCGTTTTTCCTGCTCTTCGGGGTCAATCACGGAGAGCGCTGGGGCGAATATGACGAAGACTATTACGCAAGCCGCCTGTGTCTCAGCATAGACAAAGAAAGCGGCGCCATCATTATGTTTGAGCCGGATATGGTCGAGGGCACCGAATTTCAAATCATGTTCCGTTCAATGGAGCTTGACTATATAAAGCCGAAAATAGACAGGATCTTTGACGAGCTTGACGGACGCGAGCCGGTTTTTGCCGTATATATCAACTGCGCCGGCCGCTGCGCGGGCTACGGCGGGAATGACATGGAGGACGCGTTGGTCATAAGGGAAACCGTCGCCGGACGGGTGCCGGTCCTCGGGCTGTATACCGGCGTTGAGATCGCCTCCATCGGCGGCCGCCCGAGAGGGCTTGACTGGACGGGCGTATTCTGTCTTTTCTCGCAGAGCAAAGACAAAAAAGCCGACGCCGGCAAAAAAGCTTCCGCCCGGCCGGTTTGGGAGCCCGCAGCGAAGCGCTCCGATTCAAAAGAGGTCCCCGCAAAGGCTATGGTCAGCCTCTGCGAACAGAACGCGGCGAGGTTTTTGGCTCTTGACAGAAGCTCCATCGCGATACGTTATGAGCTTGAACAAAAACGCCGGGGGTTCAGCCTGCTCTCCGAACTGTCGGTCTCGCTCAGGCACGACGTCGGTTTTGAGAATGTATTCGCTTTGACCTCAAAACGTATAAACTCCGCTTTGAACATGCAGCGCACGGTCGTTTTGGTCAATGACGGCAAAGGGAGATTTCGGGCCGAGATCTTACAGGGATATACCGCTAATGAAAAAACGAAGCTTGCCGGGCGGCGTATACCGGTGCCGGCTGAAATGCTTGACCCCGATAACGCGGTGCTCATAACGGGATCTGACTCCGCCGAACGATTCGGCGAACTTCGGGCGCTTCTCGATTTGCCGTTTTTCATTTCTTCCCCCGTTATTCTTCAGGGTGAAGTCTACGCGATACTTCTTACGGGGCGAATGGTCGAAGCGGACCCCTATCTTGTTCGGCTCTCCCGCAGCGACATGGAGACCGTGCACGCGATCGGCGCGCTTTTAGCGTCGACGATCGCCGGGCAGCGTTTGGTCGCCGCCGAGGAACGAAACCAAATCATGATAGAGGCCGCGCCGATGTGCTGCGTCTTTTGGGACGAGAACGGGAATCTCTCGCACTGCAACAAGGAAACGCTTTTAATGTTCGGTCTGCCGAGCGAAGCGGATTTCATCAGAGAGTTCAATAATCTGTCCCCCGAATTTCAGCCGGACGGCCGCCATTCCGAAACTGCAGTGCGTGAATCTATTCTAAAGGTATTCGTTACGGGTGAAACAACAAAAATAAAGTGGATCCACAAGACATTGGGCAGCGAGTTGATTCCGGCTGAGGTCACGCTCATCCGCGTCCCGAAGGGCGGGAATTATTTTGTGGCCGGATATATGCGCGATCTGCGCGAACAGGAAGCGGCCCGGAAAAAGATGAACGAGGCGCAGGAAGCAAGCGAAAGGTATATAAAAGCCAAAAATGAATTTTTGGCTTCGGTCAGCCATGAGATACGCACGCCTATGAACGCGATACAGGCAATGGCCCGAATTGCCGGCGAGGTCAGTGATATCACCGCCGGACAGCAAAATCTTATAAAACAGGGCATGTATTCCATTGATATCTTAACGTCGGCCATTGAAGCGATCTTAGACTTCTCTAAACTCGATTCCGGCCAGCTGTCCTTGGAAACCGGAGAATTTTCGCTTCGCGGGCTGGTGAACGAAATCGGCGAGACAGGGCAAAAAGAAGCCGCCGGCAAATCCCTGGCATTCGGCGTATCGGTCGATCCCGCAGCGCCTGATTTGTTTGTGGGAGATTTTGTAAGGCTGCGGCAGGCAATACTGAACGTCGTCATGAACGCGGTCAAATTTACCGAAACCGGCGGCGTTGAAATCAACGTATCCCATGAAATCATCGGTTCCGGCGATGGGGCGCTTGTTATTTTCGAAGTGCGCGATACCGGTATCGGCATCACCGGCGAGCAAATGGCCAATATCTTCCATCCTCTGTATTCCGGCGACTCGTCATACAGCCGGAAGTACGGCGGGCTCGGCATGGGGCTCTCGGTCAGCAGCAGTCTCTTGACGCTTATGGGCGGCAGCATCACCTGTGACAGCCTGCCGGGCGAGGGCAGCGTATTCCGGATATCGATACCTTTGACCGCGGCAAGCGAAAAAATCGCGGAACCGGAAGAAAAGCCCGGCATGTCATATGAATCCGTTTTGCACGGACTGCGCGTCTTGGTGGCGGAGGACAACAATATCAACCAAATGATCATGGAGGAATTACTTGTAAAAGCGGGAATTGAAGTCGCCATCGCGAACAACGGGCTTGAAGCCTTGGAGAAGCTTAAAAAAGAGGACTTTGATATCGTTCTTATGGATATCCAAATGCCGGAGATGGACGGTTTGACAGCGACGGCTCAAATCCGAACCGACAGCCGCAATGACAAGCTGCCCGTTATCGCCGTCACCGCCAATGCCGGCAAGGAGCACTTTGAAGAAAGCATGAGAGCGGGCATGAACGACTTTTTGACAAAACCGGTAGACACGGAGCAGCTCTACGACATCCTGATAAAATGGAGCGGCCGAAAACAATAATAAACAGACAAACAGACCGGGCGGCTCGGTTCAATGAGCCGCCCGGTCTGTTTGTTATCCTCGAATTCGTCATCAGCACAGTGACGAGAGAACGCCGGCTTTGGTCACAAGCCCCCTCAAGCGGTTTTCATCGTCCGTTACCGCGACCGGATAAGGAGAATTCGCCGCCGTCTGCATTATATCCGCCACCATCGCGTCCTCATTAGTCGTGGGGATATCTTTTTGCATGACTTCGCCTATCGAGCGGCAGTTGCCCTCGCGATGAGCCTGCACCGCCTCGCGGATGGAAAGTATGCCTACCGGGCACATATCGTCGTCCACAACATAGACTGTCGACAATTCATTTTGCCGCATCTCCCGGATAGCGTGTTCCATCCCGTCGCCAAGCCGCACAAGGCATGGTGTTATCATAATGCTGCGCACGGAAATCACCTTGGACTTGTCAGCGCTGTTGATAAATTCCCGGACATAATCGTCCGCCGGTTCGGCGCTCATGCGCTCGGGCGTGTCGACCTGGATGATCTCGCCGTCTTTCATTATGGCAACCGTGTCTCCCAGCTTGAAGGCCTCGTCAATATCGTGAGTGATAAACACCACCGTTTTATGCAGTTTTCGCTGGATGGACAACAGTTCAAACTGCATATTTTTGCGCACCAGCGGATCGAGCGCCGAGAACGGTTCGTCCATTAGCAAGACGTCCGGATCGTTGCACAGAGCGCGGGCAATGCCGACGCGCTGTTTCATGCCGCCGGAGAGTTCGTCGCAGCGTTTCGTCTCCAGCCCGGTCAACCCGACCATGGATATGACGGACGCGGCTTTTTTCTCGCGCAAAGCCTGCGGAACGGCGTTTATTTCCGGCCCGTACGTGACGTTTTCCAGCACATTGCGGTGGCTCATGAGTCCGAAAGACTGGAAAACCATTGAGATCTTCGTGCGCCGGAGCTCCAAAAGCTCCTTTTTGCTCATTTCGGCCAAATCCCTGTCTTCA
>WRJA01000083.1 GCA_009782435.1 Oscillospiraceae bacterium
TGCATAAATAATATATATCAATTGCCGTTGACGGTCCGTCCGGAGCCGGTAAAAGCACCCTGTCGCGACTGTGCGCCAAGCGTTTCGGTTTGATATACATCGATACGGGAGCCATGTACAGGACGATCGGGTTGTATGTTTATCGCGCAGGGGCGGGGTCAAAAGATTCCGCGCGAGTGGTTGAAATGCTTCCCTCGATAAATATTGAACTGAAACATGACAGTGACGGCCTGCAGATAATGCTGCTTAACGGTGAAGATGTTTCTGATGATATAAGATTGCCTGCGATATCAGTATATGCTTCCGACGTATCCGCAATACCTGAGGTGAGGCAATTTTTGCTCGGCGCACAGCGTGAACTTGCGATGCGCAGCAGCGTTATCATGGATGGCAGGGATATAGGGACCGTTGTGCTGCCGGACGCACGTCTTAAAATATTTCTTACCGCAACTGCTGAAGAGAGAGCAGGGCGCAGATTCGCCGAGCTTACGGAAAAAGGCACTAAGACGACTTTTGAAGAAGTGTTAAAGGACTTAAATTACAGAGATATGAATGATTCGGCGAGAACTTTAGCTCCGCTGAAACCTGCGCCGGATGCCATAATACTTGACACGACCGGAAACACATTGGACCTGAGTTTCGAGTTGCTGAGCGGCATTATTTCAGAGTGTTTCAATATATGAAAGCGGTTTATTTATTTAGTTACTATCTTCTGTATCCGCTTATGCTGCTGTTGTATCCCATGAAAATATCCGGTCGCGGAAACATACCGAGCGGCGCATCCATAATCTGCGCCAATCACTCATCAGCCATAGACCCTGTCCTTCTCGGCTTCGCGATAGGGCCGAGTGTTTTTATCCGCTTTATGGCAAAGGCGGAATTATTCAAAAGCCGATTTTTATCCCGTGTGATCGGTCTTTACGGAGGCTTCAGCATAGACCGCGGAAAAAATGATATAAACGCCATTCGCACCGTAATGAAATTCATTAACAACGGAGAAACGATCGGAATTTTCCCCGAAGGCACGCGCAAGGAGGAGGACGATCTTTCTTCCGGAAAAACCGGAACGGTGCGGATCGCGGCTAAATTTAAGGTTCCTGTTTTACCGGTATATATGTCAAGAAATAAAAAGCTTTTTCGCAGGATATACGTTAACATAGGCGAGCCGTATTACATATCGGCCGAAGGGAAAAGCGATTATTCCAAATCAGCTGAAGAGCTGATGCAAAGAATTTATGATCTGAAAGGATCCGGGCATTGAAAAAACTGATCGTATCAAAGAACGCGGGATTCTGCTTCGGAGTCAGCAGGTCGGTCAAAATGGCGGAAACTCTTCTTTCCGAAGAAGGAGAATGTTTTTCATTCGGAGAACTGATACATAACGATATAGTCGTTAAAGAATTTGCTTCGCGCGGACTGAAAACTGTAAATTCGGTATCGGAAATTCCGAACGGAGCAAAAGTAATACTTCGCTCTCACGGCGTCGGTAAATCGGTTTACAGTGAACTGAAAGAGAAAGGTATCAGCATAACAGACGCGACATGCCCGAAAGTTGCGAATATACACGACATAGTTTCAAAGGCCCGTGAAGCCGGCCGTACAACGATTATTATCGGAGCGGCCGAACACCCGGAAGTTAAAGCGATCTGCGGGTGGTGCGGCGATTATCTTGTCTTTCTTTCCGAGAGTGATTTGGAGGTCCGGCTGGCTGAAAATGAAGACTTGAAAAACGCTCCGCTGACATTGGTTTTCCAAACAACTCAGACAAAAACGAGGCTTACGGAAACGGAGAAAATATTAAAAAAACTGTGTACAAACGCTGAAATTTTTGATACAATATGTACCGCTACGTCTACGAGGCAGGAAGAAGCACGGGAACTTGCGTCCGTCTGTGACGCGATGGTGGTCATAGGAGGCAAAAACAGCGCCAACAGCGTCCACCTGGCAAAAATTTGCGGTGAATACTGCGGGAACGTCCAATTCATTAATAATGCGGACGAACTTGATACAGCGGCTTTGATCGAAGCCGATGCAGTCGGTGTTACCGCGGGCGCCTCCGCGCCGGCGTGGATTATTAAGGAGGTAAAGCAAAAGATGTTTGATGAATTTAAGATCGGAGACCTTGAGCCGGACGGGACCTTAAAACCGGAGGACGATACCGGAATCTCCGGAGCCGCACTATCGGCAAACGAGTTTTTATCAGAAAAAGACAGCGAAAAAATCGAACTTACTGAAAAAGCAATCGTTTTGCCGGTTGAAACAGACCCGGTAGTTTCAGCCTTTTCCGATACAGATATTGAAGAAAAGACGGATTCAGAAAAGAGCTTCGATGAATTGCTTGAGAACTCTATCAAAACGATAAACAACGGCGATACCGTTATCGGAATCGTCGTCGCTATAACACAAACGGAAGTCAGCGTAGATTTATCCGGTAAACACTCCGGTTATATACCGTCTGCTGAATTTATAGACGACAACGAAACAAAGATCGAAGACGTGATCAAGATCGGAGACAGTATTGAGGCTTGTGTAGTCAGAGTCAACGATGTTGAAGGCACGATAATGCTTTCAAAAAGGCGGCTCGATACAATAAAAAGCTGGGCCGACATTGAAGCCGCCCGGGAAGACGGAACTGCTGTAGAGGGTACGGTCACCGAAGAGAACAAAGGCGGTATAGTCGTGTCTGTCAAAGGTATTCGTGTGTTTGTTCCCGCTTCACAGACCGGATTGGGTAAAGACGAGCCAATGTCGAACCTTTTAAAACAAAAAGTTCGCCTTAAGATCAAAGAAGTCAATCGGTCGCGCAGGCGCGTTGTGGGCTCGATACGCGATGTGATGTTTAAAGAGCGCAGAGAACGGGCGGAAAATACTTGGAATGAGATCGAGACGGGAAAACACTATAAAGGCGTCGTCAAATCAATGACTTCATACGGCGCTTTTGTGGATATCGGCGGCGTTGACGGCATGGTGCATATATCCGAACTCAGTTGGAACCGCATTAAAAAACCGTCCGATGAGTTGTCTGTCGGAGATGAGCTCGAAGTATATGTTATAGGGTTCGACAAAGAAAAACACAGGATATCTCTCGGATATAAAAACCCGGCTGAGAATCCGTGGTTGAAATTTTCGGGAACTTATAATGCCGGAGATATAATCAGTGTAACCATTGTTAAACTCGTTCCTTTCGGCGCATATGCCGAAATAGTCCCGGGCGTCGACGGGCTTATCCATATTTCCCAAATCGCCGACCGCCGCATCGGAAAACCTGAAGAAGTTTTGAGCGTCGGCGAAACCGTTAAAGTTAAAATCACGGCCATTGATAACGAGAAGCAAAAAATATCATTATCACTGAGAGCTTTGCTTGAACCTGAGGGAGTAATTCCTCCGGAATCGGAAGAAGACGCAAAAGACGTAACGGTATACGAAATATCCGCCGGAGGCGAGGTCAAGAGCGCTTTGCCGGATGAGACAGACGAGGATGAAAATAACGACTCAGAACTAAAAGAGCGCGTCGTCGCAGAAACGGACGGACCTGAAAAAACACTTGAGGACGATACTGAAAAATAAAATGCTGGGCAATCGGTATTTGCGATTTCAACGCGACACGAAAACAGGAGAGTGAACATAAAATGATGACATTTTGTGTCGGAGACAGGATAGCGCACCCGATGCACGGAGCCGGCGTTATTTCGGGTATTGAAAAAAGAAAAGTTAACGGAACGGAACGAGACTATTATATTCTGAAACTGCCGGTGGGAGATATGTTGGTTATGATACCCACGGAAATGAGTTCCGAAATAGGAGTCAGACCGATCGTAGATCCTGATGAAGCCGAATACATATTAAATTCGATACCCGGTATCGAGGTCAATATGACCGCAAATTGGAATAAAAGATACCGTGAAAATATGTTGAGAATAAAAAGCGGCAACCTCATGGAAGTAGCTGCGGTCGTTAAGGGACTTATGTCCCGAGAGGCCGAGCGCGGACTGTCGACCGGTGAGCGAAAGATGCTCCACTCGGCAAAGCAGATTTTTATCTCTGAAATCGTATTGTCGCAAAGCAGCAGTTATGAGGACATAGAAAAAAGACTTGCTTTGGCTATGGCATAATGTCGGTAAAACCATAAATGCGGGTTTTGCAACGGTTGGAGACGATTTTTCAGTCTGTTGCAAACCCGTTTATTTGTTAGTGCGCAAAAAGCGAGATATATTAGGTTATCGTCGCCTCATTGCGACTGCGGTGCTGAAGATGTGATCGGAGGTTTGCTTTAAATGTCACGGCTGACAATTCGTTCGGAATCAAAAAGAAAAAAACGGCGATTGTTTTGTTCCGCCGTGATAGTCGCCGCCGGATCATCCGAAAGATTCGGAAGAGACAAGTTATTGACAGAATTGGGCGGTGTTCCTGTATTGGCGTTGTCGATAAAAGCATTTGAGGAATGTACGGCTGTTGACGAGATCATAGTAGTGACGAGAGCGGAAAAGATAACTCAGATATCTGGTTTTTGCATCGAATACGGTTTCAGTAAGGTTACAAAGGTTGTTTGCGGAGGAAAAACACGCACGGAATCTGCTTTAGCCGGTGTGTCGGAAATCAATAAACGCTCCGGACTTGTCGCGATACATGACGGCGCAAGACCTTTCGTTACAAATGAAATAATCGAAAACACCATTGATGAGGCAACCCGGAGCTTGGCTGCGGCTCCGGCAATTCCCTTAAAAGATACGGTAAAACTTGCAAAAAGCGGGATAGTGACCGAGACCGTCGACAGGACAAAGGCCAAAGCGGTGCAGACTCCTCAGATATTCGACGCGGACATAATAAAAGCCGCTTTGACCGACGCGATCAGAAACGGCTTTGTATATACAGACGACTGTCAGGCAGCAGAGTCTTTCGGCGTGACAGTGCGGTTGACGGAAGGCTCTGAGACAAATATAAAAATTACAACGCCGGCGGATATTGATATTGCTGAGGTGATTTTACGCAACAGGGGGATGCCGCTGTGAGAATAGGGCACGGATACGATGTACACAGGCTTGTTGAGGGCAGAAGGCTGATATTGGGCGGAGTTGATATACCGTTTAAGCACGGTCTTTCGGGACACTCGGACGCCGATGTTCTTGCTCATGCTCTTGCAGACGCCCTTTTAGGGGCTGCGGCAGAAGGAGACTTAGGAAAACTCTTTCCCGCAGGCGACGCAAAATATAAAGACGCTGACAGCCTTGAGCTGCTGAAAGAAGTGTGTGATTTGATCTTTCGCAAGGGATTCAAAATTTGCAATTTGGATTGTACGATCGTTGCACAGGCGCCTGTCATGGCTCCGCATATACCGGCAATGCGACGAAAAATATCTGAAATAACGAGTACAGAAATCCAAAGAGTCAGTGTAAAAGCTACGACCGAAGAAGGATTGGGGTTTACCGGCACAGGACAGGGAATTGCTGCTCACGCTGTTGTTTTGTTGGAAGAAAAACTGCATCCGGGGGAAAATAAACCGGATTTTATTGATATTTGACCGTAATTATAATATAATGATCAGAAAAGCATTCTACCGGACGTTTCGCACAAAGCGGCGGTTGCACCGGTTTGCCGGAATTGAGGACAGTATCTTATGGAAGCGATAAGAAGCTTTTTCACGGAAGCTTTTAATTACATAAGCTCTGTGGGTCTTGTTGATATCGCTGATATCATAATTATTGCTTTCCTCATATATAAAATCATTGAATTGATCAGAAAAACCGCTTCTACAAGGATAGCAAAAGGTCTTGTCATTCTGCTTATCGCGCTGTGGCTTTCCGGAGTGATAAAACTGACGGTAGTCAATTTCCTGCTGCGAAATATAGTTGGAATAGGGCTTTTAGCGCTTATTATCCTGTTTCAGCCCGAACTGAGGCGGATTTTGGAAAAAGTCGGAAGCGGTCAGGTATGGTCGCTCCTCAATCCGGACGCACACGCGCAAAGTATGGATTCCGCCATAACACAAACGGTATTGGCATGTCATGAAATGTCCGTATCAAAAACCGGAGCCATAATCGTGTTTGAGCGCGGAAGCCGTCTTGTGAACCAAGTTAACACCGGAACCCTGATCAATGCCGACGTTACCGCAGAATTGCTGAAAAATATATTTTTCAGCAAAGCCCCTCTCCATGACGGCGCGGTGATAATCAGAGACGCACGAATAACTGCTGCGGGGTGTATGCTTCCGCTTTCCTCATCAGGTAACCTCAGCAGGGAATTGGGTATGAGGCACAGAGCCGGAATAGGCGTCAGCGAACATTCCGACGCCGTAACCGTTATTGTTTCGGAGGAGACAGGAACTGTTTCCGTCGCGGTGGACGGCATGCTTAAACGTCACCTCACGTCGGACACGTTCGAAAAACTGTTAAGGAATGAACTTCTGCCGGAAAAAACAGGTAAAACAAAGACTTTCGGATACTCGATCGTCAGCAGAATTGCCAAAGTATTTAAGGTGAAATAGTATGACGAGAAGAGCGTTGATAAATAAAATATTAAACGGAAAACTCTTTTGGATCATTGTATCTGTCATAATTTCTGTTTTGCTCTGGATGTTTGTCACAACGACCGAAGGCAGTGAAATTTCCGCCGGATTCTCCGGAATCAAAGTAGAATTCATCGGCGAAACCGCTTTGAGAGAATCTCGCGGACTGATAGTTACGGGAGTGGAAAACAATTCTGTATCGGTCCGTCTGAGCGGAAACCGCCGCGCAATATCCGCGCTTTCAGACCATAACATTATTGCACAAATCGATCTTTCAACCGTCAGCCGCCCCGGTTTGATGCAGTGGCCGTATACATTGACATACCCTGCCGGCGTGAACCCAAATGATATTACGGTTGTAAACCGCTTTCCTCAGGTGATCACTTTTACAGTTGACAATCTGAGAACCAAAACAGTCGAGTTCAGAGGGAGGCTTGACGGGACAGTT
>WRJA01000084.1 GCA_009782435.1 Oscillospiraceae bacterium
TATATTCCCGGGATACCGGCTGATTGGGAGCGCCGTCGCGCCTTCTCCTGGTTCGCGGACGGAACTCCGTGTAAAATGGCAATGAGAGATTGCCAAAAGGAAGGAAAGCTCGGCACAAAGACAGGCAAATTCGAATTTGTCTCTGAAATGCTTGAAGAACTGACGCCGGATGACCCCGTGCGCGGTCCTATGGCAAGCTACAAACCGAGCCGCGAAGGTCATTGCAGCAAGTTATACAAAAAATACCCTCTTCAGGTTATAGCTCCGCACCCTCGCTTCGGTTTCCACACTCATTACGACCAGCATAACAAGTGGCTCTGGGAAGTACCGCAGCACAGGCAGGTCGTTGACGGTAACCCCTACGCGATCATACGCATCCACCCCAACAGGGCAGCGGAGCGCGGAATAAAGAGCGGCGATATAGTTAAGGTATATAACGACAGAGGCTCTATCCTCTGTATGACCAACGTAACGTTCAGACTTCAGGAAAACACCGTTCATTGCTACGGTTCGTCCGGCATGTACGAGCCTACCGTGCCGGGTGAATGTTCATCCGATAAGGCGGGCTGCATAAACATTCTGACTTCCGGCGAACTGATCGGTAAAAACGTACCCGGTATGGCTCCGAATTCAACTCTCGTCGAAATAGAAAAATATACGGAGCCCTTGACACACGGCATGAGGCTGACGGAGCTTTTGGACAAAGTGAACAAGGAGGGCGACTGAAATGGCGAGATACGGTATTGCCGTAAATACTGAAAATTGCATGGAGTGTTACAACTGTTTCATGGCATGCAAGGATGAGCACTGCGGTTTTAAAACGGCGGTTTCCGCCCCGCAGCCGCACACAGGTCACAAATGGATAAGAATCGAGAGTAAAGAACGAGGAAACGACACGAGAAAAATAAAGACCTCAAACTCAGCCGTCTTGTGCGCGCACTGTCATGACGCTCCCTGCGCCAAAGCCGCCGAAAACGGAGCGGTATACACTCGCGGCGACGGAATCGTGATAATCGATCCCGATAAAGCCAAGGGACAAAAAAAGCTCGTTTCATCCTGCCCTATCGGAGCGATATTTTGGAATGAGGAATTAAATATACCGCAAAAATGCACGCTGTGCGCCCACCTTTTGGACGATGGATATGCCATGCCCCGATGCGCGGAAGCCTGCCCGAACGAGGCGCTGTATTTCGGAGACCTCGACGACCCGAACAGTGAGATCAACAGAGTTATCAAAGAAGGCCGCATAACAAAAATAAAAACACTCGGCGGCATTGAAACCAACGTCGTCCACCTTAATATACCGACTGTCTTTTTAGCCGGCAGCGTTTATCTGCCGGACGACGAGGCCGCGGAAGGGGCTCTTGTTACCCTGACCCGAAAGAAAACCGGAGATACCGTATCAGTTAAAACAAACTACTTCGGCGATTGGGAGGCCGATTGGCTCGCAATTAATGAGGACTATGAAATAACGATATCCGCAAACGGCTGTTTGCCGGTCAAGTTCGAAGCCAAAACAGATATTGACCGCTTCGTCGGAGAAACTGTTTTAACGCCTTGCTGACACGTGAGCAGCTCAATGAAAAAACACGAATCGGCGGAGAATTATCTGGAAACGATTCTTATGCTGAGCCAAAAAGGCGATCCCGTACGTTCCATTGATATAGTCAACGAACTCGAATACACGAAACCGAGCGTAAGCGTCGCTATGAAGAATCTGCGTGAGAGCGGATATGTCGTTGTTGACGGCGACGGATATATTTCACTTACGGATTCAGGTCGAGAAATCGCTCAAAGCATGTACGACCGGCACACGCTCATATCCGATTGGTTGATTTTCTTGGGAGTGGACAGAGAAACGGCCGTCAACGACGCATGTAAAATGGAACATGATATGAGTGAACAAAGCTTCGCGGCAATAAAAACGCATATAGAAGAATGGAAACGCGGTATGTATAAGCGAAAAACCGATAAACGATGACTCGCGCCGCCCGATGCAAAATTGCCGCGAGAGCAGCGCATATAAGGAAGGTGTAATATGTACGGCAACTGGTTAACAGGCACATGGAAACTGGATTCCTTCATCGCAGTCGATGAAGATAATCAAATGATCGACGTTATGGGTCCGGGAGCTGAAGGTTTTATATGCTACTCCGGCGACGGTTGGGTATCGGTGCAGATACTCAAAGCAGGCCGCTTGCGCTATGACGTTCCCGATACTGAAGGCGGCACCGAGGAACAGACACTGTCGGCGGCGCGCGGTTGCTTCTCCTATGCCGGAAAGTATACTGTTGACGAAGAAAATGCCGTCGTATATCATCACTTGGAATTCAGCCTGATTCCCAACTGGATCGGCAGCACGCAAAAACGATACATAACTAAAGAAAGCGAAAACATCCTTGTCTTGAGCGCGGACCCTGTCAGAATCGGACCGGACGGAAAGAAACGAAAGACGCGTCTTCGCTGGATCAAATCGGATCTGATCTGAGAATGCCGGTTTATTTTGCGATTTTTTTATTCTGCCTCGGGATACTTATTATCGCCAAGGGAAGCGACGTATTTGTTGAAGCCTCCGTTAAGGTATCGGATATCACCGGAGTATCAAGAGCTGTTATAGGGGCGACATTAGTCAGTTTTGCCACAACGTCGCCGGAGTTTTTTGTCTCGACTCTCGCTGTTGCCAAAGGCTATAACGATCTGTCGGTCGGCAACGCCGTCGGTTCGCTCAGCGCGAACATCGGAATAGCTTTCGCGTTATCTGCCTTTTTCACTCCCGGGCCTGTAAATGACAACAGGTTCGGTTTAAAAGGCCTGATAATGATTTCGTCTGCCGCTTTCCTTTTTTTGTTTTGCATAAACGGCAAGCTTTCACGGATCGAAGGAGCGATCCTTTTTTTTGTTTTTGCGGTTTCTGTTTATGTCAACATCCGCAGCTCAAAAAACAAAGAAGAAATCATCGAACGACAAAAAACAAACCGGCGTGAGATCGTTACGGTGATCCTGAAATTCAGCTTGGGGGCTGCCGCAGTTTTGATCGGGTCTAACCTGATAACAGACAACGGGAAGTTTCTTGCCTCATATTGGGGTGTGCCGGACGCGATAATCGGACTTACAGTCGTCGCGATCGGAACGTCCCTCCCGGAGATCGTCACCTCTGTTACAGCGATCATAAAAAAACAAAGCGCTCTCGCTATCGGGAATGTTTTCGGAGCGAACATACTCGACTCAACATTGATACTCGCAACGGGCGCGTTTATTTCCGGCGGCAATTTGCCGGTATCGCGCATTACGGTGACAACCGATCTGCCGGTAGTGCTTATTCTTTCGGCGGCAGCAGTGATCCCGGCAGTTATCGCAAAAAAAACATACCGCTTTCAGGGAGTTCTGATAATGGCGGCGTATATAAGCTATTTGGTATACATAACCTTGTTTTAACGATTGTCATTTGAAAACGCCGTGTGCTGAAAAAATATATGTCTTTTTCTCGCTTCAGACAGATATTCTTCACATTCCCGAGGCGACAGTGTTTCCACCGTCCGGAAATGGTTGTTTATATGGTGATGCTGTTTGATGATCTCCTCGAAACACTCGTCCGCGAGTTTCTCATCCTCCCATGTCAGAAGCTCGGCGGTCACTTTTTTCAGGCAGTCCTTCTTATAGCTTATCTGACCGAAAATATGCACAAGCATCGGACGCACCCTTTTATGCTTTTCAAATTGAAGGAGTCTCAGAACCGGCATTATGTCTTCCGGATGAGTCCTGCCCCGAAGCTCAAGCCCGTGTGCGACTGTCCGCCTTATTTCAGGCTCCGGGCTTAATATATGTTTTCGGCAGAAAGGGATTATCTGCGCCGGGTTGACCTCGCCCGCTTTTTTTAAGCTGCCCTGAACGGCGTTCCTTACCGAATGATGTAAATCGCAGAGCGCGTACTCATATAAAAACTCAACACCGGTAAAATCATTCATCGCTGTTTCTCCGGCGGCGTTTACAACTGTCTGCCGTATCCGTTCGCTTTCAGATTTAATCAACAAGCCGAGCATACGAATAATATCCCGCTGCGGCGCGAGTTTTGATTTGTACACTCTGCCCGTTACCGTATAGGCCGCTTTTCTTATATACGTGTCCGTATCATCAAAATAAGCGGCGATAACGGTATAGTCGGCGCTTACGAGGCCGCGCAGTATTTCTTCCCGGATCATCTCGTATTTTCGCTCTCTTTCAGGCTTGGAAAGATCGTAAAATCCCACGCCGGCTGCTCACTCTCTTACCCGGACGCTCACCTTCACGGTATCGCCGGGCATTTTTCGTACTTCATTCATTCTTTGAATATCTTCAGGCTTTCTTATTATACCATGTAAACATGGTATAATATGTCATCTTTCGCGGTTTCCGCGTATGCGGAGAGCGAAAGGATTGTAATAAGCGTATAATGACCGCTTTGCGGTTATTATACCATGTTTACGGGATTATTCCGCGGAACGTTGCCGAATTTAAAAGAATGAACTGAAGAAAGACTGTACAAAAAGCAATAATAATATATAATTATCAAGTCTCAGGTGATTTCCGACAAACAATAATTAACAAAGGAGACCGGAATTGATTTTCGGGAGAAATATGAAGTACAAGCATCTTTTTGAACCGATAACGCTGGGAAAAACGATATTCAGGAACAGGATATTCTCTTCTCCGCAGGATTATCCCGGGCTCACGGCGGACAATTTCTTAACAAGAGACGCCATAGCCTTTTATGAACAAAAGGCAAAAGGAGGTTTTGCCTCAGTATGCATAGGGGATTGCATGGTAGACTCCGAAACCGGAATGAGCCACCCCTTCCAACTTGTCGGAGACGATATAAAATGCAAAGTCAGTTTGACCCGCGCGGCGGCGGATATAGCTGCTCACGGCGCGATACCGGCAATAGAGCTGAACCATGCAGGAAGAAACTCAAATATCATGTTTCGTCGTGAGGGTTTTATTTACGGCCCTTCAGACGGTGAGTTTGACGGCATGGAAGTCAGGGAAATGCCTGAAGAAATTATAGAAAAGACGATCCGCGCATATGCCCGCGCAGCCGCATTCGTAAAGCAATTCGGATTCGGCATGATCACTTTACACGGAGGTCACGGGTGGCTTATACATCAGTTTATATCAGAAAGAGAGAACAAGCGAAAAGATAAATGGGGCGGCTCATTTGAAAACAGGATGCGATTCCCTTTGGAGTTGACAGCCGCTGTGCGAAAAACAGTCGGGAACGCATATCCCGTCGAAATGCGCATAAGCGCGGTCGAATATCTGCCCGGAGGTTATTTGATCGACGAAGGCGTCCGCATTGCAGAAGCGCTGGATGAAAAGATCGATCTTATACATGTTTCTGTCGGACATCACGAAATCGATGAGGCGGCTTTTCATTCGCATCCTTCAATGTTCACAGATGACGCTCCGAATCTTGAGTTTTCTGCAGAAATCAAAAAACATGTAAAATCACCCGTAGCTCTTGTCGGCGCGTTAACTGACCCCGATCTGATGGAGGAAATCTTGGCTTCCGGCAAAGCGGATGTTTTGGCGCTCGGCCGTCAAACATTAGCCGACCCGGACTTCCCGCTTAAAGCCCGTATCGGCAAAGAAGATGAGATCAACAAATGTATGCGCTGTTTTAACTGCTTTTCAAACAGTAAAGTCAACGGCATTTTCTACTGCGCCACAAATCCGTTGATCGGGCATGAACTTGAAAGCAAGTTTTCTCAACCTCCGCGCTTTAAGAAAAAAATCCTTATTGCCGGAGGTGGAATTGGCGGCATGCAGGCTGCTTTAACAGCGGCGGAGAGAGGGCATGAAGTCATTCTTTGCGAAAAGGGCCCTGAATTGGGAGGCGCTTTACTTTGTGAAAAAAACATACCTTTTAAATCCAAATTGGCGGAATATCTCAAGCGTCAGGCGCTGCGCATATCGAGATCATCTGTTGAGGTTCGTCTGAATACAAAAGTAACGCCGGAATACGCTGCAAAACAGGCTCCCGATGTGATCATAGCCGCCTTGGGGTCATTGCCTGTTGTCCCGAATATACAAGGCATTGACAAAAAAAACGTGTTCGGCGCGGAGGAGATATATTACGATCCCGGAAAAGCCGGAAAAAGAGTCATTATAATGGGCGCCGGGCTTGTGGGGCTGGAGTTGGGATTGTACCTTGCCCTGACCGGCCGGGATGTGACAATTGTTGAGATGGCGCCCGATCACTTAGCCTCCCCCCCCTCCGGCGACGGGACTTCCACAAAAATGAGCGGTCTGTTCGGAGTAAATCACGGCGAGCAAATAGACCAAGGCACCGTGCTTTATCTGCAAATGAAAGACAGAACCGACATTCGCGTGTTCGTATCGACAAAAGCTGTTGAAATAACCGGGGAGGGATTGATTGTCGAAGATACAGCGGGCCGGAGGCTCATAGAGGCCGATACGATCATTTATGCGATCGGCCGCAAGCCTTTGACTGAGGAATCATTTGCGCTTTCTTACATTGCTCCGGAATTCTATCCCTTGGGAGACTGCGTAGTTCCCAAAAACATTGCCTCGGCTGCATCCGTCGCTTATCAAATCGCTTGTGACATCGGCAGATACTGATTTTATCTTTATTTGCCGGCGTCAA
>WRJA01000085.1 GCA_009782435.1 Oscillospiraceae bacterium
AGGGTTGCCCCCATTGCCCAATATTCCCCACTGCTGCCTCCCGTAGGAGTCTGGGCCGTATCTCAGTCCCAATGTGGCCGTTGAGCCTCTCAGCCCGGCTACCGATCGCTGCCTTGGTAGGCCGTTACCCCACCAACTAACTAATCGGACGTGAGCCCATCTCTCAGCGATAAATCTTTGATATCCCCGGGATGCCCCGAAAATATGTCATGCGGTATTAGCAGCAGTTTCCCGCTGTTGTCCCCCTCTGAAAGGCAGGTTGCTCACGCATTACTCACCCGTCCGCCACTGAACTTCCCTTTCCCTCGTCCGAAAACTCGTTTCAGGGAGCCCCGTTCGACTTGCATGTGTTAGGCACGCCGCCGGCGTTTGTCCTGAGCCAGGATCAAACTCTCAATAAATCGTATCTTAAACGCGTCTTCACGCGCCTAAAACCTTTATTGTCAGCTTTTTCCAAGCTTTTCAAAAGAATTCGAATGCCCTCTCGGACATTCCGTTCGCCCTCTTTTGGTGCTTATTTGCATAAGCTTGCGAAACCTCTTTCAAGGCTTCGCTCTTACATTGTTTAATTTACAAGGTGCACCGCTCTCCTGCGTCGGACAGATACTTACTTTACCACCCCCCACTACCCCGTGTCAATACCTTTTTTCCCCTTTTTTTGTTACATTCTTGTTACACAAAAAATCAGCTCGCGAATATCAGTGTAAAATATTGTATTTTCCGATGATGGGCAGGGGATTCATTCTTCCCCTCAATACGTTTATGATCCCTATCACCCAGCAGACAGCCGTAAAAATCCCCGCGACGACGCCGACGATCCATCCGAGTATCGGTATAATCGATACGACGCCGCAGGCTATACCCAAAAGAAGCAGTAAAAGGCCCTGATTGGCATGGTATTTTACAAACTGCGAACCGGGTCTGATAATGTACGGAATAAGTAATAATATCCCGAAATAACACAACAAGGCAAGTATATCCGTTCCGGCTCCCGCCTCCGGCTCCGCCACCGATCCCGTGTTATTCTCGGCAGACGATCCCGTCTCTTTCCCGCATGATGGGCAAAAGCGGCTCCCCTCAGAAACATATGCTCCGCAAGCGCTGCAATACATTGTTCTTCCTCCTGTTCTTATTATCCCTTAAATTTTTGATTTTACTTCATTTTTGCACTTTTTTACAAATTCTTCAAGGCTGACAGTCCCTTCGTCGCCGCCTGAGCGGGTTCGAACGGAAAGCAGTCCGGCTTCGACCTCCTTGTCTCCTATGACCAGCATATACGGTATCTTATGCATCTGAGCTTCCCGTATCTTAAAACCTATCTTTTCATTGCGGAAATCGGTCTCGACTCTCAAGCCGGCTTCGATCAGACTTTCAGCGACAGAAGCTGCATAGTCTGTGCTGCGGTCAGTAATAGACATGACTTTTATCTGCACCGGCGACAGCCACATCGGAAAAGCGCCGGCATAGTGTTCTATCAGTATACCGATAAAACGCTCAAAGCTCCCGAAACATGCGCGGTGTATCATGACCGGTCGATGTCTTTCCCCGTCCGAGCCGATGTATTCGAGCCCGAAGCGCTCCGGCATCTGAAAATCAAGCTGCAGAGTCCCGCACTGCCATGTGCGGCCGATGCTGTCGACTAAATGAAAATCTATTTTAGGACCGTAGAAAGCCCCGCCGCCTTTGTTTATTCTGTATTCCGCATTCATCGCGACAAGCGCCTCTTCAAGCGCTTTTTCCGCAGTTTCCCAAGTTTGGGCATCTCCCATAAAATCATCAGGGCGCGTTGAGAGTTCAACGGTATACTTAAATCCGAATATCTTATATATCCGGTCTATCAATTCGATAACTCCGATTATTTCCCGGGGGACTTGCTCGGGAGTCATGAAAATGTGAGCGTCGTCCTGCGTAAAACTGCGTACGCGCATAAGCCCGTGAAGCGCTCCGGATAACTCATGGCGGTGGACGACGCCCATTTCCGCCAAACGGACCGGCAGATCGCGGTATGACCACATCTTCCTTTTATAAATCAACATGCAGCCGGGGCAATTCATCGGTTTTATCGCATGCCCCTCTTCGTCTATCGCGGTAAAATACATGTTTTCCTTATAGTGGTTCCAATGGCCGGAGCGATGCCAAAGCTCCTCGTTTAATATGAGCGGCGTAAGTATCTCTTCATATCCGGCTTTTTCATGTTCGGTTTTCCATATCTCCCGGAGCAGGTTGCGAATCACCATGCCTTTCGGGAAAAAGAACGGGAAACCCGGGCCTTCATCCATCAGTGTAAACAGATCGAGCTCTCTGCCCAATTTCCTGTGATCGCGTTTTTTCGCTTCCTCTATCATTTCAAGGTGGGCGTCAAGTTCCTCTTTTTTCAGAAAACAGGTACCGTATATTCGCTGAAGCATTTGTCTTTTCGAATCACCTCGCCAATAAGCGCCGGTGCAGGATAAGAGTTTAAACGCATTGCTCTTGACACGCCCGGTCGAATCCAAATGAGGGCCCGCGCAAAGGTCCGTGAATTCGCCCTGCTTGTAAAAACTTATCACGGCGTCTTCAGGCAGAGAATCGATCAATTCGATTTTATACGGTTCCCCGAGTTCTCCGGCAAGCTTCAAGGCGTCGGCGCGCGAGTATTCAGCACGTTCCGGTTTCAGATCCTCTTTGCAGATTTTACGCATTTCGGCCTCAATGCGATCCAGATCCTCACGCCCGAAACGCGTCTCTGTGTCAAAGTCGTAGTAAAACCCGTCCTCAACGGCGGGGCCGATGGCCAATTTAACATCCGGGAACAGTCTTTTCACCGCCTGAGCCATTATATGGGCGGCGGTATGCCGGTAGGTGTTCCTGTATTCTGCGTTTTCAAATGTATATTTTTTATCTTCCATAATCTTTATTCGTAATACTCCGGTGATTTTTTCAGCGTTTCAAACTGAGCAAGGTCGTGGCCGTGCCAAACTTCGGCATTGTTTTCTTTTGCGAACGCCAAGATGAATTCCATCGTTTTCAGCCAATTTTCCGGGTCCCGGCATATGCCGGGCATACGCAGCGGCGGCCCGATGTTCTCTGATGAATATATAGCGTCGGAAACCAGCAGCTTATTGCCCTCTTCAAGCTCAAGCAAAAGTCCCAGCATTCCGTATGAATGTCCGCGTCCGAAATTCACTATCGTCACTTTATCGAACAGCTTCTCAAACTTGACGCTGTCGTCGAACAAGCGCCATTTGAGCTTTCGTTGAATAAACCGAATGATGTCCTTATCAAACGGGAATTTCCCCGTTGCCGTGTCTTTCAGTATTCCCGAAAACTCATTGTCGGAGACGATTATCTCCGCGTTCGGGAAACTGTCGATATACCCGAAATGGTCGGGGTGCATATGGGACAGGAGGATATGATCGACATTCTCCGGCTCGACGCCCGCTTCACGCACCCGGTTCACGGGCTCGTCTTCCGGGGTCATTCGCAGGCAATCGAGTATGAACCGGGCCTGACGTTCGGGGTCTGTGTGGCAAGCGGCGTCATAGAGAAGGTTCCCCTCGGGATGGCGTATAAGCACTGTCCACGACGGAAAATCGAACCGCTCGTCAGGATCGTCGCAGTATATCAAGTCTTTTTTTACGCTGTTAACATTCAGCCCGTTATTCAGCACATATACTCGCACAGTTTCTTTTCCTCCCTGTTTTTTACATCAGCGACGGCAGCCACAGGCTCAGCGCCGGGACCGCCACGATCAAGGCGACATGCAGAATGCTCGCGCATACGAAAGGTATTATCCCGCGGTACAGAGCGCCCATAGGCACATCACAGGATTTCGCGCACACAAAAAGATTGATGCCGAACGGCGGGGATATCATGCCGATCTCCATCATTCGGGTCATTATCACTCCGAACCAAATCAGGTTGTAGCCTACAGTCTCAATGATCGGATAAATAAATCCGAGCGTCAGCAGTATGCAAGGCAATACATCCATAAACATCCCGAGGAATATGTAAAAGACTATGACGCCGAGCAGAATGATAAGCCTCGGCACCTCGTACACCGTATGGAGCATACCGATATTGGCGGAGAGCCACGCGGGGATGCGGCTGAAAGCCATAAAACGCATGAATACATATGCTCCGATGAGTAAAATGTATATCATACATGTATAAGAAAGCGTCTCTTTAAGCGCGCCGATAAATTTTTTCAAGGTAAGCCGCCTGCCGAGAACGGCGACAATGATCGTCACGATAACGCCGACGGTCGCGGCCTCCGTCGGTGTGAAGAATCCGGCGTACATACCGGCCATCATTACCAAAAAAACAAGTACGATGGGCCACACAAGCCTTACGGAAACAAATTTTTCTTTGAGAGTATAGCCTTCCGTCGCAGCCGGCGGTATCTCGCCGGATTTGCCCCGGGCTTTAATCGCAATGACGATCATATAAAAAACAACCACTAAGATACCCGGTATTATGCCGGCCATAAACAGCTTACCGACGGATTGTTCGGTGATCAGCGCGTACAGAATAAAACACAGGCTCGGCGGAATGAGTATGCCTATAGTCCCGCCGGATGCTATCGACGCGGCAGCCAAACCTTTTCCGTAGCCGTGTTTCATCATTTCCGGATAGGATACTTTTGACATGGTTACGGCTGAAGTAACGCTGTCGCCGCAAACGGCGGCGAAAAAGCCGCAGGCGCCTATCGTGGCCATGGCAAGCCCGCCGCGAAGCCGCCCGAGCCAAGTTTTTGCCGCCATATAAAGGTCAGACCCGAGGCCGGATTCGGACACAAGCACACCCATAAAAATGAATACCGGCATACAGGCTAATGTGTAGTTTGATGTGGTGGTGTAGGGCAGCATGCCGAGTATCGGCGCGGCGGCGCTGTAGCCTCCGAGGATAATGCAGCCGACAAACCCGACAAGCAGCATCGATATGCCTACCCACATTTTTGAAAACAGCAGCACAACAAGTATGCCGATCCCGATAAGTCCGACAGCTTCAGGGCTCATGTTGCTCCTTTCGATCGTCCGAAGCCGGTTTAGTGAAAAACGGTATCATAACGGCAGTAATGCCGGTCAAACGCTCTCTTTTTTGATCATAAAGTTCCTGTAATTCGAGAGGGGAATCGAAACGGCTATAAGAAGAAATCCCGTGCCGGATAAAACAAGAAAAGGCCATCTCACTATTTCCAGCATCAGCGAAGACGTGCCCATCACTTTAGTCACCGCGCTTTGAGAAAAACAGTAGTATGACGTGAAAGCGCAGGCCGTAAAATGGATAATGTCCATAATTATTTTAACGACAGGCTCCGCCCGCCTGAAATTGAAAATATCGACCTTCGTGAAGCTGTCGACAAAAATCGCTTTTCCGAAGCTGAGAAAGACCACAACGCACATCAAGTATGATATCAGCTCCATGCTGCCGAGAACAGAGGCGCCGAAAATCCGTAAAACCACATCCGCTGCGGTTATCAGCATCATTGCAATAAGCGCGGCTCCGCCGATGACCGAGAGGTTTTCCGCAATAAAGCAAAAAAAATCCAATATTTTGCAAACGATTTTTTTCAATTTTTTCACCCGCGTTTCCGTTTTATCCGACAAGATACCGTGGGTTTACGGGAGCGTGCGGGTAAAAGCCCGCACGCTTGCATCCGAAAAACCGTCAGCCTTTTGCAAGCAGTTCTTCGAATTTATCGAGAGTCGATTGCGCGGGGAAACCCGCGGCGGATACCCTTTCGACCCAGCGGGCGTTGAATTGGTCAATATAATCGAACCAAGGGGCCAATTCCGCTTCAGTCGTCAGATAGACAAATTCATGACCGTGTTCTTCGGAATAGCTTACGGCGCTTTCCCCGGCAGGCTTGTCAAGCTCAATGGTGAGGGTCGACGCGGCTCTGAAAGCGTCCCAAACTATCTTTTGGTGCTCGGGAGATAAACTGTGCCAAGTATCGGCGTTGATAATATAGCCCATGGCACCGAAAATGATACCGCCGCCGTCAGCTCCGAACAGGAGATGATAGTCAGTCTGTTCAACGATCTTATATCCGTCAAGCGCCGTCCAGGTACCGGCGTGAGCCTTGACTATACCGCGCTCCATAGCGAGATATGAGTCGCCCGGGTCATTGGTAACAGCGTTTGCTCCCATTAACGCGAAGTAACCGGAAACGCTGCCCGGCGCTTCCGTGCCTACGCCTTTTAGATCGTCGGGAGTTAAGGGTTTTATTCCTTTGCAGTGAATGTTTGCGCCCAG
>WRJA01000086.1 GCA_009782435.1 Oscillospiraceae bacterium
TTGAGAATCGACACGGGTATGAACGAAGCGTAAGCGGGCTATACCGTGCAACCAAACGGCTGGGAATAGGCAGAAAAGCGCAAAGGAAGAAGAAACACAGAGCGCAGCCGTATGACACACCAAAGACGGCCGGAGAACGGCTGCAGATCGATGTGAAGCATGTACCCAAAGAATGTCACGCACCGGGATTAGGGCAGCTATATCAATTCACAGCGGTGGACGAGTGTACGCGATTACGATATAGGTATATCTTTGAGGAATTGAGCAGTTACAACGCCGCGAAGTTCTTGATGATGGCACAGAATTATTATCCCTTCGATATCAAGCGTGTACAGACAGATAACGGAACGGAGTTCACTAACGCTATGCATACGGATAAACCTTCAGTATTTGAGCGATATTGCATAAAAGCCGGGGTAGAGCATAGGCGAATCAGGGTAGCGACGCCCAGACACAATGGAAAAGTAGAGAGAGTGCACAGGATCGACCAAGAGAGGTTTTACGATTTTAGAAGCTTCTACAGTGTAGAAGACGCAAATACGCAACTAAAAGGATACCAAAGGAGTGACAATCGTTTTCCGCTAGTGGTGCTTGGTAGAAAGTCACCGCTCCAATACTACCATGAGCTTATCTCCAATGTGTAACATATCTATTGACAATATATAGGGCAACACCGCACAAAGATGAATTCGGGGCAAAAACGTGATAAAATGGACATATGAAAAAACAACTATCATTGAGCATTCTTACAGATGAACTATCACAGGCAAAAACGCGAAAAAAAGAATTTCTGGCGCAGATAGATCGAATCGTGCCGTGGGAAGAATGGGCAGCCATAGTAGAACCGCACTACTACAAAGGAGAGCGCGGGAACAAGCCGTTCGATTTGGAACTCATGCTTCGTCTGTATATTTTGCAGAATCTGTACAACCTGTCAGACATGGCAACGGCGGAACAGGTGACGGACAGTCGGGCATTTTCTGAGTTTTGCGGGGTGGAATCATCCAATCAGATACCGGACGGGGATACAGTAGGCCGCTTCCGTAATATATTAATAAACAACGGGATACAGGAGAGGTTGTTCATACAGGTTCTGTCGCGTTTAACGGAACGCGGATTGATGTTGAAAAAAGGGACGATAGTGGATTCAACTATCATATCCGCGCCGTCGTCAATAAATAACATTGAGAAGAAACGCGACCCTGACGCCTGTCAGACCAAGAAAGGCAATACATGGTATTTCGGATATAAGGCGCACATCGGGGTCGACAGGGACAGCGGGCTTGTGCACCATGTGGAAGTAACGTCGGCGAATGTCCATGATGTAACGGTTGTTCCCGAGCTGTTGACCGGCGAAGAGGAAACAATACACGGCGACAGCGGATATTTGGGCGCGGAAAAGCGTGAAAACGCTGTTGTCCGCAATAAAAACGGCAAGAAGATAAAGTACAAAATAAACCGTAAACCGTCGCAAATCAGAAAACTCAGTCTGAGCGGGCAATATCAGGCAAAGAAAACGGAATATAAAAAATCATCTGTTCGTTCAAAAGTCGAACATGTGTTCGGTGTTGTCAAGGGTTTGTTCGGATATCGTAAAACGCGATACAAGGGGCGACGAAAACAGACTGCAAAACTGAATATGCTTTTCGCTTTGGCGAACCTCTATTTGGCTGACAGGCGGTCTCTGTCAGTCTGATCGAGGTTTCCTCCGAGCGGAAAAGTTGGGGCATATTTATTCGCTTTGCCCGGCATTATGGATTTTTGCCTTAATCAGAATTGCCGCTTTCAGTTATGCGGCGTTGCCTTAAGGCTTTTTCCTTTTCCTCCTCATCAACGGCGGGATCGTCTTCGCCGGCTCTTCTTCTTCTGGTGCAAAACCTGCAGTACGTCGCGCATCGGCGGGTCGCGAGAAAGAGGACCCTGTCGGGATATCTGTGTACGATACGCGCGACAGGGCTGTAATGCTCTTCATTCAGAGGGTCTTTCA
Organism: Oscillospiraceae bacterium; assembly: GCA_009782435.1. Lineage (GTDB taxonomy): Bacteria > Bacillota > Clostridia > Oscillospirales > Oscillospiraceae > WRJA01. Next base: position 1,988 of record WRJA01000086.1, read on the forward strand.
TTTCCTGCGGTAACACGCGGGTTTCGGCAACGGACGGAACCGCCTGCATCCTTATCGGGCATCCCGGATCATCAGTCTCCATCAGGGACGCGAAGTACGGCGTGACAGCCATTCTCAGGCCGCCGAGGCAGAGAGATATTTCCCGCTTTTCCTTCTCGCCGAGCGTGATGATTTCAGCAAGCGTATCGACGTTTGTGATTCTGTTGCCGTATTGCCATTTCCAGTCAAGCCATTCCGGGCTGCCGGGCGCGACGCCGAAAAAAGAAAACACTCTGTCATTCATGGCTCTTGCTCCCTTGCCGGTTAATGCCGTACCTCTTGAGCGCGACGTCCAGTATGTTCCGTATCAATGAATCATAATCCATTCCGCAAAACCCGGCGAGTATGGGGAAATCACTGTAACCCGGCGCGAGTCCGGGCAGCGGGTTGGCTTCGATGAAATAAAGGAGATTGTCCGGCGAAAGGCGGAAATCTATTCTGGCGAAATCCCTGCAGCCCAGTATCCGGAATACTTTTCTCGCCGTGTTTTCAATTTCGGTCCGTATATCGGCGCCGATGATCGGCGGGCAATCATATCTGACAAATTCTCTGAAATTTCTCTTGACTTCCCGGCTGTAAACGCCGCGCGTATTATCCCGGAAAATAATCTCCATGGGAGGGAACACGCGGATCTCGTCCGCGTTGCCCAAAATCCCCGCGGTAAATTCCCTGCCCGCGATGTATTCTTCCGCGATCATATCCTGTTTGTATACGCCGATATTTTCCGCCGAAACCCGGCGCAGCCCGATCACATCCGAAACAACCGAAAGATCGGATATGCCCTTGCCCGACCCCTCCGCGACGGGCTTTACAATTACGGGAAAAGAAAGCCCGTCGGCCGAAAAAGGCGAAGAACTCCCGATGATTTTATATTTCGGGGTGCGAATGTGATGCGACATGAGCAGTTGCTTCGCCAACGCCTTATCCATGGCGATACACATGGCGGTCTCATCCGACCCGGTAAACGGAATGTTCAGGAAATTCAGGATCGCGGGCACATGCGCCTCTCTGCCCCGGCCGTTCATACCCTCCGCGATGTTGAAAACCATATCGGGCCTGCGTTCCGAAAGTCTGACCGGAAGCCTTTCCGTCGCCTCAAACAGCTCGACCTCCCGTCCGGCTGTTTCCAAGGCGTTCTTAACAGCCGCAACGGTACTGGGCTCGTCGAACTCCTCTTCCGCGTCGGGCGGATCGGTCACGGCATTCTTTTTGATGTTGAAGGTAATGCCGACCCGGAGTTTCCGTTGAGAATCGGGCGGAATCATTTCAGTCACTCCTTATGCCCTCGCGGCCGGACAGGCGGGAAACCCGGCCCCGGTTCCGGCGGAGCGGTATGAAATATGTCGTCAGTTCCGAAGCTCCCGGATTTGCCCGTTGTCGTTGACATATGTCAGCAGGGTTTTTTCCAAATTCACAAGCGTTCCCCGGCCGTCGGCGCCGATCATGCCGTGCAGGGGAATCCCGTAGCCGCGCGAGCCGTCCCCCAGCAGTCTGAGAACGGTTTTCAATTCTTTCCAATCCTCGTCTTCGGCGTGGGTATCAAAAACAGCCGGAACGATCCCGAGGCAGTCAAACAGCTCCGCAGTCGCGTCGTCCTCCGGTTTTTCCCATCGCACCCAATGAGAGCCCATCATGATGCTGCCGGCGGACATGCCGATAAATCGCTTTCCGCCCGCGTACATGTCTTTGATAAATCCGATCAGTCCGCGCTTTTCAAGCAGATTCATACCGTCCTCAACTTCGCCGCCGGAAAGTAAAACGATATCGGCGCAAGCAAGGATGTTTTTGGCGGCGCCGACGTCCGCCTTGTTTTTTGCAAGCTTTACCGGGGTAACCCTGCCGGCGCCGGCTTTAGTCAGAAGGGACTTAATCATTGCGAAAAACACCGCGCTGTCCCCGTTTGCCGTTCCGACATACGCTACAGAAGGGGACGGTATCCCCTCGAACGCGCGGGCCATTAAGCGCACGGCGCCTGAAGCGTTCAAAGGCCTGCCGCCGGCAAGCAAAAAAGCGGGGGGATCTTTGGTTTTGCCGTTCATACGAAAAGTTCCTTCAAATCAAAATCGAAATTTGCCCGGGTGCGGCGGAATTTACCTGACGGGCCGGGCAGGATATTTTTCGTTTCTTTTATTTCATAATCGCCGTCCCGCCCGTAAAGCGATATAAGAGCCCGGCGGGCTTCAGCCGTAACGCCGCGCGGCGCGTCTTTGAGCATTAACCGCAATTCATACCGCGTCCGGCCGGCCTGTTCCAATTGATAATCCCGTATCCCCGGAATTTTTGCCAATTCCCGATCCAAAGCCGCCGTCGTTATCAAGCCGCCTTCGGTAGTGAATGTGGCGTCGGACGCCCGGCCCTCGACGGCCTCCGCGATCAGTCCGGTATTTCTCCCGCAGGCGCATTCGCCCGCCGCGTGCAGGCGGACGAGGTCGCCCGTGTCGAATCGTAAAACGGAGTTCCACGGGTTGTCGAACGTCGTAACAAGTATTCTCCCCAACTCGGGGCCGCCGTACATATTTTTCAGCGGATGAAAATCCGTCCTGCAGAAATCAATATTCTGATGTAAAAAACCTTCCTCGCATTCCTGCAACACGAATCCGGTTTCGGTAGTGCCGTAAGAGCTTATAAACGGCGAGGAAAAAACCCCGCGGATTGCCTCCAGATGTATTTTCGATGCCGATTCAAAGGTGAAAACGATAACGGAGGGCGAATACAACTCCGTCCCCCCGTCCGCTGCCCAAAAAGCCAGCCGGGCAAGAAGCGAGGGGTTGGCTTCCAGGATCACGGGCCGGAAACTCTCCAATTCCCGGGCCATCCGGGCGTAATGGCGGGGCTGCCACTGAACGGGGCTGATTTTTTCGTTCAGATACAGCGTGCGGCCGACGGTGCGGTATTCCTGAGGCAGATCCTCTTCGCAGTTGACGCCGACGTTAAGAGAGCTTGCGAGCTTGGCTTCCTTCTGCGGGTATTCAAGCCGCGCTGTCCGGGCGTTCAGCTTCCAGGAAGAAGCCTCGGATGAATCCCACCATTTCCGGTTCCAAATATTAACGACCCGCTCACCCGTCGTACCGCCGGTGAAAGTGTATTCGATTTCCCCGCGAAGGAGGCCTTCTTCAACGTCGCGGAAACCGGGAACCGTCCCATCGGGGAAATGATCCCTGATCATCTGCTTCGTGAGTTCCGGCATAGCGGCGTATCTTTCGTCAACCGGCGCTCCCGGCCCCGGGTCGAAAGCTCTCAGGTCGCTGTATGCGGGCGCGGTATTCAGCGCGGTTTCAAGCGCGCAAAGCGATTTCTCAAAGAACAGCGCAGGATAATTATACCTGTTCACCGGTATCATTTGCCATGCTCCTTATGTTGCCGAAATCAAGGGGTACGGAGTTGTATTTCCGGCTGCCGGTCCCGATTCGAAATATTTATAACAGCAAATTATCATAAAGTGTTTATAATATCAACATATAATACCGGTTTACGTTTAAAAACATACAATCAGTTTTTCCTTAACGCAGCCAAAGCCGCATAACACTGATAATACGGAATGCCGGTAATATAATTATTGTTGTTATTTAAGGTTTGCCGGGGTATTATAGCGATGAAATCACACTTATTTTTTTGTCAGAATCGGCGGGGCGCAACGGCCGCCGCCGAAGAACCGGGGAACCGTGAAAAGATTTC
>WRJA01000087.1 GCA_009782435.1 Oscillospiraceae bacterium
GGATGTAAACTGATGGCACACGAAGAAAAAAACATTGCCGCGCACGCCAAGGCATCCAAGACCGCGATGAAACGGCCTGAAGGCAAGCTTCCTTTTTTCAAGCGCGTGATCAAGTGGTTTCGCGAGATGAAAAGCGAGCTCAAAAAAGTCCTGTGGCCGACTCCGAAACAGACGGCCAACAATACCGTCGTGGCCTTGGCCGTTATGGCCGCAGCCGCCGTGGTGCTTTGGGGATTCGATTCTTTTGCCTCGGCGACGGTCCGTACCATTATCGAGCTTGTGAGTTAAGCCATGGCGGAGGAAGCAAAATGGTATGTGGTACACACATACTCCGGATATGAGAACACTGTCGCGGCTTCAATACTGAAAGCCGCCGACAACCGTAAGATGCAGGACCTGATCCCGGAGATCAATATACCTATAGAATTTGTGACCGAGCGTACCGACTCCGGAGAAAAAACAGTTGAGAGAAAGATTTTTCCGGGTTATGTTCTCGTTAAAATGGTAATGACCGACGAGAGCTGGCATCTTGTTCGGCATGTTCGCGGAGTCACGGGTTTCGTCGGAGTCGCGGGAAAGGCCGTGCCTCTCACAGATCAGGAGATCGCCGAACTCGGCGTTGAACGCCATGAGATAAAGCTGAGTTTCGCCTTGGGCGACACTGTTAAGGTTACAGACGGTCCGCTTGAAGGCTTTCTCGGCACTGTCGACGAGATAGAGGCGGAGAAGGATCGCGTCCGCGTTGTTGTATCCATGTTCGGCAGAGAAACCCCGGTAGACCTGGAGCTTGATCAGGTCGAACCGGTAACAGAATAAATTCGGAGGCGCTGAAAATGGCACAGAAAATAGTAGGATACGCAAGATTTCAAGTCCCCGCGGGAAAGGCTACTCCCGCTCCCCCCGTCGGCCCCGCTCTCGGGCAGTACGGAGTGAATATAGGTCAATTCACCAAGGATTTTAACGAGCGCACAAAAAGCGACGAAGGCATGATGATTCCCGTTGTCGTGACCGTCTACGCCGATCGCAGTTTTTCTTTCATAACAAAAACTCCTCCGGCGGCTCTCTTGATCAAGAAAGCGTGCGGCATCGAAAAAGCATCCGGAGTTCCTCAAAAGGATAAAGTCGCTACAATCAGCCGCGAAAATCTTCGTAAAATTGCCGAGACCAAGATGGTCGATCTAAACTGCACCGACATCGACGCCGCGATGAATATCATCGCCGGCACATGCAGGAGCATGGGCGTTCTCGTTGCCGCCGAATGAGCGGCAGGTGGGAGGACATCAGCCGGCGTGAAATACGCCTTTCCGCTCTGTCCGACTGACCACATTTAAGGAGGAGAAAAAATTGTTCAGAGGAAAAAACCATAAGGAGAGCTCAAAGCTTGTTGACAAACAAAACCTGTATGAGCCTCTTGAGGCGTTCGGCCTTGTAATCAAGGCGGCAAAAGCAAAATTTGACGAGACAGTCGAGCTGCACGTCAAGCTCGGCGTTGACAGCCGGCACGCCGACCAGCAGGTCAGAGGCGCGATCGTCCTTCCGCACGGAACGGGTAAAAGCAGGAAAGTCCTCGTTTTCTGCAAGGAAGACAGGGTTAAAGAAGCTCTTGATTCCGGCGCAGATTTCGCCGGCGGACAGGATATGATAGATAAGATCCAAGCCGAAAACTGGTTTGACTACGACGTCGTTATAGCGACCCCGGATATGATGGGCGTCGTCGGCCGTCTCGGAAAAGTGCTCGGCCCCAAAGGGCTTATGCCTTCTCCCAAAGCCGGAACGGTCACTCCCAACATCGCTCAGGCGGTAACGGACGTTAAAGCCGGTAAGATCGAATACCGACTCGACAAGACAAATATCATCCACTGCCCCATAGGCAAGGTTAGTTTCGGCCCCGAAAAACTTCTTGATAACTACACAGCTCTCATAAGCGCCGTTATCAAAGCAAAACCGGCGGCCGCCAAAGGCCAGTATATAAAAAGCTGCGTCACGGCTTCCACAATGGGACCGGGCATTAAGATAAACGCGCTGAAAGCGACCTGAATACGTCAACCCCATATAAAAACCGAGACGCAAAGGAGCTTGTTCCTTTGCGTCTTTTAACGGAACCGGGATTTGATCCCGCCGCCGGGGAAAACGTTGAAACCTTTATGCAAACATGTAAATCTGTGTTGACATAACCGGGACGCGGACATATAATACACTTTACCGGCCGGCTCTTTGCCGAAAAAATTTTTGCGGAGGGGGATCGTCCCGCCGGCGGCGGGAATGAGCTATGAAAAACATAATAAAAAAACATTACATGAAATTCTCCGCGTTGTTTTTGGCTGCTATTGTGTTCGCGACCTACGCCTCTGTTTCAAGGTCTCTGGGCGATCCGGAGTTTTACGACTTGGCTGACGTTTGGAGCGCTGAGCTTCATTCGAGCTACATGGGCTACGGTGGTCAAGTATCCGACGGGGATCGGGTGGATATCGACTCACAGCTTGAAATTCAATACCTTTTCGATATCAGCAGCACGCAGCTCGGCGACATCAGGGATCTCTTGGACGACTTGGGCGGAGAGCCTCTGATCGCGACCCTGCCGCTCGGCGATAACATCAAGCTCAGCGGTTATGATGCTGAGGATTGGTGCTGGGCACCCGCTTACATATCCGGTGTTTACCAGGATCATCTGCGCTATGCAACAATGGTAAAAGACGTCGCCAACAACCTCTGGTACCTGCGTTTTAAGGGCGAATATTGGAACGAGGTTTACGACGACGACGGCATTTACTGCGATGGGATATACGCTGCGTGCGAATTCGATCCGGCCCAAGTCACGTCGGACGGCCCTTATACGATCAGTCTTATAGACGGGTCGGATATAACGGTAAATGTATATAATCCCCCGAATTTTTTTGATTTGGCAGACGTAACGGACGTCAGCCTTTACGCGAACGGAGTTAAGGTAAACCCGGACGATACGGTGAGCATCTACTCGAATTTAAAGATCAGGTACTATTTCGATGTCGGCGACGCGGCCGTCACGCATATCATGTATGATTTAATGTACACCGGTTACTACGGCGACCTGTCTTGTTACACAAAGCTGTCGTTTGAAAGCCTTGACAATAAAATAATACCGTCGCTCGGAGGGTGGTATGATAATCTGTCCGCCTACAGCATGTCGTTTGCTTGGTTAGACTCAAACCTGTACGGCGCGGCCTACCCCATAACTGTGTATTTTGAGGGTGAGTTCTGGGATGATTTCGGCATTCACATGTACACCGGCATTTACGACGATTCCTATCTTGAGTTTGACTGCTCGTTCGATATGACGCAAATCACGCATGACGGCGTTTATGAGCTTCTTTTAATGTCCGGCGTCAGCGCGCCTTTTAATATCACGGTCGAGGACTTCACGGTACCGCCGCTGCCTCCGCAGGGAACCGGCCCTCTGCAAAAAAGCGGCTCTATATTTGGCTATCCCGAAGCATACGACGGTATCATCGAGTGGGGGGGGGACAACAACGGCACCCTCAGTTGGGAAATAATATACGAGCCCGAGAGCGGCACGGTCGAGTTCCCGCTTGTTTTGAGAGACAGGCTGAACAACCCCGGATACAATCTCTTCGATTTTTATCATTACGAGTTGATTGTGGCATTTGAAACAAATTACGGCCGGGAAGATAATTTTTACGCTGATGGTTACGATTCGTTTTTTTCGTATGACGACACTAAATTTATCAGCGCCGGCAGTAACTCCGGTTACGGCGAGTGGTTCCGGCTTACTTTGGAAAAAACTGACATCGAGGATTATACATATGTGCTGTTTGACTCGGGGGAAGAAGTTATCCGGATCAGTTTTTCCTACAGATCCGTGCCTAAGTTCGACGCCATTATCGCCGGCGGCGAGAAGAGCGTCGACTTAACCAACGTATGCAGCCTGACGTCCGGCGCCGACGCTTTTTCCGCCTCGGGCAAGGTCACGCTTAAGATCGCCGTCGAGGATCCCGGTAATATCAAAAAAACAGGCATTTACGACGAGACGGCAAAAAGGATTACTTGGACCGTTACATTCAGCCCAAATAATAAATATGTGGTGCATGGCGTTGATTATTGGACCGGGGAGCCTTTCGTTGATTTTCCCTATGATTTCACGCTGACCGATATCATAGAAAAAGGACAAAAGCTTGTTGACCCGGATGTTCCCGGAGATATGCCCGGGAACTTCAAAATCGTTGACCCGCCGGGCGCCGGCGATTTTCGGGACTACTTCTACCTCGATGACGAGCCTCTTGATTGGTCCGTGAACAATCACAGCAATGCCTTGCAGTTGAAATTTTATTACAATATCAATTCGTTCTACGCCGAATACGAAACGGAAACAGTTGAATTTACATTCCAAACCGAGCCGGAAAAAACCACGGGCCGCTGGGAAAACACGGCCAAGGCGGAGATAGAACTGCCCCTGTCCAAAACCAATTACAGAACCGCAGGGCTCGGAGGCTGGCATATACCGATCCCCATTTACGCTTCCGATAAAGCCACCGCCGAAGTCAGCAAGGGCGGCGGTGGCGGATATATACCTACCGGCCCGGATCCTGACCCTGACCCGAAGGGCCCTGATCCCGACCCGGACCCGGATCCTGACCCTGATCCCGACCCCGACCCCGACCCCGACCCCAATCCGTCACCGCCTCCTCCCCCGCCGCCGCCTCCCGGAAATAACCTCATACCCGGCGACGACCCCTTCACTTGGATAGAGCTCGACGAGAACGGCGTGCCTTTGACCATTTGGCGCTGGGACCCCGATCTGGAGGAATGGATACCGGAGGATATAACGCCGCTCGCGGCGGCCATGCCGTCGACCGGCGACGCGAACGTCATCGCCTTTATGATACCGGTCCTCGCCTTGTCCCTTGCCGCCCTCAGTTTAGCGCTGAGATATAAATACAGGCTCGCCGGCAAAACGAAGCGTTAGTCCGGCCGATCGCGGGCGCCGCAACCGATGACTTCTGTGAAGAGACCTCGTGAAAAACGTGATATTTCCGAGAAAAACAAACCGGCCGCCGGCCCCGCGATCACGCGGGGCCGGCAAAACGCGGACGCGGTTTATATCGCCTCATTTTTACTCCCGTTTTTGATATTCGGCGCGGTGTTCGCTTTGATCGGCATATATCCTTTCGGCGACAGGCAATATCTTATATACGACGGTTGGCATCAATACTACCCCTTTCTGAACGACTTCCGGCACAGGCTGACGGAGGGCGGGTCGTTCATGTGGTCCTGGAGCTACGGGATCGGCGGCAATTATTTGCCGCTGTTCGCCTATAACCTCTCAAGCCCGCTCAACCTTTTGCTCGTTTTTTTCCCCGCCGACCGGGTCCCGGACGCGATGGTCTTTTTCACGCTGATAAAATCGGGCTTCGCGGGCCTGTTCACGGCGTTTTTTTTGAAAGGCGCGTATAAGCGAACGGACTTCATGATACCCGTGTTCTCCGCCTGCTATGCGCTTTGCGCGTTTACGGCCGGTTATTACTGGAACATCATGTGGTTCGACACCTTCGCGCTGCTGCCGCTTGTTATGTACGGACTTCATTCGCTTGTGAACGAAGGGCGCTTTCATATGTATACGGCCGCGCTGTTTTTTTCCGTGTTCTGCAATTTTTATC
>WRJA01000088.1 GCA_009782435.1 Oscillospiraceae bacterium
GAGTTTGCGGATATAGCCGGACTCGTTAAGGGCGCTTCCGAAGGAGAGGCGCTCGGCAACAAATTTTTGTCTCATATTCGCATGACCGACGCTGTGCTTCATGTCGTGCGTTGCTTTGACGATGAAAACATAATACATGTCGCCGGCGGCGCCGATCCCGCGCGTGACATTGAAACCGTTGATCTTGAACTCATTATGGCTGATATCGAAGTGGCTGAAAGGCGAGCGGAAAAGGCAAAAAAATCCGCCAAGGGCGACAAAAAATTCATGCGCGAGGCCGAGGCGCTGGAAAAACTCCTTGATCATTTGAACGAGGGAAAAAGCGCGAGAAGCTATGAGTGCGACGATGAAGAAAGAAAGCTTATTAACATCGGCGATATGCTGTCGGGCAAACCTGTCATTTATATCGCCAACATGGACGAAGCCGGTTTTGCGGCGGGGGTCGAGGGCAATGCATGTTACTCGGCCGTGAAAGACTTGGCTGATATCGAGAAGGCGCTTGTGCTTCCTGTATGCGCTAAAGCCGAGGAAGAGATAGCTCAGCTGAGCGAAGAGGACAAGGCGGAATTCTCAAAAGAGCTCGGGATATCCGAATCCGGGCTTGACGGGGTGATAAGATGCTCCTATTCCGTTCTCGGCCTCATATCGTTTTTAACGGCGGGGCCGGAGGAAGTCAGGGCTTGGACGGTAAAAAAAGGCGCGAAAGCGCCGCAGGCCGCAGGGAAAATACACTCGGACATGGAGCGCGGTTTCATCAGAGCCGAAACCGTGGCTTTCGAAGACTTGAAAGCCTGCGGCTCGATGGCGGCCGCCCGCGAAAAGGGGCTTATTCGGAGCGAAGGCAAGGATTATGTCGTTAAGGACGGCGACGTAATGCTGATCAGGTTCAATGTGTAAGGGCAATTACGGCGGAGGGCGCATCGAGATCATTGACGCGGCCCGCGGACTCTCTCTTATCCTTATGATCCTGCACCATTTCGCGATCGATTTGAATATGTTCGGCATATTGCCGGATTGGCTGGTTTATTCCCGTGTCATATATGTACTGCATATTATTTTTGCCGGCCTTTTTATTGCTTTGGCGGGTGTTTCGTCTCGATTTTCGCGAAGCAACATACGCCGCGGCCTGAAAGTCTCGGTATGCGCGCTCATCGTCACGGCAGCGACTCTGCTCATACAAATGCCGATTTGGTGGGGGATACTGCATCTTTTGGGTTTTTGCATGATCATGTACGGCCTTGTCTCAAAAACAGCTGACAAGATTCCGCCGCATATCGGAACGGTATTGTATTTTGTTTTATTTTTGATACTGCTTTTACTCATCGCCGATAAGACCTTTGACGTGAAGTATCTTTCGGTTTTAGGGCTGCGGAACGAGGCGTTCACGTCGGCGGATTATTTCCCGGTATTTCCTTGGATCATGATTTTTATGTTCGGGACCTGCTTCGGCCGTATAGTGTCGGACGGGAAATTACCGGTTTGGTTTTATACCGCAAGCATTCCGAAACTGCCGGCTGTCGGCAGAAAAAGCCTGCTCATCTATATGCTGCATCAACCGCTGCTGTACGGGCTCACATTGCTCTTGATAAAACTGCTGTAGCGGGCCGGGGACGCTGAAAAAGAGGTCACGGGCATGAACAAATACAAACGGCTTTTTGAACCTTTTAAAATCCGAGATCTGGAACTGAAAAACAGACTCGCAGTGCCGCCGATGGAAACTAATCTCGGCGGGACAAACGGAGAAGTGACGCCCGAACTGATCGGGTACTGGACGGCAAGAGCAAAAGGCGGTTTCGGCCTTTTGATAATGGAAAACAGCAGTATAGATCCTGCCGGGAATGTCTGTACGCACACTCCCGGTTTTTTTGACGACAGACACATCCGCGGACTCAAACAGCTCACAGACGCCGTTCACGTATACGGCGCCAAAATGGCGGCTCAGATCAGTCATTCGGGCCGGCAAACATTTCCGGGCGTTACGGGCGTGCAGCCGGTGTCCGCCTCCGCCGTATACGGGCCCGGGGATGTGTGCGTTCCGAAGAAACTCGGCGCGGAGGAAATTTGCGATTTGGCCGAACGCTTCGGCGACGCGGCTGTCAGAGTCAGAGCCGCCGGTTTTGACGCGGTGGAGATTCACGGCGCGCACGGATACTTGATAGCGCAATTCATGTCCTCGTACGTCAATAAAAGAACGGATGAATTCGGCGGCGACCTGGACAACAGGATGCGCTTTCCGCTGATGGTCGTTGATAACGTACGAAAAAAAGTCGGCCGGGATTTTATCGTTATGTTCAGAATCAGCGGCGATGAAAGGATCCCGGGAGGCAGGACCGGTTATGAAACCGTGCTCATTGCCCGGATGCTCGAGGAAGCGGGTGTTGACGTCATTGATGTTTCGACCTCCGTTAAGGGCAGCCACCAATACATAAGCGCGCCGCCGGCCGTGCCCGCGGGCTTCCTTTTGGAAGATTCGGCAAAGGTAAAAAGGGCGGTATCCGTGCCGGTCATTGCCGTCGGCAGGCTGAATGAACCGGCCGTCGCAGAATATGCGCTTGAGACCGGCATGGCCGATTTGATTGCCGTCGGGCGCGGTTCTTTGGCGGATCCGGAGTTTCCGAACAAGGTCCGCGACGGCAAAATCGAAGACATAACGCCGTGCATTTCCTGCCTTCAGGGCTGTTACAGGGCTTTTCCCAAACCCTTTGACGACGCTCTTGAAAAATATACAACGACCTGCCTGATGAATCCGTTCTGCTGCGCCGAAACCGAAATGGTGATAAAACCCGCCGCCCTCCGGAAAAAAGTCCTTATCGTCGGCGCGGGGCCGGCCGGCCTTGAAGCGGGGTGGGTCGCGGCGGCAAGAGGCCATTCGGTCACGATATTCGAAAAAAGCGAAGAGGTGGGCGGACAATTTCTTTTGGCGGCAGTTCCCCCGTATAAGCATGAGATCGCTAAAGGCATTATTTATTTAAAACGAATGTGTAAAAGATACGGCGCGGAAATAAGGCCGGATACAGAGGCGACAAGCAAAATGATTTTGGCGGAGAAACCCGACGCCGTGATCATAGCCACCGGCTCGGCACCGCTGATACCGGAATTTGAGGGTGTTGAAAACGAAAATGTCGTAACCTTCGCGGACGTTTTATCCGGGGCGAGCTTACCGGGAGAAAACGTGCTTGTTGTAGGAGGAGGCATGGTGGGCTGTGAGGTCGCCGACTTTTTGGGCGAGCGCCTGCACAGGGTTACGATAATCAAAAGAAGCCCTGTCATAGCAAAAGACGTGCCGATGCAGGTAAGACCCTTTCTGATGGAGCGGTTGAAAAATAACGGTGTGCGAATATTGACGGGAGCCGCTGTGATAAAGTTTATAAAAGACGGAGTGATCATCCTGCGGGAAGGGAAAGAAAGTGTTCTGGGAGGGTTCGATACCGTGGTTTTGGCAATGGGCTCCCGGCCGGTAAACGCTCTTGTGCCGCAGCTTGAAGGCAAAGTGCCCGAGCTTTACGTCGCGGGAGACGCAAAGCGCGCGAGACAGGCGCTTGAAGCGATCGAAGAGGGCGCTCGCGCCGCGCTTTCGATTTAAAACGAAACGGTAAACAGCCCGGGTATTCGGAAACAGAAACAGGGATGATATATTATGAAAGAAAAAAATGACAGACTCTTTACGGACAAAGAACTCACAGAGTTCCGAAAAGGATACATGGAACTTGCTTTGGAGGCTTTGGACAAAGGAGATATCGAAGAGGCAAAAAAATGGTGCCGGCGCGAGGCCGCCACGCATTGCCTGATACACGATCTGATGACGCAAACCATCACCTGTCTGGAGAATATTATTTATAAGGGCTTGGGCGAAGAGGCCTGCATGGAAGCGATAAAGGAAGCCACGGGGTTCGGCGCCTCTCAGGATCTGATACAACTGAGGAAAGACACAAAAAAATGGGTGTTATGGTGTGTGGATATGTGGCGTCAGCACGCCGCCGATCCCGGTATAGTCGTAACGGAAGACGATGAGAAGATAACGATCTCGCTCAAGTGCGGCAGCGGCGGTAGGATGGTCGATCTCGGTATGTACGAGGGACCGGACGGATATAACAAATTTGTGACCCCGACGCATGATACTTGGGGAGAAACGGGATTACCGCTGTATTGCGCTCATTGCCATTGGGTGCATGAGATGATCCCGATAAGAGACGGCGGCCGGGGCTCGCAGTTCTGGATGCACGCCTCTCCGTTCCCGAAAAAACCGGGCGACCGCTGCGTCCACCATATTTATAAGGATCCGGCGGATATTCCGCCCGTGTACTATGAGAGGCTGGGGCTGAAAAAAGAATCGCCGTAAAACATCGGCGACGGGTCGGGTCAAATCGCCGAGATCCGCTGAATCGAACAGTGAAAAATTTAAAATTTTTTAAGGAGATGAATATCATGCCGAGCGTTTTTTTAAGTTCGAATCCGCTATTGTTTGGCAAAGGAGTATCAAATTCAGTCGGTGAGAAATGCAAGCAGTTCGGAATGAAAAAGGTTTTGGTCGTATATGACAAGGGAGTAAAAGAGGCCGGGCTTGCGGATAAGGTCCTTGAAAACCTTAAGGGTGCGGGAATCGACTATGTTTGTTATGACGGCGTTTTGGCGGACCCTCCCGATTGGTCCTGCGAAGAAGCGGGGGCTTTGGGCGTTAAGGAAAATGTTGACGGCGTTGTTGCCGTCGGCGGCGGCAGTTCTATCGACACCGGTAAAGCCGCCAAAGCGCTGCTGACCAATCCGCCTCCGTTGAGCCAATATTTCGGACGCGGGAATCTGCTCGAAAAACCCGGAAAACCGCTGATCGTTATCCCGACTACAGCCGGTACGGGAAGCGAAGCCACGCCGGGCGGGGCGATAACCGATTCGAAGAATAACATCAAAACGAATGTCAACGGCGCCGGGGCCGCGGTCACGCTTGCTCTAATCGACTATGAGATGACTCTCGGACTGCCTCCGGCGGTTACCGCCTCCACCGGATTTGACGCGCTCGGCCACGCCGCGGAGTCGTTCACCTCCCGGTTCGCGAATCCTTACTGCGAGGCATTGGGCAAAGAAGCGATCACATTGGTCGGAAAATATCTTGTTCGGGCGTACAGGGACGGTTCCGATACCGAGGCCCGCGAAGGAATGATGAAGGCTGCGACTTTAGGCGGCGTGTCAATGATGGGACCCATGTGCCACTTCCCTCATGATATCGGCAAGGTGCTTGGGGCAAAATGGCATATCCCCCACGGAAACGCCTGCGCGACGGCTTTTCCTCAGACAATGGAGTTCATTGCGCCCGCGTGTCCGGAAAAGGTCGAATTCATAGCGCGGGCTTTGGGAGGAAATGTTCCCGGGAACGCGACGGTCGAGCAGATCGGTAAAGCCGCGTATGACGCCTCATTAAAACTGATGAGGGACGTCAACTTGCCGAATCTGAAATCCTACGGGCTAACATTGGACGTTATGCTGCCGCTGATCGGAGAGGAAGTCGTGACGGCTACAGCAAAAGCCGCCGAGGTTTTCGGAGGTTATTTTGCGCCCATGCCGATGACAGTTGAAAATGTAAACAATCTTGTGATCAGAGCGTATAATGAAAACTGACGCCGGGCAGCGGATAAAAAAGGAGATGAGACAATGCCG
>WRJA01000089.1 GCA_009782435.1 Oscillospiraceae bacterium
CGCCGGGCTGCCCAGCCAGAGGAAGAAACCGCCGAGGAGACAGATGACGATGACGATGAGCCTCATGGAGGGACGCTCATTGACGTCGCTGATATGGTCGACGATCCGCCTGTTGACCTCTTCCGGGAGGTTTTCATCGAAGCACCGGTTTCCGGCCTCAAGGTGAAAGATCGGAATTTTCAGGCGCTTGGCCGCGATCGTGCAGAGCGATGAATTCGTGTCGCCCAAAACCAAGAGCGCGTCCGGGCGTCTTTCGAGCATGAGCGCGTAGGCGCATCATTTCCAGCTTCGTTACATCGTCTTTCGCGAATACATGAAAAAGTCCCCGCTCATAATAGTCTTTTTGAATGATCGTATCGCAGATTTTCGCGTAGTGATCAGTTGTAATCCCGTTCCATGTGTGTGTGGAAAAGCCGGAAACAGTTTTGCCCTTTTGGCTTTTCGCCCACGCGAGTAGGCTCGCGTTCTTGTGTATTTCCTCTCCGATAATGCTCGTGCGCAACACCATTGCGTTTTTTACGCACTCACCGAGCGACTTGCTTTTGCCGTAGTCGTCAAGCGCGTCGTGCGGGTCGGATTCAACATATTTGCCTTTTTGTCCGGAATAGACGCAGTCCGTCGTGATGTGAATGAGCTTCATGCCTTTTGCTTCGCACCAATCGGCCAGAAGATGCGGGAATACAGAGTTGATCCTGACAGCCGCGGTTATGTCGGTCATAAACGGTTTTATTATGCCGATGCAGTTTAAAACATAATCAAAGTCCGCAGGAAGAATATCAAGCGGGTCGCTCAGGGCGTCGAAGCTGATTTTAAGGCCCGGCACGTCCAAGCCCTCAGTCCTGAACGTCACCGAGGTATTGTATTCGGAGCTCCCGGCGAAACGGCGGGCGACCGCGTTGCCCAGCATCCCGGTACCTCCGAGTACGAGTATTTTTTTCATTTCAGCTCTCCTTTACCGGTAGTCTTCCCGCCAGATATCCCAAAGATCATAGGGTTGTCGTATATCGTCGCCTTTTGATTCGTCCAGGGTCGATGTTGAAAAGAATATGATTTTCGTGTTTTCCTCAAGGCTCATAAAACCGTTGTAATGCCCTTTAGGGATAAATAGGACCGACGGGGATTTATCCGAAAGCACGAATTTTTTAACCGCGCCGGTGTCCCCCGGCTTCCCGTCGAGCGGCGCCGCGCCGACAAGGGCGCTCCCGGAAGCGACCCAGACATGCGCTTTGGCGGAGGGTCTGCTGCCTTGGCCTCTGTGTACGCGGGTCATTGACAGCGCTTCGGGCCGGCAGCCAATTTGCGCGCTTTTCATTATCCTGAACCACAGATCATAGTCCTGCGTAGTCGGCAAACTCTCATCGAACACGCCGACGCGGTCGAAGTGGCTTTTGTGTATCAGCAGAGAACAGCCGTTTATCATTCCGTGCATCAGGGCAAAAAGGGGAGTTGAGAGCTGTTTGGCCGTGTATTTTTCCGAAGGCAGCACACGGTGAGTTTCCCTGCCCTTGGCGTCCGCTACGGCCCAACCGGAAAAAACCACAGCCGTTTTGTCCTGCATTCCCGAAAGAAGTTCGACCTGCGCGCTTATCTTGTTCGGGAAGTATTTATCGTCGTGACTCAGCCATGAAAAATACTCGCCGCGCATTTCCCGGATGCCCAAATTAAGAGCCGAAGCCACGCCCCCGTTGGGTTTTGAAAAGTATCTTATACGCCCGCCGTATGAAAGAGCGATGTTTTCGGTTTGCCCGCCGTCATCCGAGCCGTCGTTTACGACAAGCACCTCAAGGTTTCCGTAAGTCTGATCAAAAGCGCTGTCTATGGCTTCGCGCATATGATCCGCTCCGTTATAAACGGGGATCACGATCGATATAAAAGGCTCAAACATTTCCATGGTCACCCAGGTTTTCGTAGTATTCACACAGCCGCGGGGCCTGCGTTTCAATGTCGAACATGCCGCCCGCAACCTTGTTTTCACGTTTTTCCCCGGCGTCGCGATTTGCCGATAAACTCATTAGTTTTTTTGCCCACAGCGATCTGTCGAGACTGAGAAATTCGACCTTACCCGAAATGTCGATGACTCGCGGCACATTGTCCGACGCCAAAACCGAGAGTCCCGAAGCCTGCGCTTCGACGCAGACCAACCCGAAGCCCTCAAACAAGGACGGAAGCACGAATATATCCATGGCGCTCATAAAAGCCGGAATACTATCGCTTATCCCCACAAATATGATGGCATCGCTGAGCCCGAGTTTTTTTACTTTTTGCGCGATCTCTTCATATAATTCCCCGACGCCGGTCAATATAAGCCGGACGTCTTCATTTAGCTTATATATTTCTTGAAAAACATCGATCAAAAAACTATGATTTTTGCCGGCGCTGAATCTGCCGACATGCCCGATAACGAATTCGTCTTTCAGTCCCAAAGAAGAACGTATCTCTTCGCGCTTTTCACTGCTGAAAGTGTATTTTCCGGCGTATATGGCATTGCTGATAATTGTCACGTTTTCGGCTTTCCCGAAAAGGAAGCCGGCCGCTTCCTTTGAACAGGCAAGATACCCGGTTGCGACACTTTTTATGAACATAATCAAAAACCGGTTGCGCACGCGTTTTAAGAAAACATCCGACGATCTCGTGCTGTGGCTGTGTATGAGCCTGTGCGGCGCGTTCTTCGCCAAGCCAAGATAAAATACCGCGCTGTTGGCGACATGACCGTGTATGATTTTGTAATCATTGGTTTTATAGAATTCTTTTAAGGCTCTTATATACCTGAATGTGTTGGCAGCTTTCAGCGCGGGCATCACAAATATCTTCGAGCCTCTGCTCTCGATATAGGCCCTTATGTCGAGGGCCG
The DNA here is from genome assembly GCA_009782435.1 of Oscillospiraceae bacterium. GTDB lineage: Bacteria > Bacillota > Clostridia > Oscillospirales > Oscillospiraceae > WRJA01. The sequence goes on from WRJA01000089.1 coordinate 2,852, forward strand.
GCTCCTCGTTGAGCATGAAGTCGAAAGTGATTCTTGAGTGATCCAACCTTGAATAATAATTCATCACGACGGCGCTTACTCCGCTGTCTGCGCTTATTTTGTCCAAAACATGCAGAACTCTTATCATGCCGCTCTTATTCTTCGGCGTACACGCGGCAGACGTCGCCGACGTCACCCACGCATACGACCTCGCCTTTTTTCAGCAGCACGGCCCGCGAACACATATTCTTTATGGTATCGGAGCTGTGTGACACGAGCAGCACCGTAATGCCTTGGCTTATCATATTTTTAATACGCTCCCGGCACTTTTCCTGAAATTTGTAGTCGCCCACGCCTAAAATCTCGTCTACTATCAAGATGTCCGGCTCCACGCTCGTCGCCACGGCGAAACCCAAGCGCGCCATCATTCCGGTCGAAAAATTCTTGACCGCCACGTCCGCGAAATCCCAAAGTTCCGCGAAATCCATGATCTCCTCATATTTACTTTCCATGTATTTCGGCGGATGCCCAAACATGGCCCCGTTCATATATACGTTGTTCTTAGCCGAAAACTCGGGATCGAAACCCGCGCCGAGTTCCAAAAGCGGGGCGAGCTCGCCGTTCACGAAAACGCTGCCCGCCGTCGGCCTGAACACGCCGGCTATGACCTTGAGCAAGGTCGATTTGCCCGCGCCGTTGAGCCCCATGACGCCGAACACCTCGCCCTTGTTCACGGTGAAGCTGACATTTTTGAGCGCCCAGAATTCCTCATAGAACAGCTGCCGTTTAAGTGCCTTGACCACATATTCCTTCAGCCCCGTGATCTTGTCCTTGCTCAGATTGAATTTCATAGAAACGTTTTGAACGGAAATCGCAATATTATCCGCTTCCTCCGCCTCCTCACATATACAGGATGTATCTTTCCTGCTTGGACATGAACACGTAAGTTCCGCAGCAGAGCGCCGCCAACGCAAAGCCCGCGCATACCGCGTTCGACCACAGCCCGGGTATGACTCCGCGCAGAGCGAGGTCGCGGAAATAATCGATAAAATGGTACATGGGATTGAAGCCTATGATCGGTATCATTCGTTCCGGCAAAATCTCCACCGGATAGAACAGCGGCGTAAGATAGGTCAAAAGCGTGATAAATATGCCGTACAAATAGGTCAGGTCCCGGAAGAAAACGGCCATTGAACTGAGCAGCATCGCGACCCCGAGCGAAAACACGAAGGTGTAGATTATCGGGATCGGCAGAAGCAGCATGGTCAGGCGGAAGGGGACCCGCGTGACAAGAAAAACTATGAGGAACGCGAGGAAGGAAAACGCCAAATTGACCAACGACGAGAATACTCTGGCTAACGGGAAAATGTATTTCGGGACATACACTTTTTTGATGATGCTCTCATTCGTGACCACCGACCCCATGGCCAAAGTGGTCGATTCGCTGAAAAACCCGAAGATGATCTGCCCGCTCAAAAGATAGACCGGGAAATTCTCTATTTGAAATCTGAACAGATATGAGAACACCAGCGTCATGACGAACATCGTTAACAGAGGATTGAGCAGCGACCACAGAACGCCCAGAACGCTCTTGCGGTATCGCGAGACGAAATCGCGCTTGACCAAAAGCCGCAGCAGATGTTTGAAACGGTTGAAGGTCAAAACCTGCCGGCGCACGAAATCGCGCTTGAATATCAGTATCAATACCGCTGCCGCCGTCATGGCGGCTGTCATACTCAAAAATCCTATCTTGGTCGCAAACACCACCGTGTTTTCCGCTCTGGTCCCTACAACGCTTTCGGGCAAAAACAGCATCAGTGTGAAAAACAATGCCGCCATCAGAACGGTCAAAAACGCCAATTTCTTTTTGGTCAACACAACACTTCTTTCTTCCCGGAAATATATACTTTTGATATTCCGGCTCCTTCGAGTACTCTTCTCAAAGGGTCGGATTCCCGCTTCATCGAGCGCTGAGACACAAACCGTCTTTACGCGCTCTCGGCAGGCTTAACTTCCGGCCCATCCGGCCGTACGTCTTTTTGTTCCGCAGCTTTTTGTGCAAGGCCTTCTTTCAAAATATTGACCGCCGCGTTGACCGCCCGGTCATGGCGCGCGCCGCAGGCCGGGCAGACCCATTCTTTGAGCGATGTTTTTGCGCTTACCTCCGGAGCCCTGTGTCCGCAGGAGCCGCACAGCTGCGTGCTCGGATGCCACCTGCTGACTTTGATCAGTTCCTTGCCGTACCAAGCGCATTTGTACTCAAGCTGTCTGACAAACGTGCCCCAACCGGCATCGGAAACGTATTTCGCGTACATCGGGTCCTTTGCGGTTTCGGAGAGCGATTCGTCCCTTATGCAAATAATGTCGTACTCTCGCACAAGCCGTGTCGTCAGCTTGTGAAGGAAATCGTTTCTCCGGTCGGAAACCTTTTCATAAGCGCGGGCAAGCTTGATCCCGGCTTTTTCACGGTTTGCGCTGTCCTTTTGTTTTCGGGACATTTCCCGCTGTAACCGCGCTGTCTTTCTCTTTGATTTTTCAAACGCCCGGATGTTCTCGAATTGCCGCCCGTCAGACAGCGTAGCCAAGTTCCTTACGCCCATGCGGATTCCCACCGCAGCCCCGGTTTTCGCCGGCGGCGCCGGGTCGACCTCCGTACAGCACACCGATACAAAATATTTGCCGCTCGGCTGCCGTATAACCGTCGCCGAAAGGATGCGCCCTTCAATCTGTTTAGATACCCTGCACTCCACCCGGCCGAGTTTCGGCAATTTGATTTTTCTCTCCGATATATCGATGCTTTGCCTGCGCGTGTTGTTTTT
>WRJA01000090.1 GCA_009782435.1 Oscillospiraceae bacterium
AACGCTCTGCTGTATCTGAGGTATTTATCGTAATCCGGAGGAACGATGATCAGCTCCGGACACTTTTGTTTCGCCTGCCACAGCGCCTGCCCGACGTGTATGCCGTATGCCTTGGCCTCATAGTTTTTGGCAAGTATTATCCCGTGCCGCAGTTCGGCGCTGCCGCCCACCGCCACGGGCCGGCCGCGCAGCTTCGGGTGATACAGCATTTCGACGCTCGCGTAAAAATTATTCAAATCGGCGTGAAGTATGACTCTGCCGGACATGATGAAGGTCCTCTCTTTAACAGTTTGGGATTTTAATATAACTCTGATTATTTGAGAAGTCAATACATATATTCTAATTTTATTAGATTTTTGTTGCAATATTCCGGCTGCCGGGTTATAATGCAAATCGGAGGAATAAGCCATGAATATTTCGGACACTCTCTCGCGGTTGAGAAAAGAAAGCGGCCGGAAACAGGCCGAAGTTGCGGATTTCATCAACCGGCATTCCGCCAACCGGTATTCATACAAGAATATTTCCCATTGGGAGACCGGCCGGGCGGCGCCGCCGACAGAACCCTTTCTGCTCTTGTGCGAGTTTTACGGCGTGCATGACGTTTTAAAAACATTTCGCGGCATCGACAACCGGTACCGCGGCATAACAAAACTGAACACGTTGGGAAAAAGCCGCGTTGAAGAATACATTTCCGCGCTCTCCTTAAATCCGCTTTTCGCCGAACCGGACATTGCCGGAGGGCAGGATAAACCGAAACGGAATATCAGGCTTTACGATATACCGGCCGCGGCGGGAACCAGGTCTTTCCTCGACAGCGATTCTTACGAGGATTTCGAGGCCGACGCGACCGTGCCGAAGGAAGCGGATTTCGCCGTTAAGATAAGCGGCGACAGCATGACGCCGCGCTTTGCGGACGGACAGACAGTGTTTGTTAGAGAACAAAAAACGCTTGATATCGGCGACATCGGTATTTTTGAGCTTGACGGCAATTCTTTTGTAAAAAAACTCGGGAACGGAGAACTCATTTCATTTAACCGGCGATACGCACCGATAAAAATCAGCGCTTACAGCTCGTTTTATATTTTGGGAAAAGTGGTCGGATAGCGTGAAAAATCACGCTGTCTCGGAGAACGCGCCGATCGCTCCACTGCGGGAAACCGCGAGTTGATGCACAAAAAGTCCAATCCTTTTCTCGGACGATTTGTGCCTGAAGTTTGCGAAAGGAACGGACTTTATAATGTGCGGAAGATATTACATCGAGATCGGCGACGAAGAACTGCGGGAGATAGCCGGCGAGATCGAAAAAAACCGGCAGAATTTTCCCGGGCAAATGACCATAAAAACAAACGGCGATATATTTCCGACGGATATCGTCCCGGTCCGAACCGGGCCTCAGCAATATTTACCGATGAGATGGGGTTTTACCGGTCCCGGCGGGAACCCGGTCATTAACGCCCGCAGCGAAACGGCAGCCCAAAAACCGATGTTCCGGCAAGCAACGGCAGAGAACAGATGCCTTATCCCGGCAAGCGGCTACTACGAATGGCAAATATGCAAAGGCGAAAAAATCCGGTATCGCTTCCGGCTGCCCGGCAGCGCCATGTATCTCGCGGGCTGTTACCGCAAAGAGCAGCCCGGCAGCGTTTTTAATTTCGTAATACTGACCAAAAAGGCGCAGGAGGATATCGAAGATATCCATAAAAGAATGCCGGCCATTATCCCCCGAAAATCCGCGGAAGAATGGCTCAACGGCGGTATGCCGGCGCTTATGTCTTTGTACGGCTGTTTAATAACCTTGGATTTTGAGCCCGTTCCCGAAAAACAATATGCACTGTAAAGAATACAAACACATCCTCTCCCCTCAAAACGGCATGAATATTTACCGCGGCTGTACTCACGGCTGTATTTACTGCGATTCAAGAAGTAAATGCTATCAAATGCGACATGACTTTGAGGATATCAAAATCAAAACAAACGCGCCGGAAATATTGGAACGGGAGCTGCGGAAAAAGCGCAGGCTCTGCATGGTTGGAACGGGGGCCATGACCGACCCCTATATCCCTGAGGAAACAGAAATCGGACACACGCGCCGCTGCCTTGAAATCATAGAAAAATACGGGTTCGGGCTTGCCGTGCAGACCAAATCGAAGCTGATTCTCCGGGATCTGGACTTGCTGAAAAGCATCAACAACAAAGCGAAATGCGTCGTTCAGATCACCCTGACGACTTATGACGAAAGCCTATGCAAAATACTTGAGCCGAAGGTATGCACAACCAAAGAACGTGTGGAAACGCTGAAGCTTATGCGTGATAACGGCATACCCACAGTGGTTTGGCTGTGTCCGCTTTTACCGTTTATAAACGACACGGAGGAAAACATTCTCGGCATACTCCGGTATTGCGCCGACGCGGGCGTATGGGGCATACTGAATTTCGGCATCGGCCTCACCCTGAGAGACGGCAACCGCGAGTATTTCTATGCCGCTTTGGACAAGCATTTTCCCGGACTGAAAGAAAAATATGCCTTAAAATACGGCAGCAGCTACGAGATAAGAAGCGACAACAGCGGGCCTTTGATGCGAATATTTTCAGACTTTTGCAGCCGGCACGGCATTGTGCGCAACGTTGATGAGATATTTCGTTTTATGAGGGAATTTCCCGAAAAATCGGAACAGACCGGCTTGTTTTGACGCGGCATGCAATACTTCGGCATATTTAAAGCCGCCGGCGCGGTATATCAAAGGACAGGATCCGTTTTATGAAAGTTTTACTCAGACTTGCCGCGGAAGCAAAAAAATATAAAGGGTTGTTCATTGTTTCCGCGCTCAGCACGCTGCTGATCTCGGCGGTCAATCTGACGGCTCCCGGCCTGATGGCCCGAATGACAGCCTTGGTGTCGCAAGGGCTGAACTCCGAGAGTCTTATCGCTGTCATCCGGCTTGCCGTGATTTTACTGTGTTTGTATCTCTCTCGTATCCTGTTTCGTTATCTGAGTAATTTTCTTGCCCACAAAGCCGCTTGGAATCTGGTAAAGGAATTTCGAATAAAGGTTTATTGCAAGCTGCAAGCCATGTCGCCGGAATATTACCGAAGACAGGAGAGCGGGGACCTTGTCAGCCGCACGATCAATGACACCGCCACTTTTGAACTTCTTTACGCTCATCAGATTCCCGAATCGATCACAAACATCATAACGGTAGTCGGAGTCACGGCAATACTGCTGTCAATAAACCCCGTCTTGGCGCTGCTCACATGTTTTCCCATCCCGCTCATTCTGCTGAGCGGCCGGATATTGATCAAAAAAATCCGGCCGCACTTCAGAGAAACACAAAAGACTCTCGGTAAACTTTCCGCGCAGCTGCAGGACAATTTTTCGGGGATGCAGGAGATCCAGGCCTTCGGGCAGCAGGAGATCTCCACGCGAAAAGTCACGGAAAAAGCGGATGTATTCACGCGGCACATGCTGAAAGCTTTAAATTTAAGCGCCGTATTTCATCCGAGTGTGGAATTTTTAACGGCGCTCGGCGTTGTTATAGTGGTGGGTTTCGGCGGATATCTCGCTTATCTCGGCAATATCAACGTGGAAGATATTGTGGCGTTTTTGCTTTATCTCACACTGTTTTATGTCCCCATTACCGGCTTTGCTCAGCTTTTGGAGCAAATGCAGCAGTCTTTGGCCGGAGCCGAACGTGTTATCGAAGTTTTGGATTCTCCCGAAACGATACGGAATACAAAAGACGCGGTCACGATTGAAAATCCGTGCGGGGAGCTGTGCTTTAAACATGTCAGCTTTTCATACACAGACAATGTGCCGGTCTTGGAGGACATCTCTTTCAGAGCGGCCCCCGGCGAAACGGTTGCGATCGTCGGAGCGACCGGCGTGGGAAAAAGCACGCTGGCCAGATTGACGGCGCGTTTTTACGACCCCACGGAAGGCGTGATCGAAATGGACGGCTATGACCTGAGGACGGTCGATCTCGAGAGTTTGCGCCGTAACGTGGCTATGGTTTTGCAGGAAACATTCCTGTTCAACGGCACAATAGCTGAAAACATTACCTTTGCCCGGCCCGGCGCAAGTCTTGAAGAAATCGAAGAAGCGGCGCGAATCGCCCGCATCCACGAGGAAATATCGGATATGCCGGATGGATATCAAACCGTTGTGGGGGAACGCGGAGCCCGTCTTTCCGGCGGGCAGAAACAGCGCATCGCCATTGCGAGAGCGGTACTCAGCAAAGCGCCTGTCCTTATTCTTGACGAGGCGACAGCCTCGGTCGACGTCAAAACCGAATCGCATATACAAAACTCGATTCTCGAACTCGCCGGCACTCACACAGTTATCGTTATCGCGCACAGACTCAGCACAGTCCGCAGGGCTGACCGGATATTGGTTTTTGAAAACGGCAGAATCAGTCAAAGCGGCACTCATGATGAACTTATAAACACGCCCGGCGTCTACCGCGAAATGTGCATGAGTCAAATAACAAGCGAAGAAGAATGATTTCCCCGCATCCGAAAAACTCATACTGCAGATCAAACGCCGCGTATCGGCAGCCGCCGGAACACAGGAGGTAAAATAAAATGAACGAAATCATCCGCAAAAGGAAATCCGTCAGAAAATACGACCTTACGCCTTTGGACGCATCCGTTCTCGACAAAGTACGGGCTCAAATCGAAAAAGTCGCGCCGCTCTTTCCCGATATACGTTTTTGCGCGGAAATCGCAAACAATGTCAAAGGGATATTCAACGTAAAAGCGCCGCACTACTTGATTTTCGGAAGTGAGGAAAAAGACGGCGCTTTCGAAAATATCGGGTTTATCGGGCAGCAGCTGGATTTGTTCTTTTCAGAATCAGGTCTCGGTTCATGTTGGCTCGGAATGGCAAAACCCGAAGAAAAAACAGCATCCGCCCTGCCTCATGTAATAAGCATGTCTTTCGGAAACCCCGCCGAACCTTTGTACCGTGAGCTTTCGGAATTCAAACGAAAACCGCTCTCGGAGATAAGCGATGGCACTGACGATCGGCTTGAAGCGGCAAGGCTCGCGCCGAGCGCCATGAACGCGCAAAATTGGTATTTCGCCGCCGAGAACGGCGAGATCCGGTGCTTCCGGAAAAAAACGAAATCTGTACTCGGCTTCATATATACCAAGATGCATTCTGTCGACATGGGAATAGCCCTTTGCCATATAGCAAAGGAAAGCAAAGATTTTTACTTCATAAAAGAAGAAAACGTTTCCGAACGAAAAGGATACGTCTATACCGGAACGGTCAAAAACTCCGCAACTTGACGATAAACCGTTTCAGCAACTCCGGAACATAACTCAGGACATGAATAATCCCGCCTCGATCGACGAGGCGGGATTATTCGTGTCCTGAGTACGGCGCAGACGGCGGATACTCTGTATTCTCCGCGTCCGACAATTCTTATACCAATCCCGCGTATTTCTCAAAGAATACCATCAGCTTATCAATAATTCCCTGCTTTTTTTCGGCGCGGTTGCCGCCGCCGAAGCGCGACACGGGCGGCAGGATTTTATCTATATCCGTTCCCGTAGTTTTAAGTATGCCGTCCCGGAACGCCATGTCGATGAATCGACGGGCTTCTTCGTCTTTCAGCTTTT
>WRJA01000091.1 GCA_009782435.1 Oscillospiraceae bacterium
AAACAATTTCAACTTTACTGCTTGGAATCCGGATATACTTTGCAATTGCTGTCGGGCGGCTGTCGCGTGTTTTGTCGATTCTTGCCGATTTTTCTCGTTGTCTTGTTGCCATGCGTCACCCCTTCTTGCCTTTTGCCTTGATTGCTTTCACTCCGCCGTGACCGTGGAAAAGTCTTGTGGGTGAAAACTCACCAAGTTTGTGTCCAACCATTTCGGCTTTAATATATACGGGAATAAATTTACGACCATTATGGACTTGGATTGTGTGTTCAACAAAAGACGGCAAAATTGTGCATGCGCGGTCCCATGTTTTAAGCATTTTCTTTTCGTTCTTTTTATTCATGCCGTCGATTTTATCGGACAGCTTTTGATTAAAATACGGACCTTTCTTAATACTTCTGCTCATTTCGTCCTCCTCTTAACTATAAAGCGCGTGGAATTCTTTTTGTTCTTGCGCGTTTTTGCCCCAAGCGTCGGTTTGCCCCACGGAGTAACCGGAGATTTCATACCAACAGGGCTTTTGCCTTCACCACCGCCATGCGGATGGTCACACGGATTCATAACGCTGCCGCGCACCGTCGGTCTGCATCCCATATGCCTTTTTCGTCCCGCCTTGCCGACGGACACGTTGGCATGGTCAATATTCCCGACCTGCCCGACGGTTGCCGTACAATTCAAACGAACCTTGCGATATTCACCGGACGGAAGCCTGATTTGAGCCATGGCGCCTTCCTTAGCCATCAACTGCGCGGCGGTTCCCGCCGAACGCACAAGCTGCGCGCCTTTTCCCGGGTAGAGTTCGATATTGCTTATTATCGTGCCGACCGGAATATTTGCCAAAGGCAGCGCGTTGCCGGGCTTTATGTCCGCTTCCGGGCCCGAAAAAACAGAATCGCCCGCTTTCAGTCCCACCGGCGCCGGAATGTACCGGCGCTGCCCGTCAGGATATTCGATAAGCGCAATGTTTGCGCTGCGGTTCGGGTCATACTCCAACCGAAGCACCGTTCCGGGCACGCCCTTCTTATCGCGCTTAAAATCTATGATGCGGTATTTTCTTTTATTCTCGCCGCCCTGATGCCGAACGGTTATTCGCCCGCCGCTGTTGCGCCCGGCTCTTTTTTTTATAACGTCAGTCAGGCTTTTTTCCGGGCCGGCATGTTTGTCGATGTCGTCAAATCCCAGCACAGTCATGCTTCTGCGGGCCGGAGTGGTAGGTTTGTAAGTTCTTATTGACATTTTATCTCCTCCTTCAAGCCATACCCTCGAATATCTCAATGGCCTTGGAACTTTCGCTCAGTTTCACAACGGCTTTTTTTCGCAAAGCGGTATATCCTTTGGGATACGCGCCGCTGCGCTTTTCTTTTCCTCGGATATAACATGTGGTCACTTTAATGACGGTCACCGCGAATATCTCTTCGACGGCTTTCCTGATTTCGATTTTATTTGCGTCTTTTGCCACTTCGAACACGTATTTTTTTATATCGGCGTCTTCCATCGACTGTTCGGAAATAATCGGCCGTATGATAATGTCATAAGCTGTCTTCACCGGACGAACACCTCCTCGATTTTCTCAAGCGCCGCTTTGTCGACAACAAGCACGCCGCTGTTTAAAATGTCATAAGGGCTGATAACCGTGGCTGTCGTTGTTATCACGCCGGGAAGATTGCGCGCGCTTTTGATCACGTTTTCATCGGGTTCCTTGGTGATTACCATCGCTTTTCCCGACGCTCCGACCTTGTCGAGAAAACTCCTGAAAACCTTTGTTTTTATTTCCCCGAGTTTCAGCTCGTCTATGATAACGATCTCATGTTCGGAAGCTTTTGCCGAAAGCGCGCTCTTAAGCGCCAGGCGTTTGACCTTTTTATTCAATGAATAAGCGTAATCGCGCGGTTTCGGCGCGAAAACCACTCCGCCGTGTGTCCATTGCGGCGCTCTCGTGCTTCCCGTTCTCGCGCGGCCCGTCCCTTTCTGCCTCCAGGGTTTCTTTCCTCCGCCGGAGACTTCGGCGCGCGTGAGCGCGCTTTGAGTGCCCTGCCTCCTGTTAGCGAGATGGTTTTTTATTGACTCGTGAAGTACGGTTTCATTCGGTTCAATACCGAATACGGATTCGGAGAGTTCGATCTCGCCGACATTTTCGCCGGCCATATTGAATACTGCGGCTTTAGGCATTTTCGTCTCTCCTCTCATTAACGTCCGGCCGAAGCCTTTTGGGGATTCCTGCCGGAGGCTTTCTGGGGATTAATCGCGACGGCGGCGGCGGATTTCTTTTCAGGCGCGGTCTTTGAAGTATTCTTTACGCATACGACGCTGCCTTTGGGTCCGGGAACCGCGCCGCGTATAACAAGCATGTTAAGTTCGGCGTCTACCTTCACAATATCCAAATTCTGAACGGTTACCCGCGCGGCGCCCATATGCCCCGCGCCGATCTTTCCCGGGAATATCCTGCTCGGATCCGTACCGGACCCCATTGAACCGGCATGACGGTGAACGGGGCCTCCGCCGTGGCTGGTCGGCGTTCTGTGAGCGCCGTGCCGCTTAATTACTCCGGCATAACCTTTCCCTTTTGAGATTCCGGTTACGTCCACTTTATCGCCCTCGCTGAAAACATCCGCGCGTATCTCGTCGCCGACGTTCATTGATTCGGATCCTTCAAGGCGAAATTCTTTCAGATATTTTTTATAGGCAACTCCGGCTTTATCGAAGTGGCCTCTTTCGGGTTTGTTTAACTTGCGGCCGATTTGATCCTCAAATCCGAGCTGTACCGAATCGTACCCCTCTTTTTCAGCCGTCTTTTTTCGGACGACGACGCAGGGTCCGGCCTCAATGACCGTGACTGGCACGATCTTGCCGGCTTCATCGAAGATCTGAGTCATACCGACTTTTTTCCCGATGATAGCTTTCTTCATGCTTTTTCCTCCTTACAAGGTTATCGGTCAGCCCGGCGGTACATCCGCCTGTTATTTTGCGGCGCATCCCGGTTTCCGGTCCGCAGGCAAAGCTGACGCGCAACCGAACTGTTGTTAAAGTTTTATTTCGATCTCAACGCCGGCGGGAAGTTCAAGAGACATCAGCGCCTCGACAGTTTTTTGCGTCGGACTCATAATATCGATCAGTCTTTTATGCGTGCGGCGTTCAAACTGCTCGCGGCTGTCCTTATATTTATGGACGGCGCGCAGAATGGTGATGATCTCCTTGTGCGTGGGGAGCGGGATGGGGCCGGATACGCGCGCCCCGTTGCGCTTGGCTGTTTCGACGATGCGCTCGGCGCTCTGGTCGATCAGCTGATGATCGTAGGCTTTGAGACGGATGCGGATTTTTTCCTTGACTCTTGGCGCTTGCGCCGCAGTGGTTGCCATAGTAGGTTTCCTCCTTATCGCCCGGCCTGAGCCCGGCGTCCATCGGGACAAAATTCCGTATTCCCCGCCGTGTGTGTCGCAGTTTTCCCGCGAAAAAAGCCGCGCTGCGGCTTTGGCGGCTGACACAGCCGTTTCCCCGATCCGCCCGATTGCCGGACATACTCCGCTAGAGTGACCAGCAAACGCTGCAATCTCTAGCTTCATCGCAAAGACGCTTAGACAGTTTATCGTATGGGTTTTCATTTGTCAAGCGTTTTTTACGAACATTTTCAAGAAAATTTTTATTTCTCCCGGGACAGCCCGGTTTCCGGCGCTTACATTGATCGGATGCCCTGACAGAGCAGAATTTCCAGCAGGGCGGAAAGAAGACAGTTTTTTGTGACCAGCTCGTGGCTGACATGCTGTTCCCCTCGCTCCACCCGCACTGCCTGCAAAGCCGCTATTTTTTGACGGGGTTCCGGCTGCACCGACAGGATATACTCCACGCCGTCGATGCGCATGTCCACAGCGTAGCTTGCGCCGCCCGAAGGTTCTACGCGCGCTTTTTGTCTTAGTTCTCTGCAAAAGCTGTTGTATTGGGCACGGCTGAGATCCTTGATGACCATAGTTTTTCTTCCTCCCGGTTTTTTTAGTTACCGGGGGGTTTTCCGCAAGCAAAAAACACGCGCAAGGCGCGGGAACCGTACGTACGGTTGCCCGGGTTACCCTCACACGTGCCGACTTGCGGGATGAGAAGAAATGTGGTATACTTGCCGTGCGGCGCCGGTTCTCCGGCTGTGTAGGGTGCTTGTCCACCTTATGCAGGGTTCAAGGTGGTCAGACACCTTGACCTGCCGCGATTTTGATTTTTTGCGGGGAAATCCCCCGGCTGATGATATTGTATAGGACGTACGTGGGTTTGTCAAGGGGTTTTTCGGCGGACTGCCGGCTAGTCGTCTTGGTTGTTCCCGGGGCATTCCTCCGTGTTGCTTATTTCCGCCCCTATGGGACTGCAGTGATAACATACGCCTTTCGTCCGTCTATCTCTTCCGGCTGAATAGGCGTGTTTAGGGAAAGGCAAAACGTCGGACGTAATGGATATGAACTGGACACGCTGCCGCCGCCAATTTGGCCGTTCCATCCGACCAGCCATGCCTTAATGTCATTCCAAAGGTATGCGGAACGCAGCCAATGTGGTTTTGCCGTACCATCTTTCAGTGTGGCGATTCTCTCCTTTAGCCTTGTTCTATATCGAAAATAACGAAGTACCGTCCCCTCAACAGCGGCCAGCCGACTCTGCTCATCCTTCACTTCTTTTACCGATAGCAGAAATATCTTGCGCTGTATGGTTTCTGTTTCCCTAGGGTTCTTTGACCCGCCTCTAACAGTTTCACTCGTTGATACCAATATATTGGTCTCCCGAATCATATCTTGAAACCATTGGGGAAATTTTTCGATGAAATCGGTGTTTAGAAACGCGTCGACGTCGCTCAGGGGATAATACCCACCTCTGGAGCCGTTATAGTCTCCCTTACCGTAAGGATGCGTAATTTTATAGGGGCTCATTTCCTCTGTCAGATACTTCCTCAACAGAAGCACCCCGCCGTCATAATCGCCGTCGATGACAAGATACGGCTCATAGACGCCGTCTTCTTGTATATAGACGGTATATCGATCCGGGTTTTGGCCTTTTCGTTTGTAGACAAGTTCCCATAACTCGGCCTTATCTGGCTCGAGGGTTGCACGGACGATAAAAAACACGGTTATGCTCAAAACACAGATGATCCCGGCGCATATAAAGAGTTTGATTCGTCTTGGCATTAGGATTCATCCTCACTTGGAATTGGTATCGTCTGGGGGATGAGCACATGTCGGTCATCCCCCGTTTCTGCGATGCCCATCAGTCGTCTTGGTTGTTTTCAGGGTATTCCTCCGGCAACGGCGGGCGGGCATGATCTTTGAATCGAGGTTTACTTACGCCATATTGCTTGTAATTTACGCGGGCTTCATCTAACGAAAGCTCATGATTCGCGCCGCCGCTATCGTAAGACCTATCATGCA
>WRJA01000092.1 GCA_009782435.1 Oscillospiraceae bacterium
TCTCTCATATGCTTTCGGCATTTGTGAGTCAAGGAGATGTTGCAAGCAATTTCCGCAGCTTGTCTTCGTCCCAAAAGTCATTGGGGAGATAAATTTCACAGTCGGCATCTTTTTTAAAGATAATTTCCGGACAAACAGTATTATCTGCCACGATACATTCATCGCTGATAGCGATAAGCGTTTTCATTAGTTGAAGTGATTTGATATATCGGCTGCGTATCTTATCTTTTGGGACATCGTGACCGCCTTTGGCAACGCGGGCTTGAACACGCCCGACGTTGAGTTCGACATCGGCGGTTAAAACATAAATACTTTCTATATAGTAACCAAAGGATTTCGCTTTTTCGAGGAGTCGGATATTTCTTTCTGTCGATAAAACTGTTTCAAACGTAAAACTTTTGCGTCCGTTAATCAAGCTTTCCCGTAGTGCTTCCGCTTCCTTTGCCGCCTCGATATCTGAACATCCTCGATGGCGCTTGATATCGTCTGTGTTCACGTAGACGCCGATAATCGGGTACCCGTCAGTAATTGTACTCTTGCCGGATCCGTTCGGACCGGCAAAAACCAAGATTTTCGGCCGATCATTGAGCATATTCCCGCCGTCCGTCTGCGTATTCCAGATATACACGTTTGCTTTTTATGTCGTACAACGCAATCGGATAACCATTTGCACGGTTACGGGCAATTTCGTCGGCTACAGCTTTTTGAAAATGCTCTTCCGTTTGGGCAGTTTTTTCTCCAAGAGACAACTTCCGGCGTTGTATATCGCTATATCGGAATTCATTTCCCTTTGCGTTGATTGTAAAGGGAATGGCTTCTTCATCGACTGCCTTGCGCAGGAACACATTAAGTGCCGTGGTCATGTTCATGCCTAAGTGGTTAAATAAGCTCTCCGCACGTTCTTTCAATTCTCTATCGACACGAATTGTTACGCGAACGTCGTTTGACACGTCCATGGCAATACCTCCTTCTCTTTTGCTGTTGAGTTCATTATATAGAAAACGCATGAGGATTGCAACCAAAATGCGACTCTTATATGCGTTTTGGCGTTTTGTATATTTGATCATTCAAATAAATCACCCTGTGATCCCCTATGCGAAGCCTGAAAACATTTTCCCGGCCCGAAATCGGTTTTATATCCCCTTCATACGGAAGCCGGTATATTGCCTTTAAGAGCCGCTCTTGATTTTGCGGCGTTTGCCGTTCAATAAATTTTCGCGCGGGCTTCCTTTTTGAAAATACGGCAGATAAGCGCGAAAAAGCCGCGGCAGTCATGACGAAAGCCGCGGCTCAGCTTAATATTTTTCATGTCAACCGGACCGGCGCTCCGGCCGGCGCGTCATTCGGTGAATTTGCGGTTATTGCGGCGGCACAGAACAGTCGCGCATACGCCGGTCAAAGAGAACAGGAATACTGCGATAAACGGCCAAATACCCTTGTCTCCGGTCGGCGGCAGAGCCGACGCCAGCGGCGTAATGTCCTCCGGTATCCATTCCTCCAGATCGGGGTCCCAGCGCCAAATGGTCAGCGGCACGCCGTTCTCGTCGAGTTCGATCCAAGTGAAGGGGTCGTCGCCCGGCACAAGGTTGTCTCCGGGAGGCGGGGGAGGCGGGGGAGGCGGCGGGGTGACGTCGTCGTCATCATCGTCATCGTCGTCTGAGGGGTCGGGCGACGGCTCCGGTGACGGGTCCGGCGACGGCTCAGGTGACGGCTCGACGTCGTCATCACCACCGGGTATATACGGCCTCGGCGAAGGGGTGATTTCAACTTTACCGGTCGCGCTTGCCTCGTCGGGTATGTTGATCTTAATTCTGCCAGGATTCTTTTCAAAGCTGGCTTCCGGCGTCGGAGGCGTCGGCGTCGTTGTTCCCGTTCCCGTTTCCATGGCAACATCAACCGTATTATTATAGGTCACGGTTGGGATCACTGACTCCGGTATCGTGCTGAATGTGAATATCACCGTTTCATCGCCGAAATCCTTTTTAAATTCCGATGGGGAAAACCTAAACTTCAATACCAGATCGTCCTCTAAGTTGTTTGTTACCCCGTCGTAAGGAG
Source organism: Oscillospiraceae bacterium (assembly GCA_009782435.1). Lineage (GTDB taxonomy): Bacteria > Bacillota > Clostridia > Oscillospirales > Oscillospiraceae > WRJA01. The sequence continues at coordinate 2,059 of WRJA01000092.1, forward strand.
GGCTTTCGAGTGTGAAATAGTCGTCGAACACAGCGTCCGCCGGGTGAATTATCTTAAAACCACCCGGGAAAGTGTCAGATTCAAGCTTTTGCCCTTTCTCGATAATATCGCTCAAAACGACGTCCAAACCGTATGTAGGATAGTTATCGGGATTGAAATACACGGTCCATAAAATAGTCGCCGGCTTCGTCCCCGACGCCTTGACATATTCGCCTTCTTTTTTGAGCATTGCTTCGGGATCGACCCCTATAGTGACCGTGGCTTTGTCCGCTGCCCATTCGATCGCGGGGTCGACCGGACCGCCCGCTTTTATTGCGGATTCATTTCTTACGGTTATCTTCGCTGTGCCGTTCTCAGCCGCTTCGGCCAATTTTTCTGTATTAAGCACTGTAATATAGCTGAGACTGATCCAAATGATATCATTACCGGGCACATAGGCGGAAAAATAACTCTCAAAAAAATCTTCCGTCAAATTAAAAGAAAACGACTTCCCGGAAAAAGAAAACCAAGTGGGGTAACCCCAGCCAATGTCAAGACTACGGGGACCCGCGCCGTCGTCTGCCTCATAAGTGACGACCCAATAGTCATATCTTTTATACAAGTAATCATGATACTCATTATTGTCCGTCAATGTATCGTAAATAACAAGCGGGAACTCAACGGCGCCGTTCTCCGGCGCGTAGGTCAATTTCCACCGGATCACGTCATACTCAAATGCATAACTGCTTTCTTTTGTAAGCGCCGTCCACGACGACGAAGAGGCGAGTCCCGTAACCGCGACATCAAGCTCAAAACCCGGATCAATGAACCAAATATTATAACTGCCGTTCTTATTGATCAAATCCTTGTTGAACTCGCAATCGACCTCAAACGACGCCCTATAAACATAATCACTGTTGATATAGTCGTCGTCTTCCCAAAAAACGCCCTCAAAAAGTATATACAGAGAACCGCCCTCGGATATCAGTTTCGCAATTTGCACGCCGTATTCAACATATTCATCTTCTTCATAGTCATAAATAACGGCGTATACAGGCCACTCCCCATCGCCCGCCGGTTTCAAATTACTGCTGAGCGGCAGTTTTGTGAGCATATCGCCGTATGTTCTGATCGCATCGGCGCAGTCATAGTCGATATAAAACCAACCTCTGATAATCACTTCCGAATCGATATGCAGAATGTTGCCGCCCCACAAATAATTGCCGTCCGACCTATAATCGACGCTGCAATCGGTCACCGTACTCGAAAATAAGACGTCGGTATAAAGAGACCGGCTGACAGAGGCATAGGTCGCAAAAACGACGACAGCTAAAAACAAAACAGAGAACTCAATGTAATGTTTTTTTACAAGCTGTTTCATAAGTCCCCTTCCCCGCCGCCGGCAGAAGCGGCGCTGCTGTATACCTTTGTTTTACATTACGGCTGTGAGTCGGCAATATCGATACGTGTATAATATATCGCTATTCTGATTATGTCAACATCTCACCCTCGTTTTTTATTCGTTTACTCTGAGCTTTTCGACATATGAAAATCAGAGACGAAAAGGCCGCAAGCGAGCACAAGCTGAACAAAATGCCCGCGGTCGATCCATAACTTCTGTATGTAAACTCGATCTCATGACCGCCCGCCTTAAGGCGCAGGGCCGACATCGACCCGCCTATGGTTATTATTTCCGTCTCTTCCCCGTCCACCCTCGCGCGCCACCCTTTTTCATAGGGTATCGAGGTATAGAGCAACCCGTCTTTTTCCGCCGTTATATGTCCCGTGACCCGCGTGTCGCTGAAAACGGTCAGCTCCATCGTATTTTGAGCCAACATCTCATATCCCTTGTCAAAAAGCGAAGCGTTGAAAAAAGCGACATATATGACCGCGCTGCCGAAATCCGTATTGGCGTCGACCGTGAGCGATACGGCGTCGCCTTTCCCGAAATTCCCCATGGTAAAAATAAAATCCTTTTCAAGATTTATACTTTGAAGCGCCTTTCCGCCGCTGACGACCAATATTTCGCCGGTCCGGTCAAAATCGCAGTAGCCGAACAGGAGCCCTCCGGCCGGCATTATGTAATCCCACCGAAGACGCCCGTCATCCTCATCGCCGATCGATTTGTAGCTGTATTCGCCGAAGGCTTTCTCAGTCACGTCGTAATTTCTGTGCCTTGTAAACGCCGGCTCTACAAACGAGAACAGATCGCCTTCAAGCCCGGTCATCCGGCGGAACAGGTCGTTCTGCGAAAGAAAAGGATTTCTTTCATCCGGCGCGTAATCCTCCGCGAGTTCGCTCGCCATAAAGCCGAGCGGCAGATACCGCGTGTTTTCAAAAAAACGAAACCTCTCGTTCCCGCCCGCCGCTTTCCAATAAAAACCGTCCTCGGCGAGCCGGCCCGTCAGGGAAACCATGTATTTTTGATTTAGCAATGCACTTGTGAAAGGGGAGGTCTCGGTATTGTGAAAAACATTTCCGTAAGGCCACGCCGGCAGGCCGAGACCGGCCATAAAAGCGGTCGTATTTATGTTTGTTGTGGACGCGAAAACGCATATCCCGTCATACCGGTAAACCGCCGGGGCGTTCAGATTGGCTTGCTGAGGCTGCGCAAATTCGATCCGGTAAAATTCGTTCGGCCCCGGGCGCGCCGTATCCAGCAGGCGTCGGGTAATATCGTACCGGTACGGAAAATCATTTTTATCCGACGTATTCGTTTCCGTCTTTATGTTGATACGCGCGGTCACGGCCAACTCCCCGACCGTCAGTAAAAAGATCGCCGACATTATGATCGCGCCGGCGGTCTTTTTATTCGCTCCGGGGTGTGAGCGCAAAGCGAACAGGGCGATATATAAAGCGGCAAAGACGGCGCTTCCGGTTATATATTTCGTTTCCCGGGAACCTAAAGCGGCGCTAAGCAATAATAAAGCCGCGCCGAAAGCCATAGCCGCGATATCGCGCGGCGCGGGCTTTTTAAGCGAAATATAAGCCCGGTATGCAATTGTCACAATAAGAAAGGGTATCAAAAACGAAAAGCGGTATGGGAGAGAATTGGTGAAATGAAGTCCGCTCCACAAAAAAGTGAGGAGGTTCACATTGCAGCTCAATATCAAAAATATTATCACGGCGAGATAAAGGACCCTCTCGCGCGCCGGGAACCCGGGGGATGCAAAAAAGGCCGACGCGAGCATTACGGGGAGCATGCCGCAGTAAATATTCGGAAGCCCGTTTATCACTGTGGGCGGGGTGAACGCGATAAAATTCCCCAATACGTCGAAAAAATTCTCGTACAGATATATGCTTGAAGGGAATGTGTTTTGCGTATCGCTGCTGTTTAAAAGCCCGAAAAACGCGGGCAG
>WRJA01000093.1 GCA_009782435.1 Oscillospiraceae bacterium
TACAATCAGTGTTATTCATGTATAAGCTTTGATAAATCTGACTGTCTGTTGCATTTTGACCTATCAGCACAGTGATAAAACGATCTCGTCGACGAACCGGTCGGTATCCGCTTTTGCGGCGCATGAGAACGGGTTATACCCCGGCATCTCGACGAGTATGTCGTAATCGGCGCCGGGGGTCAGCCACTCGAACTCCCAGTCTCCGAAATAATTGGTATTGACCTCGCGTTTTTTACCGCTTCCGCGCTCGGTCAGGGTAACGAGAGCGCCTTCGGCCGCCTCGTCGTCCGGCAGATAAACGCTGCCGGCCAGAAAGACTGTCGGGATGTTCAGATACGCTACATTTGTTTTTATGTCTCCGAGCTCTTTAAGCGGCGTCACGCGGTCAGCCTCTCTGAGTTTTTTTGATACGGCGCTTTCCGGGTCGTCAAGATCTCCGAAATACAAGGTTCCGTTCGGACAGGCCTCGACGCAGCGCGGAGTCGCGTATCCCTCGTCGAGCAGATGGGCGCACATAGTACATTTTTGCGGCAAATTCAATTCCTCGTTCCAAAATATCGCTCCGATCGGGCAGGCGGATACAATCTCTTTCTGTCCTTCGGCTTTTTTCGGGTCGATTATCACGATGCCGTCGGGACGGGCGTATACGGCGCCGCCTTTCGCGGCCTTCAGGCAGGGGGCGTCTTGGCAGTGGGCGCATAAAACGGCGACATTCGATGCCTTTATTTTTCTTGTGTCGTTTCCGCGCTCTTTACCGTCGATCCTTATCCAATGCTGGCCGGTATGCGGCTGAGGGGCGGAGACCGCCGTTGTAAAACCGCAGTGCTCGTCCTTGCACGCCATAAAACAGTTGTAGCACTCCATACAGTTTTCGGTGTCAATTACTATGCCGTATCTCATCTCACTTCGCCTCCCCGTTAACCCTGTCCAAAAGCTCCGTCAGCCGCATCCCGTACGTCAGGGGCTCGGTGTATTTTTCGATCTCGACGAGAGTTGAATTCGGAGCCATTCCGGGAACGTTTTTACCGATCAGCTCCCCGGAAGTCAAAATGTTTATGCATCCGGCTTTATCGGGCGAACATTCACCCGGCACGGAAGGTTCGTACATACCGGACGAACCGTAGCAGTGGACGGTGTTTTCCTGAAGCCGCAAAGTCACCCTCGCCATGCAGAGTATGGAGCCCCTGTCGTTGTACACTCTGACTATGTCTCCGCTTTTTATTCCGCGCTCGGCGGCCCTGTTCGGGTGTATGCGTATGATCGCGTACGGATTCCCCTCAACGACCTGCCTGTGCTGAGGGACTTCCCAAAGCCATTTGCTGTGCTGGTCGTAGTGCGTGTGGAAACCGAAGCGCGGGTGCGGGGCGATCACCTGAAGCGGGTATTTTTTATACAGCTCCGACATATGCCCCTCGCGGCTCGGTTTATACGACGCCATCGGCCCGCGGACCGGGTCGTCGGGCGTCAGTTCCTCCAGCATTTCGGAGACGAATTCGAACTTGCCGGTCCTTGTCCCGAGTTTTCCTTCCTTTTGGCAGTCTCTCGCGACCATCTTACATTCCGTGCCGTCCGCGAACCAGGCGAACGCGCGGCGGCGCTCCCAATTCTCCGGTATGCCGGGGATGTAGTAACCGCGCTCCTTGAATTCTTCCCAGCCGATACGTTTCGACAGGTCGGAAAACTCCCAGAAACGTTTGCACCACGCCTCCTCGTCGCGGCCCTCGGTGAATTCAGCGCCGAAGCCGAGGAGTTCGGCCAATTCCGCGAAAATGCGGTAGTCGCTTTTGGATTCGCCCAGTGGCTCGATCGCTTTTTTCTGATAAACGACTATCTGCCTGTTATTGCCGCTCTGGCCGTATGAGGCGTACCCGCTGCTGCCGCTGCTGCAAAACTCGCCGATATCCGTACGCTCAAGATTTGTGCACGCCGGCAGTATGACGTCAGAGAATTTACCTTCCGGCGAAAGATGCATGTCCTGATTGACGACAAATTCCAATTCCGCGCTCTGATACATTTTCACCCACTTGTTCGTATCAAGCATGGAGCCGAAGAAAGATCCGCCGTAGCGGTAAAACATATGAACCCTGCTGCATCCGGGCATAGGGTATACGTGTTTTATAAACTGCTGCTCAAGGTCAAGGCCGCAAAAGCCGTCGCCGAGCCACTCGTCATGTCCGTTCAGTATGGCGTCGGGTATGTTCGGCCGGTACAGCCTCTGCTCCACCTCGTTCAGAACGGTTTTGTCCGCGACGGGTTCGTTCGCTATCGTTGATCTCGGATCCGCGTAGCCTCCGAACCAAAAGTTATAATCGATAGGCGCCCCGGCATTCGCCGTCCACATGTTGCTGCCGGGTTTTCCCATTCCCTGCATTGCGAACAGCTGCACCATAAGACGCGCGTAATCGCAGCCGACGTCGGTGCGGCACGCGCCGCCCCAACCCACTCGCACGCCCGAGCCGCCCATCGTGTTCGTGGACGCCCAGCGCCGCGCAAGCGCCTTTATCACGGGCGCGCGCACGCCGGTGATCTCTTCGGCCCGTTTCGGCGTTTTCGGCGTTTTGTCTTTACCTTTGCCCAGAATAAAATCGGCCCACTCATCAAACCGGTGGACGTGTTTTTTTACATATTCGTGATCGTATGTATCTTCCGACAGCCATACGTAGGCTATCGCCTCCATAAGAGCGGCGTCGGTCCCGGGTCGCGGGCCGATCCATTTTTCCCCCTGCTTCACGGCGGTGAAGTTTTGGAAAGGATCGACGTAAATCACGGATATGCCGAGTTCTTTGAACCATTTGCGCCATATGTTGCCCTCGTTGGCGCTGTAACAGCTGTGCGTGCTGTCCGGGTCGTGGGACCAGAAGATCAGCGTTTCGCAGTTTTGAAGGCAGTCTTCCAAAAGATCGAAAGGCTCGGGGCAGCCGAGTCGCCAAAAATGCCCGTAGACGTGGGACGCGCCCCAGTGGAACCCTTCCCAGGAATCCGGATTGTCCAGCACCTGAGTATACCCGAGCAGATTGAAAAAACGTTTGAAAGCTGACATTTTATAGCCTAACAGTCCCCAGCTGTGATGAGAACCGCTGCAGGCGGTCACGGCCTCTTTTCCGTATGTGCTTTGAATGCGCTTTATCTCGCGTGAAACAAGCCCCAGCGCCTCATCCCAGGTCGCGCGCCTGTATCCCGATTTACCCCGCTTGTGCGTGTTCCTGTTTCTTCCGTCCGCCGTCTCGACAAAATCCTCGCGGATCATCGGATACAGCGCCCTGTCGTAAGCATAGGCCTTGTCTTTATCCTGCAGCCCCTGGGCCGTTACCGTTACCTTGCGCGGAGGCGTGAATTCCTTGCCCCGCGCTTTGATTACCCAATCCTCAGGATCGTCGTCTCGCAACGTCAGAGGCCGCAGGCGCCGAATCTTCCCGTCCTCAACATGAACCTCCACAGGCCCGCCCAATGTGTTGCCGTAGGATATTTGCATGTGCATCCTCCTCCTTTATTTTACGCGGCGCTCAGAAAACTTGCTCCGTGCGATTTTAATTCCGTTTTTACTTGGGTACAGTATTTTAACACGTTTTTCCGGATTCGTATACAGACAAAATTTGTGAATTGCCTGATTTTTTGCCGATTTTTGCCGCGGCGGGGTAAAAAACCTTGTCTCCGGCATAAACACATTGAGAATACTATCAAATTTACCGGAAATAAAGCCGTATAACGGTGCAATTTAACCGGTTTTGCTCAATTGCGGGACTTGAATCGATATGATATTATTTAACGGAAAGGTGTGATACTCTTGAGTCATTTCCATAATATCGCGGCGGAGACGATGCCCCGCGAAAAACTCCGCGAACTTCAATCCGAGCGTCTGAAAACAACCGTTAAGCGCGTATACGAGAATGTCCCCATGTATAAAAAGCGCTTTGACGATATGGGGCTTTTGCCGGGCGACATTAAGAGCGTCGACGATATTACAAAGCTGCCGTTCACGACAAAACAGGATCTGCGCGACAATTACCCGTACGGGCTTTTTGCCGTTCCCATGGACGACGTTGTGAGGATACACGCGTCCTCCGGCACCACGGGCAAGCAAACCGTCGTCGGCTACACCAAGAACGATTTGGCGGTCTGGGGCGAGGTCATGGCCAGGACGCTCGGCGCCGGCGGGATTACCAAATCCGACATAGGCCACATCAGCTACGGCTACGGTTTGTTTACCGGAGGGCTCGGTGGCGGCATAGGGTCGGAAACCGTCGGCTGCGCCACGATCCCGGCGTCGACAGGCAACACCAAGCGCCAGGTGACCATACTGCGTGATTTTAAGCCGACTTTCATTCTTTGCACCCCCTCATACGCTTTGACCATAGCGGAATTTTTGGAAGAAAACAGTATCCCTGTCAGCGAGATCAGCCTGAAAGCGGGATTTTTCGGCGCGGAACCATGGACGGCCGCGATGAGAAAAGAGATCGAATCCCGCCTGAAACTGAAAGCTTATGATATATACGGCCTGTCCGAAGTTATAGGCCCCGGCGTCGCTTACGAGTGCGAGCTCCAAAACGGCCTGCATGTCAACGAGGATCATTTCTTTTTGGAGATCATTGATCCCGACACGGGATTGCCCGTACCCGACGGAACTTCCGGCGAAATCGTATTCACATGCGTCACCAAGGAGGCGCTTCCGCTCATACGTTACCGTACCCGAGACGTGGGGACGCGCATGACCGGGCTGTGCGGCTGCGGGCGCGGCTTCGTGAGAATGACCAAACCCGCCGGGCGCACCGACGACATGCTGATAATCCGCGGCGTTAATGTTTTTCCGTCTCAAATCGAAGCCGTGCTTATGGAATCCGAAAACGTAGCCCCTTTCTTCCAAATGATAGTGGATCGCGAGGGCAACGCGGACCGGCTCACCGTGCTGGTGGAACTCACCGACGAGAACTTTTCCGACGAGATACGCGGTCTGCAGGAAATAACCGCCGATATCTCGGAATCCATGCGTTCCATGCTCGGCATATCCGTCAAAGTGAAGCCCGTCCCCCCGAAAAGCATCGCGCGCTTCGAAGGCAAGGCGATCAGGATAATCGACAACCGTAAAGACGTTATTTTTTAGCGGGAGGTCATAATAATGTTTATCAGTCAAATATCAGTTTTCGCGGAAAACAGAAACGGGGCGATTCTTGAAGTCGCGGGCGTCCTGAAAGACGCGAATATCAATATACGGGCGCTTTCCATCGCCGACACCGCCGATTTCGGGATTGTCAGGCTGATTGTCGATAAAACGGAAGAAGCTCTTAAAGCTTTAAGAGCTCAGGATATGACGGTCAGCGAAACAAAGGTTGTCGGCGTTTCGGTCGCGGACAGTCCCGGG
>WRJA01000094.1 GCA_009782435.1 Oscillospiraceae bacterium
CAGACTTTATCTGCGGCGCCGTGATACTTTTCCTTGCACTTTCGGCTTATTCCGGTTTTTTGACAATAAAACTGCTTTTGGCGGCTCAAATCGTCGTATCGACCATGAACGGCCTTTTTGACCCGGCGACAAAAGCTATACTTCCCGGGTTGGTCGAGGGCGAGAAATTATCCCGCGCCAACTCATCGATCGCTTCACTGCGCACTTTGTCGGGCTTGGCGGGACCGGTGATCGGGACTCTGCTGTACGCCGTTTTCGGTATAAAGGCGCTTTTTCTCGTCAACGGCATATCGTTCGTCCTGTCCGGCATAAGCGAAACATTTATTACTTATGTTCACCTGAACCGGCAATGCGAAACAAAATTTTTCCCGGATCTGCTCGGCGGGTTCAAATTCGTTTTCAGTCAAAAAATGATTTGGAATCTGTGCTTTTTTCTTTTGGCGATATACGCTTTGATCATGCCTTTGTTTTCGGTCGCGCTTCCCTTATTTTTCAGGACCTCGCTTAACTACCCCGATACGCAATACGGTCTCCTGCAAGCTGTTTTCGCGGCCGGGGCTTTGGCCGGCAGCATACTGGCAGGCGTATTGTTCGGAAAAGGGAATAAAGAAATAAAAGCGATCGATACCGGTCTGTTCCTCATAATGGCTTCGACTGTTTGTTTTGTGATAATGCTTTTTCCGCAAAGCTTTGATCTCCTCGGCAAAGGCACGATGCTGTATTTTTGTATATTTGCCTGTGTTATCGGTCTGCTCAGCGTATCGGTTATGCTCATTAACGTCCCCGTGCAAACGCTCATTCAAAAAGAAGCGCCGGAACGCTTTATGTCGAGAGTCTTCGCCGTTGTCGGCATGATAACCAAAGGCGGGCTGCCGTTCGGCGCGTTGGTATACGGTTTGACGCTCGAAAAAATCGAAACGCATTGGTCCGTTCTGATTTCGACATGTCTGCTTTTGTTTGTTTCCGTTTCATTTCGTGGTTTCTTGAAAACAAAAAAGAGCAATTGTCCGTAAACCCGCCGCCCGTGAAAGAAATCTGTTGCATAAACCGCTTGAGAACGTATATAATGTCGCCGATACGGAATGACCCTGTGCATAAGGAAAGGGTGATGCCCTGAGACGGTCGGAGAATAACCGTAAACTGAAGTATCATTATTAAGGAGCAAGGAAAAACACGCGTGATCGCCCCGCTCCGAATTTCCGGAAAGAGGTGCCGAAATAATATGAAAGCGTTTAAAAAGCATTTTGCTTCAATGGCGTTGATTCTGGCAAGAGTATCTTCGGTATTGCTGCTGATCACATGCATACTCGTTTGCATCCATGTTATCATGAGGGGATTTTTTAATTCGGGTTTTTTGGGTATTTATGAAATAGTTCAGATCACCATGCTGCTGATAGGCTCGCTGACGCTCGCCGAAAACGAACTGTCGGGCGGCTCTATCATCGTCAACGTTCTGCTTGATATGATGAAACCCCGGATAGCAAACATTTTGGGCATCGCCATGTATATACTGACGGCGGCAGGCCTGACGTATCTGCTTTACAACCAGATACTGATGGTGGGCAACAAATACTCAAACGGAGCCGTTACCGGAATTCTGCTCGTCCCCCACTGGATACTCGTTTTGTTTCTTTGCATCGGCCTTTTGTTTTTTATCATTGCTTTTATTATCAAGATCCACAATATGATCGAAAACCACAAGAATCTGAGCGACACCAAGATGTCTATAGATGAAATAGCCGCCGAAACCGTGGCCAAAAGCGAATTTTAAAGGAGGGATCGATAAATGTCGCCTGTAGCTATAGGAATTTTCTCACTCGTAGGTTTTATTGTATTCATGTTTATCGGCCTTCCCGTTCCGATCGCCATGCTCTTTTTCGCCGTCGTCGGAATCAGCATCATCAAATCACCCGCCGCGGCTTTTCAGGCAGTTTCCTCCGACATGCTCAACTGCTTTATGTCGTACTCGCTCTCAGTCGCGCCGATATTCGGTCTGATGGGATTTTTGGCGAGTTATTCGGGCATCGGGGAAAGCCTGTTCAACGCCGCCGACAAATTCATAGGTCATATGAAAGGCGGAATAGCCTCATCCGTTCAGATCGCCTGCACGCTGTTCGGAGCCATCTGCGGCTCCATTCCCGCCACAATGGGCACCATGGTCACCGTGGCATACCCCGAGATGATGAAACGGAAATATGACGTAAGTCTTGCGACGGCGAGCATTGCCGCCGGTTCGGGACTCGCGGTGCTCATCCCGCCCAGCGCTACAATGATAATTTACGGCGTTATCGCCGAAGAATCCATCGGACGTCTTTTTATCGCCGGCATCATTCCCGGCCTGATACTGATGGGTCTTTTTATCGCCTCAATATGGCTCGTCATAAACAGAAACCCCGATAAAGCGCCGCTGTCCCCGAAGTCCACTTGGTCTGAGCGTTGGACCGCCCTGAAAAAAGGCGGACTGATCGAAGTGCTCATCGTATTTTTGCTGTCAATAGGCGGCCTGTTCATGGGTTGGTTCACGCCAACCGAGGCCGCTTCGGTTGGCGCCATGGGAATGCTCGTCATCGGCATAGTCGAAAGGAAAGTAGACCGGAAAAAGCTCATGACGTCAATGGTTGCCGCCACCAAGCTTGCCGCGATGGTTTTCTTCATGCTTACAAGCGGTTCTGTTTTCGGGCGCATGTTCGCCTTATCCACCATACCGACTTCACTGGCAAAATGGGTCGGCGGGCTTGACGCCGCGACATGGATGATCTTGGGCGCCATCATCTTTATTTATTTCATTATGGGCATGTTCATAGACGGGTTGGCGATCATCCTCATAACCGTTCCGATTTTCAGCCCGATACTGAGCGGGCTCGGATATGACGGCGTTTGGTACGGCGTTTTGATCGTTTTGGTGCTTGTTCTCGGCGGACTGACGCCTCCGGTGGGAGTCACCTGCTTTTTCATGAAAGGCTTCTGCAAAGAAGTCCCGCTGTATACGATTTTCTCCGGTGTTTGGCCTTTTGTTATTTGCGTTGTAATTGCGATGGTGCTTGTTATGATGTTCCCGGCTCTTGCCGTTTGGCTGCCCACGACCCTGTACGGAAACTGACTGCGTCAACAGTTATGATTTATCATAAATAATATTATTACGGGAGGAAACATTGTGAAAAAAGTATTGTACATTCTTTTGGTTTCTGTTCTGGCATTTTCGCTGCTTATCGGATGCTCCCCCTCGCCTTCCTCTTCAGCTCCCGCGCCGACCCCCGGATCGTCTTCCGGTTCATCCTCCGGCTCATCCTCGGGCTCGGGCTCGGTTTCGGCTCCCTCTCAGGAACAAGCGGACGGCGGTTGGGATTTCTCCGGCGCGCCCCGTCACAATCTCACGTTTGCCATATATCTTCCCGAAACGGATCCGACATGTATGGACATGGTCAAATTCCTTGACGTGGTAAAAGAATACACCGAGGGGACTGTCGATTACACCATGTACGCAGCTCAAAGCCTTGTTAACGGGGACGAAGAGCTTGACGCCTTAAGAAGCGGTTTGTGCGAGATCACTTTCTTTCCCACTGTCTACGGCTCCGGCCAGCTGCCGCTGGTCTATATGCTTGAATACCCCGGCGTCAAGTATTCGGACACCCGGGCCTTGGCATACACGGTCAACGAGTGGTTTGAGGTCGTAAAACCGCCCGAAGTCCAAGACCTGAAGCTTATTTTTGCCTACGGACAAACGGGAGGCGCTTACACGACCACCGTTCCCATAAAAACCTTTGAAGATTTTGAAAACAAGCAGATTCGCTGCAGCGCGGCCCTGACTCCCGTTTTGGCCTCTTACGGCATCATACCGACCGTTATGGTCATAGGAGAGGTCTATGAGGCTCTCAGGACCGGCATCGTGCAGGGCAACTACGGCGTTATCGTCGCGGTCAGAAGCTATAAGCTGCAGGAAGTCGCCAAGTATTTGGTCAAAGACCCGTTCTACAGCGGAACCTATCAGCTGTATATGAACATGGACGCTTGGAATTCTCTGACGGCCGACCAACAGGCCGCCATCGAGGCGGCTGTGGACTTCAGCTACGATCTGTACATCGCTCCGGGCAGAGAAAAGGAAAATCTCGAGGCGTTGGAGCTGTTCAGGCAGGAAGGAGTCGAAATCAGCGAATTCGCCGATGAGGATATCGCAAAGATGGCGGCGGCAAACGGCCCCATTCAGGAGAATTACGCCGCGAGCGTCGACGGGGGCCCCGAAGCTCTTGCAAAGCTGAGGGAAATAGCGGCAAAATGGAATGCTCTGTACTGATGGATCGATAAAATAAACGCAAAATGTTACATCCCCCTTTTTCGCTGTGCGGTATGATGTCCGTATAACAACAAAAGGGGGATTTTACTGTGGCGGCGGCAGAGCCGGTTCAGGGTTTTTGGGAATCACTCCTTAATGCCATGAATAAGAGTAATTTACGGCTCTAATCATCAAGACCCATTACGGAGCGTTACGATTACAAGCTTGTTGAAAATGGAAAGTGCGAGTTTTGTGTGCCGATATGAGTTATTACGTTTACATTCTCAAATGCGCTGACAGCACCCTATACACGGGGATAACAAATGATTTGGATTCTCGTTTGGCAACACATAACAGCGGTAAAGGAGCAAAGTACACTTGCAGCCGGCTACCGGTAGAAATTGTTTATACAGAGAAGCATGACGACAAATCGTCTGCCCTCAAGCGCGAACTTGAAATCAAGAGTTTGAAGCGAGAAACTAAATTAAAAATGATTGCAGAACGATAATAATTACTCGGCAAGAGAGGAAGCGTAATGCCCGATTTTGAACGAAAATCAAAAACGGCATATAACAAAAAAGCCGATAACTACGTTCGTCCCGCTGTCAAGGGAGGGCGATGTAAGATTCTATTCGCCAAATGCGATTTGCAAAACTTTTGAGCAGTTTGGATTCCAACGGGAAACCGTTAAGATTACAAGCAATGTACAAATAGTGGCGCTATATAAAGCATGAGTTTCGGAGGATTACATCATGGTTAAGGGGTTATTCAGAATTATGCCGCTGTCAATGTCTGACATTCATTCTGCTATGGATTTGGTCCGGCGTGTTTTCTTGGAATTTGAAGCCCCTGATTATTCGGATGAGGGGGCAACGGAGTTCAAGCGATTCATTGACGAAGCGCCCCATAATGAACAGCTGCGACTATGGGGCAGCTATGTCGGGGCTGATATTGTCGGTATAATAGCCATCAGACCGCCATGCCACATCGCATTGCTTTTT
>WRJA01000095.1 GCA_009782435.1 Oscillospiraceae bacterium
CGGCCGCAAGCCCGGCCGGTCCGCCGCCGATCACAACGACGTCAACCGGATTTTTTTTCGTATACTCCATTTTCAGCCCAACCGGTTTCAAGTTGTTTGAAGGTATCGAATAAATCGTCCTTTCCCCGAACTCCCACAGCCGCCACAAGCGCATTTATAAGGCTCAGCGGTGCGGTAAGAGAATCAAGAAAAGCGACGGGATCGCTTTTTGCAAAAAGAGAAATGTCAGAAATGCCGCTTAAAGGCGATGTTTTTGCGTCGGTGATACCAATAACAGCAGCGCCTTTTTTCTTGGCGTACTCCATAGCCTTTACGGTCTGGAGCGAATAGCGCGGATAACTGATACCGATGCAGACATCTCCTTCCCTTATTCGAAATATCTGTTCAAAAATCTCGCAGGTCGACATATCATGCATGAGTCTGACGTTTTCTCGAATAAGGTTCATATAAAACCACATAAAATTCGCGAGGCAAAACGACGATCTCATACCGACTATGTAAATATTAGCGGAGTTTAAGATGATTTCGACGACCTCGTTAAAATCATTTTTATTGATCTCATTCAAAGTCGTCTGCATACGTTCCATATCCGAGCGCAATACAGTCGGCAAAAAGTTCAGGCTGTCCGTCAATTCATTTGCAGCCTCTATTCGCTGCACAGAGGTGAGGCGGCTGCGTATGACTTCCTGAAGAGCCTTCCTCATTCCGGGATAGCCGTCGTATCCGAGCTCTGCGGCAAATCGCACCACCGTTGATTCACTGACGCCCACAGTTTTACCGAGTTTACCTGCGGTCATGAAAGCGGCTTTATCGTAGTTTTCGGTAATATATTTTGAAATCAGTTTCTTCCCTTTTGAAAAACCGGAATTCTCTTCGGTTATCAACGTTATTATATCTTTTTCCATGCCGTTACCCTCAAATCAACGTCAGATAAAAAAATAGCAGTTCCAAAATGAATAATAAGCTATTAAGGTTGTTTATGCAATATCAAATAAGAGCAGCGCGGATACCTCGGCGTCTGTCAGATGTCTCCATTTGCCGGGTGGTAAATCACCCAATTCGAGCGGGCCGACCGATATCCGGCGAAGCATATGCAGTTTCAAACCCGCAAAAGAACACATTTTTCTGATCTGCCGGTTTCTCCCTTCCGAAACGGTCACGGTCAACTCTGTTTTACCTCCGTGATCGCCGCAAACCGTAACGGTTACGGGTTTTATTTTATATCCGTCAATGACAGGCTCGCCTCCGAGTTTTTCGGCAGCTTGTCTTATATCCGTTCCGGTGACCGACAACAGATATTTCTTTTTGACTTTATGAGAGGGATGTGTCATTTTATTCGCAAACTCGCCGTCATTGGTCAACAGCAGAAGACCTTCGGAATACATGTCCAATCTGCCGACCGGGAATACTCTGCCTTCGACATCCGATACAAGTTCCATTACCGTTTTCCGGCCTTTTTCGTCATTTGCCGTCGTAACATATCCTTTAGGTTTATTAAGCATGATATAGAGTTTTTTTTCGGTGTACTTGACCGGGATATTGTCAAAAGTGATCTTGTCAATTTGCGGATCGGCAGAGGACCCAATACCGACGACCGTTCCGTTAACACTTATCCGCCCTGATAATATCAGTTGTTCCGCCGCGCGTCTGGAGCAAATACCGGCATCGGCGATTATTTTTTGAAGCCGTTGTTTCATAAAGTAAGATCTCTTTCCCGTCAGGCGTTACGGAAAACAACCGCCGGTTATTTGACAGAGCAACACCAAAGGCGAGGAACTCCGGAGCCGGCGCGTCCTCGCCATATTCTCATCCGGGCAGCATCAGTTATTTATTTTTTCCTCTTGTCTATAAATGCTTCGGCGTGTTCAATGATCTCGGGGATAAGCTCAATCAGCCTGTCAACGGTCGACTCCGGAGGAGGCGCTATATTTATCATCCTTACATTTCCGTCTTTGATCACCAAAAAACCCACGGGCTCCACTTTTATTCCGGCGCCGTTGCCGCCTCCGAACCCCGTTTTCTCCTTTTGCGGAAACTCCGAGCCGCCCGAGGCAAAGGCGAAACTCATTTTTGATACCGGGATCACTGTGATGTCGTCAGGTGTTGTAACGGGAGTTCCGACAACTGTATTGGCATCCACCAATTCCTTCAGCTTGGACATCGTAACATCCATCAAATCTCTTATCGGAGTATTATCCATTTTCATTCTTCCTTTCTGTCTCCGCGTGTTCTCTGCGGAGTTTGCTTATCATAATCAGGTATTCCGTTACGAAAGCTCCCGCAATATACAGAATTTCCCACACCTGGTAAGTCGCTTTGAATTCAACATAAATAACCGGTTTACTTATCGCAAAGTTTATATTTGTCTTCAAGTCCCATGTTCCGACTTTCAGATATTTATCCGCGAAAGGCGCTATGATACCTTCTATCTCAGACACGCGTCCGAATTGCATCGCAGCGTCAAACGGGTCTTCAGCCGCAGCCGTCCAATATATTTTTAATACATCTATGCTGAGTTTTTGCTTTAAACGCCCCAAGGTTTTCGGTATGATCTTAATTAAAGTCCGGATCCTGTTTTTGTTATCCGGCTTCTTTTCTTTTTCATCTGTTTTCTTTTTTTTCTTTTTGCCGGATTTCTTTTTCTCCTTTTTATTATCCCGGTCTCTTTTAGGCAAAACAGTTATCCTGAGCGGTCCGGCTCGCGCAAATAAAAAAAACTTTCCCTCGTCGTATCTCCCCGATATACCCAAAGGGGTTATCAAAACGACTGTAATGATTATAATTGTTATAAAAGCCGCAAGCAACCCGTATCACTTCTTTCCGGGAGGATTTTCTTTCTCGTTTATCATGATCTGTCCGTCAACCGTCAAAGATTCAACGGCGTCTTTCAGTTTTGCCAATCCTTCGTCGTTTCCGACATCCGGCAAAGCCGGAAGCTCCTCCAATGAGGCAATCCCCATCGTTCTTAAAAACACGTCGCCGGTCCCGTATAAAACAGGCCTGCCCGGCGCGTCAGATCTGCCGCACGGCTCTATCAATCCGCGCTCTGCCAATATCCCGACTGTATATGAACTGTCCACTCCTCTGACCCGTTCAATATAGGCTCTTGTCACAGGTTGAAAATAAGCGACTGTCGCAAGGACTTCAAGCGCCGGTTTTGAAAGCCTCGGCTGTCTGCGCTGCTCAAGCGTTTTCATTATGTATTCTGAGTATTCCGGCGCGCTGCAGAGCTGAAGCCTGTCTTCAAGCCTAACAAGACGCAGACCTCTTTCGCCGCGCTCATATTCTGCCGAAAGCTCGGTCGCTAAAGAAAATACTTCCTCGACGGTAATATCGAGAGTAAGCGCTATCCGTTCTGCGGAGACAGGATCTCCCGCAGCAAAAAGTATGCTCTCAATTGCAGAACTCATATTGTTCGCAGCCATTTATTCCTCCGGTAAATTTCATTTTAACACCGTACGCGGCATGACGCCGGTTTCGGTCAGTTTGACGAGGAATTCGCCGTTTTTTTCGGTAATACTGACAATTCCCTGAACGCACAGCTCCAAAACGGATACGAAGGCTGCGACTATTTCCGAGCGATCGGCGCATAAATCGCAAAGCTCTCGAATTGTCTTTGCGCCGCGTGTTTTAAGATACTCAGTAAGCATACGGCTTTTATCTTCAATGCTGTACATTTCAGGCGGCGGAGTCAATTCCTCAGGCACAGGCTCATCCGGCACTCGATTCCGGCTGAAAATAAAAAACAACGCTTCAAGCAGGTCTTTTGTCTCGTGCGAATACCTCCGGGTCTTATTCGTCGAAATCTGCTCGGGAGCTTTTGTCTGCATTAAAGCTCCCGATGAAATAAGGGCTTCAAAACGCTCGGACGCGTATTTTATCTGAGCGCCCGTGTCCCTGCATTTCATTTCTTCCAATGTTGACATGAGCAGCTCAAGTTCGTTAACTGTTTCATTATCTTTTTTCAAAAGCGATTTAGCTTTAATATATACCAAATAAGAAGCCATTTGAACGAATTCGCCGGCTGTATTCAGGTCAAGCTCACGCATCCCGGCAATATAGTCATTATATTGTTCAACAATATCCGATATGCGTATATCGCGTATTTCCACACGATTGCGGGAGAGCAACATCAATATTAAATTGAGAGGCCCTTCAAAATCGCGTGTCTCGCCTTTTGTTTTTATTATTCCTTCCAAATGAAACGTAGGTTTATCCATATGTCCCTCAAAAGAAGCGGCCGGAAAATCTGAAAGCAAGAACCGCCAGATCAAATAACCTGTCATAAACACAGCCGATCGCTGTTGACAGCGGCCCTCCGACGGCGCCCGTCATTACGAGTATAATAAGTATTATCATCCCAAAACGCTCATATCGCATGAGTTTGTAATAAGCTTCATCAGACATAAGAGAAAACAGTATTTTCGATCCGTCAAGCGGAGGAACGGGAATTATATTAAAAACCGCAAGAGCGACGCTTATGTAAGCTGTGTTCTTGATCATTTCAGAAACCGCAAAAGACATTCCGCGCCCGCCGGCGGCAAGCGGTATGCGTGTAAATCCGTATATAATAAGAAAAACACAAGACAATACTATATTTGACGCCGGCCCCGCAAGGGCGGTCAGCGCCATTCCTCTTTTCGGGTTTTTAAACCTTTTCATGTTCACGGGTACAGGTTTTGCCCAACCGATCTTAAACATC
>WRJA01000096.1 GCA_009782435.1 Oscillospiraceae bacterium
CAGGGCGCCGTGTCGGTTGACCCTGAAAACAATAATAAGCCGCGGCTTTCTGCCGCGGCTTACCGTTTGCGCTTATTTACAAATCCGCCTCGATTCCCCCTACAAATCGCTCATTTTTTTGCCGGCAAGCAAATGAAAATGCAGATGGAACACGGTCTGCCCCGCGAGAGCGCCGTTATTCGAGATGATCCTGTATCCCCCGGTCACTTTTTCGCTCTCGGCGATTTTTGCCGCGGCCTCGAAGCATTTGGCGACAAACTGTGAGTTTTCCGCGTTGACGGCCGATACGTCCCGTAAATGCATTTTCGGAACTATCAGTATATGCACGGGCGCCTTCGGAGCAATATCCCTGAAAGCGCAAACAAATTCATCCTCATATACTTTGTCGGAAGCGACGCTTCCGTTTATTATACTGCAAAAAATACAATCCGGCATTTTCGATCATTCTCCTTTCTGAAATTCCTTGACAAACTTTTCAACTTCACCCAAGGCTTCGTCCAGTTTATCCGGGTCTTTGCCGCCCCCTGAGGCGCTGTCGGGCCTGCCTCCCCCGGAACCGGCGCACACCGCGCACACGCGCTTGATAAGGTCGCCCGCTTTGATTCCTTTTTTCACGGCGGTATTGCCGCAGACCGCAAGAAAAGTCACTTGCCCGTCTTTGATCGACGCAATGACCGCCACAATGTTTTCTGTCCTGTCCCGCAGGAAATCACCGGCTTTTCGCAGGGTTTCCATGTCGACGCTCCCGGGGAGCACGACCGTTAAGACTTTTATGTCGCCTATCTGTTTAACGTCGGTGAGGAATCTCTCCACGTCGTGTAAAAGCTCGCGCGAGCGCAGTTTTTCAAGCGTTTGCCGCAAGTCTTTGATTTCTTCCGCACGCTGCCGGGCTTTGACGGCAAGTTCCTGCGGAGTTGTCTTCAGGTGTTCGGCCGCGGCGTATAACAATTGCCTGCTTCTGCTCATAATATCCAAGCTTACAAGCCCCGTAGTCGCTTCCGCGCGCCGGATTCCCGATGCGACCGAAAACTCGCTTTCCATTACAAAGGGTCCCGCTTTTGCCGTGTTGTTCAAGTGCGTGCCGCCGCACAGCTCAATACTGTAGCCGCCCATGTCGACCACTCGCACAACATTGCCGTATTTTTCCCCGAACAAGGCCGTCGCGCCCTTGGCCCTCGCGTTTTCAATGCTCATTTCCTCGACCGTTATCGGATATCCTTCCAAGATTGCCCGGTTTACCCGCGTTTCCACCTCACGGAGTTCATCAGGCGTCACAGCCGAAAAATGGGTGAAATCGAAACGAAGCCTGTCCGGTTCGACAAGGGAGCCTGACTGATTTACATGTTCGCCGAGGACTTCTCTGAGCGCCTTGTGCAACAGATGCGTGGCGCTGTGCGCGCGCATGATCGCCCGGCGGCGCTCGGCGTCCACCGAAGACCGTATCTCGTCGCCGATTTTGAGTTTGCCCTTCGTCATCTTTCCGTAATGAAGAAACCTGCCGTCGGCTTTCCTGACGTCCGAGACTTCAAAGTCGGCGCCCGGCTGCGAAATAACGCCGAAATCCGGCGACTGCCCTCCCGTTTCGGCATAAAACGGCGTCCTGTCAAGGATAATAATACCCTGTTCTCCCTGCCGAATACTGCTTCTTGACTCGCCGTCCGCGACTATGGCAAGGATCTTGCCGGTATCCCCGAGAACGGTATATCCCGAAAATTCGGTCTCGGGCGTGTCCGCTTTAAAGTCGGTCCCGGCCCACGCAAGATCGCCCAAAGCGGTTCTTGCCGCTCTTGCCCGCTCGCGCTGCTGCGACATCAGGGCGTCAAATTCGTCCCTGTTAACGGTCATATCCTTTTCTTCAAGTATCTCGACGGTCATCTCGAATGGAAAACCGTATGTATCGTACAGCCTGAACGCGTCGGCGCCGGAAAAAACCTTTTCGCCTTCAGCCTCATATTCGATCATCAGCTCCGAGAGCATTTTCACGCCGGAGTCTATCGTTTTCGCGAAATTCTCCTCTTCGGTAATTACGATTCTTTTTATGAAGTCCCTGTTATCGTCGAGTTCGGGATAAGCGCCTTTGTTTTCCTCAATGACCGTATCGCATACGATATGCAAAAATGCGCCCTCCGCGCCGAGCAGCTTCCCGTGTCGTGAAGCTCTGCGCAGTAACCGTCGCAGCACATAGCCTCTGCCTTCGTTGGACGGCAAGACCCCGTCCGAGATCATCATCGTCGCGCTTCTTATATGATCTGTTATGACACGAAGCGAAACGCCGGTTTTTCCGCCGGCGCCGCAGGAAGCCCCCGTGATCTCGCTTACCTTGCGGGTTATCTTCATGACGGTATCCGTGTCAAACAGGCTGTTTACCTCTTGGCAAACACAGGCCAAGCGCTCCAACCCCAAGCCCGTGTCTATGTTCTTTTGCGCCAACTCCGTATAATTGCCTTCCCCGTCGCTTTCAAACTGGGTAAAAACATTATTCCATACTTCAATATACCTGTCGCAGTCGCAGCCGACCGTACAGCCGGGTCTCCCGCAGCCGCGGTTTTCCCCTCTGTCAAAATAAACTTCGGAGCAAGGCCCGCAAGGCCCCGAGCCGTGTTCCCAAAAGTTGTCGGCTTTGCCGAAGCGGAAAATCCGCTCCGGAGCGACGCCTATCTCCTTGTTCCAAATACCGAAAGCCTCTTCGTCATCGAGATATATCGACGGGTAGAGACGATCCGCGGGAAGGCCTATGGTCTCTGTGAGAAACTCCCAGCACCAAGCGATCGCTTCGCTTTTAAAATAGTCTCCGAAGCTGAAATTGCCGAGCATTTCGAAATATGTGCCGTGGCGGTCCGTTTTGCCGATGTTCTCAATGTCGCCCGTACGTATGCACTTTTGGCAAGTGCACACTCTTTTTCGGGGCGGCTCGTTTTCCCCGGTAAACCACGGTTTCATAGGCGCCATGCCGGAGTTTATCAAGAGAAGGCTTGCGTCGTTCTGCGGGATCAGGGAAAAACTCGGCAGCCGAAGATGCCCCTTGCTCTCAAAAAAACTCAAAAACATTTCCCGAAGTTCATTTGTTCCGTATTTTTCCACAATAATTTCCGTTCCTTCCGGTTTTGCGTTGCGTTAGCGCTGCCATAATACGCTGTAGTCCTGGGTTTCCACGAAAGCTGAAAATTCATCATATGTCCTGAAGAATTCATGCGAGCCCGTCTCTGTGTTCAAGGCGTAAAAGAACCAATCCGTCGACGCCGGGTCAAGCGCCGCTTCGACCGAGGGTATCCCCGGGTTGGAAATGGCTCCGGGAGGCAGTCCCGTGTGCAGATATGTATTATACGGGCTGTCCGTCATCAAATCCGCCTCAGAGAGATTAGGCTTGCGCTCGGGCAGGACATATTGTATAGTCGCGTCTATCTCAAGCGGCATACCGACTCTCAGCCGGTTATAGATAACGGAGGCCACAAGATCTCTCTCATCATCGTCGGCCGCCTCGCTTTCGATCATGGAGGCGATTATTATCACCTCGCGGAAGCTCAATTCCATCTGCTGCGCCGCGTTTTGCATTTCATCGGTTATCTTGTTATACATATTCCGAAGAAATCTGTTCAGCACGTTTGAGGCTTGCTCGCCCTGATAGAAATAATAAGTGTCAGGGAATAAAAAGCCTTCCAGCCGCGCGGCGTCTCCGATCTCCGCGTCGCCCAAAAAACTGTAATTATAATTGTAGTTCGCCGCGGCTTCATAAAGGTCCTCGGCGGAGCATATCCTGTTTGACACAAGCCTCTCAAATATTTGAGCCATTGTGAAGCCTTCAGGTATCGTTACCTTTGTTTCGAGCATGGACTCGGAACCGAACTGCATCTTTTTGACCAAAGCCCTGTAGTCAAATTCGGTGTTCAGTTCATATGAGCCCGGGTCTATCTTCGCCGACGCGTCCGATATTGCCGAATACAGTTTAAAAAGCATCGTGTATTCAATGATCCCGCTGTCTTTTAAAAGCGAAGCCACATAATCGATATCGGCGCGCGAAACTGTTTTGGTGTTCCCGTCTTCATCCGTTTCTTTTTCATAAGTGAATATCTCCCTCGGAATCACGACCGTGATCGTCATGGGCTCTTTGTGGAGAGCCAATACGTCGCTTGCGGCCATCCATCCCATACAGGCGAGTATTATGCTTATGCTGATGACAAACACGGCATACATCAAACCTCCGAGGCATCCTGTCTTACCGTCCCTTCTCAGCCGAACGGGCCTGAAGTCGCGTTCTTCGTATTCCTCGTATTCATCATCTTCGTCTTCATCATCATATTCGTCCGGCGGCGGGGCCGGAGGCCGCGGTTTCATGCTGACCGGCCCTTTTTTTTGTCCCTGCGGCGATACTGTCATCATATTGCCGGTTTGCCGGGACGCGACAGGCTTGCCGGCCGCCTGCAAATTCTTGATTCCGGCGTCCTTTATACTCGGCATAATCACGCCTTCGGTTTCCGAAGCCGGTTTGTTTTGTTTTTTATTCATATCCGGCATAAAATACCGCTCCGATCGTTTTTGAATATCCCGTTTTCAGCTGAATCTTACGATTCTTTTTTCCGTGACGACACAGTCCATCAAAACGTCAAATCCCTCGACAGGCA
>WRJA01000097.1 GCA_009782435.1 Oscillospiraceae bacterium
TATCCTTTTTCGGAGGCGGGACCGACTACCCCGCATGGTTCACGGAAAACGAAGGGCGCGTCCTTTCCGCGTCGATAGATAAATACTGCTACATCACATGCAGGAGTCTTCCCCCGTTTTTCGACCACGACATACGCGTGGCGTGGTCAAAAATCGAGAATGTGGGAAGCATTGACGATATTTTTCATCCCGCCGTGCGCGAGGGCCTGCGGTTTATGGGTATAAGCCGCGGTATTTCCGTAACGCATGAGGGCGATCTGCCGGCAAGGACAGGCCTCGGTTCTTCGTCAGCTTTCATGGTGGGGCTGCTTCACGCGCTGTACGCGTATCTGGGAAAAGTGGCTGACAAGATGACGCTTGCGGCGGAGGCCATACACGTTGAACGCGATATGATCCGGGATAATGTGGGCTGCCAGGATCAAATCGCCGCCGCTTTCGGCGGGATCAATAAGATCGAGTTTTCCGCCCGGGGATATAAGGTGTCTCCCCTTGTGCTGAGCCGCGAAACGACGGATGCGCTCGAGGGATCCATGATGCTGTTCTACACGGGGATATCGCGGAGCGCGTCTGAGATCGTGGATGAACAACTGAAAACAATGGGCGAAAAACACCGGGAAATGCTGCAGATGCTTGAGCTCGCTGACCGGGCCGAGGCTTTGCTCATATCGGGTGACGTCACAGGCTTCGGGCAGCTTCTTGACGAGACGTGGAAAATAAAACGCACGCTCTCCGAAAGGATATCGACCGCATATATAGACGACGTCTACAGCGCGGGGATAAATGCGGGCGCTCTGGGCGGGAAGCTGTTGGGCGCGGGCGGCGGAGGCTTTGTTTTGTTCTTGTGCCCGCCGGAAAGACAAAACGCCGTTAAGCTCGCTCTTAAAGATTTGCTGTATGTGCCGGTAAAATTCGAATTCAACGGCACGCATATCATCCACTACACCCCTGACGATCTGAAAGCGGTCGTATAGGCCGAAAGCGGGGTCTGTCATGGAAAAGGACGCTCTTATTTATGTGGCGCAGCATAACGACCTGATCGGCGCTTCCGTCGTCTCGGAGCTTGAACGCTGGGGTTATTCCCGCATCCTGACGCGCTCCGGCGACGACCCGGATCTGACGGATGAGCGCGCGGTCGCGCGTTTGTTTGAGGAAAGCAAGCCGGAATATGTTTTTTGCTTCGCCGGCCCTCACGGGGGAATCATTAAGAACACGACATACCCGGCCGATTTGATTTACGCGAATTTGCGTATTCAGTGCAATATCATTCACAACTCGTATATTCACGGCGTGAAAAAACTTTTGTTTATGACCGGGAGCTGCGTATATCCGAAGGAGTGCCCCCAGCCGATCACCGAAGACTGCTTCATGGCGGGGAAACAGGAGCCGACAAGCGCGGCTTATTCAACAGCCCGCGCGGCGGGCATCGAAATGTGCTTTGCCTATAACAGGCAGCACGGCGCGAAGTTCATTCCCGCCGTCGTAACGAACTGTTACGGCCCGGGCGACGACTATTCCGAGGACGGGCACGTCTTGGCGAGCGTCTTGCGAAAAATGTGCCTGGCGAAAGAAAAAGAAGAGCCGTCTCTGACCCTGTGGGGCACCGGGGAACCGAAAAGGCAGTTTATGTATACCGGTGATATAGGAGCTGCCGCTGTGCTTATAATGCAAAAATATGACAGCACGGAGCTTATAAATATCGCGGGAGGGCAAGAATTCTCCATAGCGGAGCTTGCTCGGGAGCTAAAGAATGTAACAGGATACAAAGGAGAGATCGTGTTTGACGCGACAAAACCGGACGGCGCCATGCGGAAACTCCTTGACGGCAAAAAGCTTGCAAAACTCGGGTTCAATGAAACAGTTTCATTTTCGGAAGGATTGGCAAAGCTGTACGCAGACTGCAAAGAGGGTATGAGGCCGTGAATTATCCTTTAATGGACAATAATATACTGCGCGAGGATACAGACGCGCTGATCGAATTCCTCAAAGGCGACGCAAGACTTACGCAATCCGATAATGTACGGAAATTTGAGGATAGATGGTCAAAGTGGCTGGGTGTGAAATACGGTGTATTTGTCAACTCCGGCGCTTCGGCAAACCTTGCGACCATAAGCGCCCTGCGGCTGATGTTTCCCGAAGGCGGCGAAATCATTACGCCCCCTTTGACTTGGGTTTCCGATGTATCCTCTGTTCTGTGGAACCGGTTCACGCCTGTTTTTGCTGACATAAACCCGGATAATCTGGGGATGGATACAGAAAAGATTCTGGAAAAAATAACAGACAAAACCAAGGCGGTATTTTTGACATACGTTTTGGGCTTCAACTGTCTTACCGACAAATTGATCAACGAGCTTACCGGGCGAAATATCCTTTTGATCGAGGATGTGTGCGAATCTCACGGCGCCTCACGGAACGGACGGAAGCTCGGCTCTGTCGGGTTCGCTTCAAATTTTTCATTTTATTACGCGCACCATATGAGCACCATAGAAGGCGGCATGATATGCACGAACGACGAGCGTTTTTACAATACGGTCAGACTTCTGCGTTCACACGGTCTGGTGCGGGAATCCCTGTCGGATGAGTTCATGGACAGTTATAAAAAAGAATACCCGGATTTGAATCCTGAATTCGTTTTTGCGTTTCCCGCGTTCAACATCAGATCAACGGAACTAAACGCCGTGCTCGGTTTGTCGCAGCTTCCGCGTTTGGATGAGAACATTAAGATTCGGAATGAGAATTTTAAATATTTTCTGGATAATCTGGATTCTGAAAAGTATAAAACGGATTACGAGCTTGAAGGTATGTCAAACTACGCTTTCACACTGATACTGAAACGTCCGGACGCTAAGCTTTGGGAAAAAGTATGCGCCGCTTTAAGCGGCGCGGGAATCGAATACAGACGCGGAACCGCCGGAGGAGGCAATCAGTTAAGGCAGCCTTATTTAAAACGGCTTATTGATGTGAATTATGCCGACTATCCTCAGGTCGAGCATGTGCATTTTTACGGCTTATATTTGGGCAACTATCCGAGCCTGTCAAAAGATAAAATAACGGATGTTTGCGGAATACTGAACGCTTTGGAGTAGTATTATGAAACGAGCGCTTATTACGGGCATAACCGGCATGGTCGGTTCACATCTGGCGGACTGTCTGTTGGACCGCACAGACTGGTTTGTCTACGGTATGGCGCGCTGGCGCAGCCCGACGGACAACATCAGTCATCTCCTTGACCGGGTCAATAAAAAAAACCGCGTTGAGCTTGTTTACGGAGACTTAAACGACGGGTTCTCGCTTCAAAGCGTTATAACGAAAACAAAGCCGGATTATATCTTCCATCTGGCCGCGCAAAGTTATCCCCAAACAAGCTTCGACGCGCCGATCGACACGTTGAATACAAATATTTTGGGTACCGCGCGCCTGTTGGAGGCGGTAAGACACGCTGGCATCTCGCCCGTAATCCACATCTGCGCGTCCTCGGAGGTTTTCGGAAGAGTTCCGGCGGATAAAGTGCCCATAGGCGAGGAGTGTTCGTTCCATCCCGCGTCGCCCTACGCGATTTCAAAGGCCGGCACGGATCTGATCGGCCGATACTACGCGGAAGCATACGGGATGACTGTCATAACGACAAGAATGTTTACCCATACAGGCCCGCGCAGGGGCGATGTGTTCCATGAGAGCACCTTCGCCAAGCAGATCGCGATGATCGAGGCGGGACTTATCCCCCCGGTCGTTAAGGTCGGCAACCTTGAGTCGCTTCGCACCTATGCGGACGTGCGGGACGCGGCGCGCGCATACCATATGCTTGTGACCGTGAATCCGATAAAGGGCGAATACTACAATATCGGAGGCACATATACATGCAAGGTCGAAGACACATTGAATACGCTTCTGAGCCGGTCGACGCGGAGGGATATCGAAATCAAACCCGACCCCGAAAGATTCCGCCCGATCGACGCCGATCTGCAAATTCCGGATACCTCAAAATTCACGGCGCACACCGGATGGAAACCCGAAATACCGTTTGAAACGACCATGGCGGACCTTCTGAACTACTGGAGGGAACGCGTGAGGACTCACGGGACGTTTTTGACGAGATAGAACGGATAACACAATGATAACTGACATCATAGCCCGATATCCCGCGCTCGAGGCCTGCGGCGGAGCGATCACGGAGGCCGTCGGTCTGATTGGGGACGTATACAAAACAAGCGGTATACTTTATATCTGCGGCAACGGAGGCAGCGCCGCCGACGCAGAGCATATCAGCTCCGAGCTGCTCAAGGGGTTTCTGCTCCGGCGCGAGCTCGCGCTCGCAGACGCCGGACTTCTCAACCGATTCGGAGAACCGGGAACGATCCTCGCCGGCCGGCTGCAGACCTCGCTTCCCGCCGTGCCGATAAGCTCTTTTATTTCGCTGTCCACCGCGGTCGCGAACGACATCGCGTCGGATATGGTTTTCGCGCAGGCCGTCTGGGGATTGACGAAAAAAAATGATGCGTTAATGG
>WRJA01000098.1 GCA_009782435.1 Oscillospiraceae bacterium
GACTGTGCATGATAAACGCGAGGTCAGCCTTTGACTTCGGCGCAAGCACCCCGGCGGGAGAAAAGCGCGGGTCATTGATAAGCAGGGGGTTATCGTCACCCGCCCACTTGATGGAGTATGGGGGATTTGAAACGATGGCTTCAAAGGGTTCATCGTCCCAATGGAGCGGGCCTTCCAGCGTGTCGCCGTGTCCTATGTCGAATTTATCATAATCCACATCATGCAGAAACATATTGATGCGGCATAGGTTGTAGGTCGTGATGTTGATTTCCTGTCCGAAAAAGCCCTGCCGGACGTTTTCCTTGCCGAGAATTTTTGCGAAGTTGAGAAGAAGTGAACCGCTTCCGCAGGCCGGGTCGTAAACCTTGTTCACTTCGGTTTTACCGACAAGAGCGATACGGGTCAGCAGTTCTGAAACCTCTTGGGGCGTGTAGTATTCGCCGCCGCTTTTCCCGGCGTTGGAGGCGTACATACCCATCAAATATTCATAAGCGTCCCCGAAAGCGTCAATGGTGTTGTCTTTATAATCACCGAGCTTCATATCGGCTACGCCGTTCATCAGTTTAACAAGCCGTTCGTTCCGCTTGGCAACCGTCCCGCCGAGCTTGTTACTGTTTACGTCAATGTCGTCAAACAGCCCCTTGAAATTGGCTTCGCTCTCCGTACCCTGTGCGGACGCTTCAATATCCTTAAAGACACTTTTAAGCGTTTCGTTAAGGTTCTCGTCAGCAACGGCGCGTTTCCGCACGTTCTCAAAAAGTTCGCTCGGCATAATAAAAAAGCCTTTTGTTTTCACAAGGTCGTCGCGGGCTTGCTCCGCGTCGCCATCGGCAAGCGCGGAATAATTGAACGCCGTATCTCCGGCGGCGCGTTCGCCGTCGTTTATATAGGCGGCGAGGTTTTCCGATATGTAGCGGTAAAACAACATACCGAGGACGTATTGCTTGAAGTCCCAACCGTCCACGCTCCCGCGCAGGTCGTTGGCGATACTCCATATCACGCGGTGCAATTCCGCGCGCTCCTGTTCTTTTCGGTTATCAGCCATTTGACCGCTCCTTTTCTTCAGCGGCTTCTTGCGGAGTTATCCGATCGATATCCATACAACGCACCTCGCTGAGTATTCTTTACCTTTTCATTATACAGTGCAGTCGCGAATATTTAAAGCTGTAAGCTTTCGTAAAAATCATTTGATACCTCGACAGGTTCACCCCGCAACACAGCCGAAACTTTAAAGATACTTTAAAGAAAACACGGGTCAAAACAAGGCAAAAACCGGAATTCCGGATCGTTTCAACATAATAACGGAGTCTTCATCATTTTAAAATCGTTGATATTACTATGAATTTTCGATCATGCTGTATAAATTTAAAACTTTTAAAAGTTTTTTCATATGTTTTATTGACATTCGATTAACTTCAACATTTACACTGTGAGCATAAAAAGATTTCCGTCGAATCGTTAAATATAATGAACGGAGGATAATACAATGAAAAAGCAGATAAAAGGAAAACCCAATCGTCTTACCAAAGCCTTGTGCTTTTTTATCGTCGGCGTTATGATCTGTTCCTTTGTCGCATTGTCGGCAGTCGCGGATGAAATAAATAAGGAGAGCATCCCGAATGAGACGGAGACCGCTCTCGCGCCGGAGGATACGATCTCGGTTGAATACTCGGACGGGGCCGAAGCGGAGGACGAACGGGAAGTTTCGGTTTTTCCGGAATATGCGGCTTCCGATGATGGCTTTACGGTTCAAAGAGCAAGGGCGTCAGAGCATATTTTGGATATCAGAACACTCAGCATAATGGGGAGCAAATTGGAACTGATGTGCGATAAAGCTTCGGGGATGCCGGCTTATTGCATAGACTATGACCGGGAATACCCCGATCCGGATACGGTCGGTGATCCGATCGCGCCGGAAGGATTTATTGACCCGGATACCTACAGCGGACTGACCGCCCTGCTTTTAGCCGGTTACCCTTATAATACCGGCGGTCTTGTAAGCGACCTCGCTCAGGGCTTCACACAATTCGCGCTTTGGTTTTGGCTTTATGAAAACGGTTATGAAGGTATGGATTTCAACGACTGGGAAAGCGTTATGACGGCGCCCGAAAAAACATATGTGCAAAGCCTTATGGAAGCGGCGCGTGATTTTGAGCTTCCCGCGCTCCTTTTATCCGCAACTGAAGTCAGCATGCTGCAAGCCGATGACGTCTTCACGGGGGAAACAACAGTGACCTTCAGCAACCTGCAAGGTAATTACACAGTATCCGAAATCGGTATGCCCGGCGATATAACCGTATCCGGTTACACCGGA
Organism: Oscillospiraceae bacterium; assembly: GCA_009782435.1. Taxonomy (GTDB): domain Bacteria; phylum Bacillota; class Clostridia; order Oscillospirales; family Oscillospiraceae; genus WRJA01. The sequence continues at coordinate 2,315 of WRJA01000098.1, forward strand.
AACTGCGGGGACGTGCTGACGTTTACAGCGCCGCTGTCATACAGCGACCTGTCGTTCACCCTGAGCGACATATTGCTCGGACATGATTCGCGCAGTCCGGCAAATCTGTTTTATTACGATAACATTCATGATGACGAGCAAAGAATCGTTATAACGGTTTTTGACGTTAAAACGGTCGCTGTAACAGCCGGAATCCGCTTTGACTTTCCGGAAGCGGAGTCTGAGTCCGAACCTCCGCCGGAACCCACTCCCGAACCTCCGCCGGAGCCCACGCCCGAGCCTCCGCCGGAGCCCACGCCGAGTCCCAAACCCCTACCCGAGATCACGCCGGAACTCACGCCGGAGCCGACTCCCGGTCCTTCTCCGGAGCCCACGCCCGAACCCACGCCCGGGCCTTCTCCGGAGCCCACACCGGAACCCACGCCGGAGCCCGAGCTCGAAGCGAAACCCGGCCCGACGCCGCAATTTCCCGGCAGCAGTTTGGAGGCGATCCCGGGCGGAAACGGCTACTATGAGATAGGCGAAGACGGCACGCCGCTCGGCGAGTGGCATTGGGATGAAATCGAGGAGCTGTGGATATTTGACGAATATCCGCCGCTCGGCGACATGCCGCCGACCGGCGACTCCATTACCGGCATACTCGTAATGTTTGTGTTCTCGATTCTCGGCCTCGTCATCCTTTCTATTCAAAGATCTGAAACCGAAAGAAAGCGAGCCTCTGAACTAAACCGCAAAAAACTCTCTCGCCGCAGGTAATAATAAACGCCGCCCGTTCATTATAAAAAACGGCCCGGCAAGGTTATAAAAAACCTTGCCGGGTCGTTTTCCGTCTGCTCTTAAGCTCTCGGCATTTGTGTTATCCTGACTCCGTAGTTTTCGTCAATGACGACCACCTCGCCGCTTGCCACAAGCTTGCCGTTAACAAGCACTTCGACCGGGTCGCCCGCGATTTTGTCGAGCATTATGACCGTGCCGACTTCAAAGTCCAAAACATCGCTGAGATTCCTGCGGGCAACGCCCAACTCAGCCGACACGGAGAGCGGAATATTGTTGATGATCTTCACGTCATCCCGGCGTTCCCGGCGTCCTTTTCCGGGCACTCCGTCAAACGGCTCAAATATCATCCTGCGAACGTCGATAAGGTCTCCCGGCTGCGGCCGGTGCCTCTGCTCAAACCCGGCCTTTCGCTCATGTTCGTGCTCGTGCATATGCGGATGCGGATGCGCGGCGTGAGCTTTAGCCGCATCGGGCGGCGCGGCTGCAACTGCGGGTTCGGGCGCCGGTTCCGGCTGCGGCTCGGGAAGCGGTTCCGCTTTCTGAGGTTGTACCGGCGGTTGTTTGGCTTTGTTTTGCTCTATCAGCATGGCAGATATTTCACGGCCCTGTTCATAAGGCATGAACTGTATCAGCTGGCTCTTCAACAGCCCTTCGATCTCCATGTCGAAAACGATAACTATAACGACCTCGTCTTTTGTAAGCATACCGTCTTCTTCGGATTCCAAAGTCCTTTGTTTCGACACCGGAGGAGCTATGTTCACCATGCGGCCTATCACCTTGGACAAAGCCGTCGCCGACGCGCCGACCATTTGGTTCATTATCTCGTTCATGGCGCTCATGTGCAGCTCGTTGAATTCGATCGGCTCCTCGATCGCTCCTTCGCCGCCCATTAAAACATCGGTTATCACAGCCGCGTCATATTCTTTCAACAGCAGAAGATTGTCTCCCGTTATACCCTCGGTGTATTCAACGTCAACTATAACAAAAGGTATGGAGTAGGTAGCCAATACGTCGCGTATCGTGTGAACGGAAACCCGCGGCGTTGTTATCTCCACCCGCCTGTCCATCAGCGTATACATCGTCGTCGCCGCCGCGCCCATGCAAATATTGCCCACTTCGCCCAGCGTATCCGTCTCCTCGGGAGTGAGCGCCGCTCCGCCCGCCGACAGCGCCGCCTCAGACACAGCAGTGTCAAACAGCGAATCGCTCATCTTCAGTCTCCCCCTCCCTTATTATCTCCGTTATCTTTACCGCATAGCGTTTCCCGGCGGAACCTATCTTCGCCCGGAACTTCGCTATGTGCGCCACATTCACCATCAACGGCTCCGT
>WRJA01000099.1 GCA_009782435.1 Oscillospiraceae bacterium
CGGACGCTGTTGTGATGGGACGCGCGTTGCTGGCGGACCCGTATCTCCCGCGAAAAGCGTTTGAAGGCTGCGATGATGAGATCGTACGCTGCTGCAGATGTTTCACATGTATGGGGGAAAAACTGACTACCGGGCTGCGTATCTGCGCCCTCAATCCGGTCATCGGGCATGAATATGAGCATAACTTCGCTCCGCCGCCGGCGAAACTGAAAAAAGTATTAATCGCAGGCGGCGGCCCGGGCGGAATGCAGTGCGCCCTTACAGCCGCCGAACGCGGGCACGATGTCATGCTCTGCGAAAAAACCGCATCGCTCGGAGGTGCACTGAAAGCAAATCGTGGTATACCGCTTAAGTCGGATATGTATAAGTTCATTGAAGTCAAAACAATGCAAATGAAAAAAGCCGGAGTGGAAGTCCGGTTGAACACAGAAGTAACTCCCGAATTTGTCGGTGAAATCGCGCCCGACGCGCTCATTATCGCCGCAGGATCTGTTCCGTTCATTCCGTCGATTCCCGGCATTGAAAAATCTGTTACAGTCGACGATCTGCCTGATATGAGGGGAAAGTTCGGTAAAAGAGTCATAATTATCGGCGGAGGACTTGCCGGCTGTGAAACAGCCGTTCATCTCGCGATCGAAGGGCATGAAGTGACGGTTGTTGAAATGAAAAATGAATTATGCGCCGAAGCGAACCCTCGCTATCGACCTCTGTTGCTCGCAGAATTGAAGAAATCTGTAAAATGTATGACTCAGACCCGTGCCGTACGTGTCACGGACGACGGACTCGTCTGCGAAACACAAAACGGCGAAACGCTTATACCCGCCGACACGGTTGTATGCGCCGCAGGCCGCACAGCAAACACTGCAGCGATGGAAGCGCTTGTCGACTGTGCGATGTATGTGGACACGATCGGCGGCTGTTCGGGCCCGGCAAATGTCAAACAAGCAGTCTTCCGCGGCCACTTCGCGGCGATCGATATTTAGTCATTTCAGATCGCCGGCAAGCAATTCACCCGGATCGTATTCCGGTGCACGGGGGGGGCAAAAATCCTCTGAAATGCGCACATATTAACGCAATTGCGTGTTTGACTGAAATAACGTTCTTTGCTATAATAAACAGCAATGTTCATAAAACAAAACGGTCTTATGTCCTAAAGTTTATGTCTTTCGCGCGGCGGCGCGGATAGGAAAGAACAGAAAGGGATGATACCTTAAAATGACGGCTGTACTCAAGAGCAAACAAGCCATAGGCCCGGGCAGCACGCTGTATATATCGGAGTGTAAAGAAATAGCCTCCGCGGCGCGGCCCGGTCAGTTTTTGGAGGTGCGTACCGCCAAAGGCCATCACCCCGCGATGCGCAAGCCGCTGAGCGTGTTTTGCGTTGAAGGGGATACTTTCGGGATGCTTGTGAAGACCGTCGGTTACGGGGCGGAGTTCATGATTAACCGAAAGCCGGGCGATATCTTCGATATTATCGGCCCTTTGGGACAGGGATTTCGTTACAGTGAAAAAGATGATAACTTTATTCTCGCGGCGGGCGGCATAGGCTTGGCCCCACTCAATTTTCTGGCCCGGGAACTGACAAAAAAAGGGAAAAAGGTATATTTGCTTTTTTCTCCGAAACGGGACGCTGCGCTTACGGATGCGATCACGGAAAGATCCGGTCTTGATATCGCATATACCGAAAACCGTCACACCGTCGCGGATGATCTTAAAAAAATGATCGAAAGAGTGAAAGACCCGTGCGGCGTGTTCACATGCGGTCCGAACAGTTTTATGAAGCTTGTTTCCGAGACCGCTTCCTTATACGGGCTGAAAACTCAGGCGTCGCTTGAGACACGCATGTCCTGCGGCATGGGAGTATGCCTCGGATGTGTGGTGCCGATCCGCGCGGAAGGTGATTTTATATATAAAACCGTCTGCCGTGACGGTCCTGTGTTCGACGCCGGGGAGGTGATCTTCGAATGAGCCGCATAAAAGCCGTATTGGGAAAAACCACATTCAACACGCCGATCTTTGCCGCTTCCGGCTGTTTCGGGCATGCGTATGAAATGGCGGAATTTACAGACATTCCGAAAATCGGCGCCATATCCCCCAAGAGCGTGACAAAGGAACCGAGAAAAGGCAACCCTCCTCCCAGACTCTGGCACGGGATCGGAGTTCAGATGAGCTCAGTCGGATTGCAAAACCCGGGCATTGACGTATATGTCAAAGAAAAGGTCCCTTTAATAAAAAGCGTATGCCGTCCGGATCAGATATTGGTCAGCGTGGCCGGCGGCTGCATCGAAGATTATGTATACAATGTTGACCGGATAATAAACGCTTTCGGAGAAGACGGCTTCGCGGCTGTTGAGATAAACGCGGTCTGTCCCAATGTGTCGGTCGGCGGCAGCTCTTTCAGTAAAGTACCCGCCAACCTCGCCGAACTCGTTAAAGCGGTACGTCCACTGGTTAAGAAAAACGCGCTGATCATTAAGATCATCACGCTTTTTGACACCGTTCTTGACGCCGCCAAAGCGGTTGAGGATAACGGCGCCGACATTATCTTCGCGGCAAACCACACCATGGGCATGGTCATCGACGTTGAAAAACAAAGACCGTATTTACATGCCGGACGCGGCGGATTGGAAGGGGCCGCCATGCTGCCGATCGGGGTCATGAAAGTATGGGATATTTACAATACCGTGAAAATCCCTATCATCAGCAGCGGAGGCATCAGGGATTTGGACGGCGCTCTGCAGTATTTCATGGCCGGGGCCTCGGCCGTAGCTTTAGGTTCCGTTATCTTTGCGGATCCCATGCTGCCCGCAACGCTTCCTCTTGAGTTGGACTCTTGGCTGGCCGGAAAGGGCATTGCCCATTATTCCGAGATCGTCGGAGCGGCGCATAAATAAAAAAGAAGTGAATTGCAAACGAGAAAACCTAAACGGGATATACATTTATCATAGTATTGCCAAACTTAATTTTATTAAGGAAAGCGGGAATGTTTATGAAAACAGCAATCCTTGGATGCGGTGCCATAGGCACGGTCATGGGCGCTGTCATGACACAAAACGGATGTCCTGTGGAGATGATCGCGCGCAATGAAGCCCATGTTAAAGCAATGAATGAAAACGGTGCGAGAGTAGTCGGTACTATGGACATAACAGTCCCTGTTACCGCCATCCTTCCGGCTCAAATGTCCGGTATTTACGATGTTGTATTCATTCTGACCAAGCAGAATTCAAATGCCGAATCACTGCCGAAATTGCTCCCGTATTTAGACAATAACAGCGTTGTCTGCACGCTGCAAAACGGAGTTCCGGAGCCCGGTGTCGCGAAGATCGTCGGTCGAGAGCGTGTTGCCGGCGGCACCGTGCTTTTCAGCGCTAACCTTGAAGGACCAGGCGTCTCAAGGCTAACACAAAAGCTGGAAAATATTGAGCACCGTTTCCACATAGGAGAGATGAGCGGTGGGGATACCCCTCGTATCCGTATGATCGCCGAATTGTTAGAATTTATGGGACCGACATTAATAACAACAAATTTGATGGAAGCTCGTTGGGGCAAACTGGTCCACAATGCCTGCATAAGCGGGATGACTGCGGTCACAGGCGTTAATTCTCACGATGTGATTGAAAACCCGAAAGCCCGCGCCTGTTTAAGCTATCTGGGCCACGAAGTCAAGACTTGCTGCGAAGCGGAAGGCTTTTTGATGCCGACGCTTATGTTTGGTACGTCCCCTCATACTTTTGATATTAAAGATCAAGCCATGTATGAAGAGAACCAAAAAATGTTCATTGATTTACGTCGTCAAATGATGCCTACCAAATCAAGCATGCTCAGAGACATCGAAAAAGGGATTGACACCGAGGTCGCCGGGATAAACGGATATGTCTCCGAAGTAGGTTTGATTCACGGCATCCCAACCCCATTCAATGATACCGTGGTCGAAATCGTGCAA
>WRJA01000100.1 GCA_009782435.1 Oscillospiraceae bacterium
TTGAACAGGAACAGTCGGCGGCGTTTGACCGGACGTTTCCGGCTCTCTTTTTTCTGCCGTGCCAAAACGCCTCGCGCCTCTGCGTCCGGCTGATGCCGCTTTGATGTGCTCTCTGAGTCCGAGTTCGCCAAAAAGTTTTTCCGCGGTGAGCGGGCCAATAAGTTCCGAAACGGCAGCATAATCGGCCGGCTCAAATGATTCCGCGGACGTGAAGCCGGCGTCATATAATCTGCGCGCTCTGACACGGCCGACGCCTTTAATTTTAAGAAGCGGCAGCAGCTTGACAGACGCGCCGTACTGCAGCCGAAGCTCCAAATCAGAGAAGGCGGCGGCGTATTTGGAACCGGTGAGCCGCAAAACACGCGACGCCGCGTTTGAGACCCAAGCGGCGGTTTCGGAGAATTGGCGAATATCCCCTTCGCCGACATCGAATTCAGCCGAGATCTTTTTTTCCGAAACTTCGGAGATCCAGCGCAGAAGCAAAACCGCCGTTTTCAATTCCCCCAAAAACCATTCGTATTCCGCCGGCTTTGAAATCGGCGGCATTTCAATAAAATGGTCGCAATTGTTCAAGGCAAAGTCGTGCACCCATTCATAATCCGAGTTCTTCAAATAAAGCTGCTTCATGTCGGTCGTTTGGCAGATCAAATGAAGAAAACTGATGTCAGTCAGCGCCATCCCGAGAGATTCCGCCTTTTGGATACGCTCGATAATGATCGAAGCGGAAAGCGGGTCCAAATACATTTTGGAAACAAGCCGGCCCAGCGCCGTCGGCACGATCGGAAAAGCAGGAGCGTCTTCGCCGGAAGACAGCTGATTTGCCGGCAGAAATGAAGGAGACGCGTTTTGGGCAGCCGCAGCCGCGGCGTCTTCGCGCGGTGTTTCTTCGCGGCACATATCCGCTTTGATTAAAAAATCCAAACATTTGTCCACAAGCGCTTTCAGCGCGATGGAACTCAACATGCCGCGCTGGTGCGCGAAAAATGTGTCTTTGAAGAATGAAATCAATTGGTCTCGATTGTTCGCGAATCCGTTTGAGACGGTGGATAAAACGTGTGTTCGAAGGGCGTTTTCTGCGCCGAGCTTGGACTCGACAGGCTCAGGCGGCGCGTCGATGTACATTTCTCTTAATTTGTCAACATCGTTTTCATTTCCCGCGATCAATACCGCTTCGCCGTAGGGGTCCAAATGCGGCCGGCCGGCGCGTCCGGCCATTTGTTTGTATTCCATCACGGGAATCGGCTGCATGCCTTCATTGGAATCATAACGCCGCCAACTGGCGATGATGACGCGCCGGGCCGGCAGATTCAAGCCGGCCGCAAGTGTCGGCGTCGCTGAAATCATTTTAATTTTGCCGCGCGCAAAGCCAGTTTCGACCATTTCCCTTTGGTCAGCGGAAAGGCCGGCGTGGTGAAAAGCAACGCCCATGCGAATGCAGGATGCCAGCACAAGCGCCGCGTCTGTATCGCTCTGCTCCGTCATTTCAGCAGCCATGGCCGCGAGCGTGTCTTGCTCATCGCGCGTCAAAAGCGGCTGAATCACCGGACCCGCTTTTTTCGCGGCGGCGACTGCGTTTTTACGGCTGTTGGCGAAAACCAAAGACTGCCCGCCGCCGGAGACGATATCCGCCGCAAGCGAAACAGAAGCGTCTCTTTCTTTGCCGGCAAGCGGGATTTCCTTTTCGATTTTGTCCTGTGTGCGGCCGACGCGCGCGGTATAAACGCCATTAAAATAGACCCCCTCATACAGATTTGTCGGACGCCAATCGCTGACAACGCAAGCCGCGTCCATCCAATTCGCCACCTCTTGCGGATTTTGAACAGTGGCTGACAAAGAGACGATCCTCATTTTCGGATTGAGACGGCGCAATTTTGTGATAACGATCTCGAGTGTCGGGCCGCGGTCTTTGGAATCGAGCAAATGAACTTCATCTAAAATGACGAGTGAAATATGCTGCAGCCAACGTGTTTCATTGCGAATCAATGAGTCCACTTTCTCAGATGTCGCGACGATCATGTCGTTGGCGCCCAAATATTCATCCGCCGCGTCCAAATCGCCGGTCGAGATGCCGGTTTTGTATCCGAGAGCGTCAAATTCAGAAAACCGCCTGAACTTTTCAGACGCCAGCGCCCGAAGCGGTACAATATACAAACATTTGCCGCCCTGCTCCAAACTTTGAAGCATCGCAAGCTCGGCAAGAAGCGTTTTTCCGGATGCCGTCGGGATGGAGATCAGCATGTTTTTGCCATCCAGAAGGCCGGCTGAAATGGCTTTGGACTGAGGCGGGTAAAGAGAGGAAATGCCCGAAGAGAGATAAAAAGCGCGCGCCGATTCGGAAAGCGCGAGCGTGTCGATCGGCAGGCGGATATCTTTCGTCTCGGCAAGATCCTTCTTTTTCCGTGATGAAGCGGTTGATTTTTTTTCGGCCATCTTTTCCCTCGCTTGAATAAAATATGCCTTTTAAAAACATCGCGCAGAAATTTAACGCCTCAATAACCGGGGTGGTCATAGGCACGGGTGAAAAAGCCCTTGTCTTGGGCGGGGAGAACGTGTTACCCCTGTACAGTTTTGACGGGCAGATACAAAACCCTCCCCGGGTTGGTATTGAAATAACCGATCCCGGCCCGGACCCCTGCCCGGGAATCGCGGCGTTTTATGAAGGCGCCCAAAGCGTTGCCGACCTTGTACGCCGGGCCTGTGAAAAATCCGGCGCCGATTTTGTCTGCCTGTCCCTTGAAGGGGCCGATCCCAACGGCAAGAACAAATCCGTTGAAGAATGCGCCGCCCTGTGCGTACAGGCTGCTGAGGCTGCAACCCTTCCGCTGGTAATCCAGGGTTGTAAAAACGCGGAAAAAGACGGCAGGCTGTTTGAAAAAATCGCCGAGGTTTTACAGGGAAAAAACGTCCTCTTGCTTTCGGCACGGGAGGAAAATTACAAAACAGTGGCGGTCGCGGCGGTTCAGGCCTACGGGCAAAAGGCCGGCTCGGAATCGGCGGTTGATATCAACCTGGCCAAGCAGCTTAATGTCCTTATCTCCCAACTGGGGATACAGCAGGGCAATACCGTAATGAACCTCGGGTCGGCCGCCGCCGGTTACGGCTTTGAGTATCTTGCCTCAACCATGGACCGGGTAAAGTCCGCGGCCCTCGCCCAGAATGATACCATGCTTCAAATGCCTGTTATTACTCCCGTAGGGTCGGAGACATGGGAGGTAAAGGAATCGGTTATATCGGAAGAGGAAATTCCCGAATGGGGGCCTGCCGAACAGCGGGGCATACATATGGAAATAACCACAGCCACGGCAAGCATTGCCTCCGGTTCAAATGCCGTTATTCTAAGGCATCCTGTCTCTGTTGTCGTGATAAAAAATCTTATCACACAGCTTATGTAGGGGGTTTCATGGCGCTGAAAGGACTGGATATTTTTAAACTAACCCCCAAAACCAACTGCAAAGATTGCGGCTCCCCTACATGTATGGCCTTTTCCATGAAGGTAGCCCAGGGGTCGATGGAGATAGTTAAATGTCCCCATCTCTCGGCCGAAGCCCTGAAAATTTTGAGCGAAGCGACAGAGCCGCCGATGAAGACGGTTAAAATCGGTGCGGGAACCTGTGAACATGCATTGGGCGGGGAAACAGTATTGTACCGGCATGAAAAATTATTTGTCTCAAAAACCCTGTACGGCGTAAACGCAAATCCCGGAAATATTGACGCTTTGTTAAACGACATTAAAAAAATTGATTATCAGCGCATCGGCGAGAGGATGTATGTTGAAGCGGTCAATATTGAGTATACAGGTAACAGGGAGGCATATCTGGAAGCGGTAAAAAAAGCCGTGAACATAGATCG
>WRJA01000101.1 GCA_009782435.1 Oscillospiraceae bacterium
CGGCAAACATCCAAGCCGGTCGTCGGCTCGTCCAAAATCAAATAATCCGTACCCAATATCAAAACGGCGGCCAAAGCAAGCCGCTGCTTTTCTCCCAGACTGAGCTTGCCGGGGTATACGTCGCGGTAAGCGGACAGCCCGAAATAATCAAGATAAAAATCCACCGACTCTCCGATCCGCCTTTCATCAACGCCCGCACTTCTCAAGCCGTAAGCCGTTTCGTTATATACCGTATCGCAAAAAAGCTGGCGGTTCGGATTTTGAAAAATATATCCCGCTTTTTTCCCGACCTGCGGCAGATCCAAACCACGGATATCTTCGCCGTCGATCAGAACGCGGCCCGCGCTCGGGCGCAGAAGACCCGCCGCAAGTTTAGTCAGCGTCGTTTTTCCGCAACCGTTTCTCCCGCTCACCGCCGTGATTTCCCCGCGCTGAAAATCCGCGGAAAAGCACGAAAGCGCCGGTCTTTCGCCCTTTGGGTAAGTATATGTGACGTTATCGATCCTGATCATGGTAAAAGCCGCAGCCGTGTCAGCAGATTTTGTTGCTCCGCCGAACCGGAAGGCGCGCCGTACAGAGCGACGGCGCCGTTATCGAGAATCAGCCATCTGTCAGCTGACCTGACCCTCGCCAAATCATGTTCAACCAGAATCACCGTGCGGCCCCGGTCCCGTTGTCTGTCGATCGCCGATCCGACTAATGCGCGCCCTTCTTTATCGAGATCGCTCATCGGTTCGTCCAAAATAAGTATCGGCGGCGCGAGCGCCGATACCGACGCGATTGTCAGGAGTTTTTTCAAACCGCCGGAGAGCCGGGACGGATTGGCGCGCCTGATTTCTTCGAGTCCGAATTCCGCAAGCGTCTCATCAACCCTCCGTCTGATTTCCGACGGAGGGCAGCAGAGGTTTTCCGGCCCGAAAGCGACCTCATCTTCGACAGTAGTGCAGATGATCCCGCTGTCCGCGTCCTGAAATACCAAACCGGCTCGCAACGCGGTCTCGGGAAGGCCGGCCCGAACGGGGTCGATGTCCAAAACGCGGATATCTCCTTCCGGTTTACCCTTTATCGAATGCGGAATAAGACCGCACAGAAGCAAACAGAGCGTCGTTTTGCCGCAACCGGAAAGCCCGGCGATAACAAACATCTCTCCCTCGGATACCGAAAAACTCACGTCGTGCAGAACGGTTCTTACGCCGTCATACGAAAAACTCAGATTTTTTACTTCAATGGCCGTCATCGGATCAATTCTCCGCAATAATATCGAATCTTCGCAGGGCGCGAAGCAAATGCCACGCCAAAACGCCTCCCGTTCCGCCGGAAAACGCCGCCGCCGTCAAACCGAGCAAAAGCGGGATAAGCGGCAGACGGAAAAAAATCAGGTTAACCGCAACCGTGCCGCACAAATTTGCCGCTGAACAAGAGACTACGCAACCGGGCAGATCCGTAGCCCGCCTGCGCATCAGAAGAAATACCGCGTCCGCGGCCAACCCGGGCAGAGTATAGCTGACTAAGCTTAAAAGTCCGTGGGAGCCTCCGGCGCCGGCCGCAATAACGAGCAGAGCCTGAATCAGCCCCGCCAAAGATGCGGCTCCGCGTTTGCCCGTCAGCCCGGCGGCCATTATGAGCCACATCATATACAGGCCGCCCGCCAACGCTCCGCCGGGGATTAAAAGCGGCGCGCTTATGAGGCGGACAAAGGGGGAAAAAACTGCCTTTACCGCGATTCCGGTTGCCGCCATTGCCGCTGTTAATATCAGATCCCTTGCTTTAAAGCGCTTTATCGCTTTTTTCGGCCGCTTCAATCCAAGCCGCCTTTTTGCCCTGCCGGCATACCGGTTCCGGCTGCGGCGCGCCGTGTTTCGCCGCCGGTCGCAGCCGGAGTTTTTATACCGAAGTAATTCCGAACAAAAGCGGCGAATCGCCTTCCGTCAGCACTGAGATGTTTTTCCCTTTTAAAACCGATCAGAATATCCTGTTTCAGTTTGTCTTCGTCAACAGGCAACAGCGTTATGTTCGGGTCGGCTGCGTAAGCCCGGGCCCAGCCCGCGGGCACAAACCCGACGCCGCAATCACACGAAATCAGCAGTCTCTGCGCTTCATAGCTGTTTGTAAATAAAGTTTCGCGGATACGAACGCCTCGGTTCGCGCACATCTGCCGGGGTAAGTCGACCGGTATCCCGGCGTGTTTTATGACAATGAGTTTCCGGTCGGATATATCTGAGAGAATAACGGATTGTCTGCCCGCAAGCGGATCGGACTTGTGTACCGCCAGCCGGTACGGATCGGAATAAGCGATATCGCCTTTGTATTTCCGGAATATCGGATTACCGGGATAAAGAAGCATGTCGAACTCATCGGTGTCGATATTCCTTGACGGGATCGCCAATTGATCCGTCTGAAAGATCACGCCGGGATTCGCCTTAGAAAAGTCTCCGAGGCACATCAGAAATCTTTCGCTGCAATGGAACAGCCCGAGATACATCGCCGGGCTTGACGCCGTGTTTTTAGCCTCCGCTACGGCGTTTTCAAGTTCCCGCATCGAAATTTCGGCGTTTTCAAGAAATCCTTTGCCGCATTCGTTAAGTTTCAGTTTTTTTCCGCGGCGGTCAAAAAGCAGCACACCGAGTTCCTCTTCCAGATTGGATATGCTTTTCGACAGAGTCGGCTGGGTTATATTCAGAAAGACCGCTGCTTTTGACAGATTCTGCTGCCGCGCTGCCGCCAGAAAATACCGTATTTGGCTCAATTCCATAAGAGATCCCCTATTTTACACGCAAAGCGTTATCATTTTCACTATGTATTATATTTATATATTTTTTGTTTTGCAATAGCAGAGCGGCAAAAAAAACCGGCGCGCATATTCACTGCGGCTATATAGTTGATAGAATACTTTCATAACAGAAAGAATTGCCGCGTCAAGTAACGCATGGTATAATTTATTTTAGCGGAATTTTTGCGGCATCAACTCAACCGGTCAGTTATTCAATCTGTTTATATGTCAACATACAGCCGCAATCGTCTTGCCGTGTGATTTGTACAGTCGGCTTAACTGCATACCGGGGCAAATGTCGGAAAGGGGAAACAATAATGAGTAAAAAATCCTGTATCGTAAACAGATCGGTTCATCGTCGCAGCAGCTTGGTTTTGAGTCTGATAATGCTGCTGACTTTGTTGCCGGCGGCGCCGGCAGCGGCAGCCGATACCGGCATCGATTACGGCGATTTGACTGTTGATCTGCCGGTACTGGTTGTCAGCGGGAGCGAGCTGATTTCCGGCGGCGTTTATACAGCGGCGAATATATCAAATGAGAAATCATATACGCTTACGGAATTGCAGGCGATGTACGACATAACCGACACGTGCCTTTACTCATCACTGAACAGCTCGGGCACCAAACGGATTTATATCGGCGAAGGAGTGTATGTTTCCGAATTGCTTGCTTTAAGCGGCCATACTGTTGACAACGGAAGCAATCTTACCTTTACTGCGTCAGACGGCTATACAGTGTCGTTTAACAATGACGTACCGCTGAATGAAGGGCGCAAATATTTTCCGAATATCGGCGCCGTCGCGGATGAAGACGCCGATTCTGAGAATGCGCCGGCAATTTTGGCCTGGGCAACCGGATACATCCCCGCGCCCGGCAGCAACCCCGCCGTGACCACTGCCGAAAACCCCTTAAGGCTTTTGGCGGGTCAGACAGCAATTGATAATGTAAACAACGGTCTTTTCAATCAAAGGGAGAATACGATACAAGCCGGCGACGCT
>WRJA01000102.1 GCA_009782435.1 Oscillospiraceae bacterium
GTTATCGGGCTTGAAAAAATCTTTCGGGTGTATTAAACTCATAATTATTTAAGAAAGCGGATGAAGCTGATGTTTGAACAGTATTTCGGAAGAAAAACGGGTAAACTGGGATACGGCAACATGCGCATGCCGAAGGTCGACGGAAAACTCGACGTCGCGACGGCCTGCAAGATGACGGATGCGTTCATGAAAGCCGGTTTTTCATACTTTGACACCTGCTACACCTACGAAGCGTCCGAAAAAATGCTCAAAGAGGCGCTTGTTAAGCGTTACCCGAGGGAAAGCTTCCAAATCAATACAAAACTGTCTGTTTTGTTCACGCATAACGCGGGGGACATGCAAAAAATGTTCGATACGTCGCTTGAGCGTCTCGGCACGGATCATGTTGATTTTTACTTCCTGCACGCGCTCAACTCCGACAATCTTAAAAAAGCCGATGAATTTGACGCTTGGGGGTTTATACGCGGCTTAAAAGAAAAAGGCGCAGCTAAGCACATCGGTTTTTCGTTCCACGACACGCCGGAGCTGCTCGACGACACACTTAGGAAACATCCGGAGACGGAGATGGTCCTTTTGCAGCTCAACTATCTTGATTGGGAAGAGCCGAAAGTACAGTCGCGCAGACTTTATGAGACCGCGCGCAAGTATAACGTACCGATATCGGTCATGGAACCGTGTAAGGGCGGCTGGCTCGCCTGCGATGACTCCGAAGCGGGAAAACTCCTGAAATCCGCGAATCCGGAAGTCTCTGTCGCGTCTTGGGCTTTCCGATTTTTTGCCGGGCTTGAAGGGATAATGACGATCTTGTCCGGCATGGGCACGCTCGGCGAAGTCGAGGATAATATCAAGACTTTCAGTGACTTCAAGCCCTTAACTGAGGAAGAGCGTGAATTGCTCAAAAGAGCGGTTGAGATCATAAAAGCAACTCCGTCAAGTCCTTGTACCGACTGCCGTTACTGCATTCCTCATTGTCCGAAAAATATAAACATCCCCGGAGCGCTGCATCTGTACAATAATTATCATATCCACAAAAATCCCGATACGCTGCGGCATCTCTATTACATGATGGGGACCGTGGGCGCCAGGCCGGAAGAATGCGAAAACTGCGGCGTCTGCGAGAAGGTCTGCCCGCAGCATATAGAGATACCGGATTATTTGGCAAAGGTAACAGATCTGGCGGGCAAAGACTGAACAGCGGACCGGATTTTATAATATTACCGCCGGCGGTAAATGCTGCCGGCGGTAATCATGTTTTCAGACTGCGGCTTTGAACCGCTGAAAAATTTTCTTATGAGCCCTGTTGCAATATGCCGGTATCCATGCAATAATCACATAAGAGTTAATATTTCGGCATACAGAGGGAGGTGAAAGCCCGCAAGCGACAGCAGCGGCGACTGCAAAAAAATCGAGATTCTCGTTATTCGGAATAAAGAAGGAGTATTTGTCGCTATGTTAAAAATTGATGTGTTTGCTCATATCACAACAACGGAATATCTTAAGAAATTCACGCAGACAGCTCCTGAGATCAGTAAGAGGTCCGAGGCATACCGGCGCTCAATGACTGATTATGATATCAGAGAAAACCTGATGCGCAGACATCCCGACGTGCTGCAGATCATCACTATGGGAAACCTTCCTTTGGAGCGCTATGTTTCCGCGAAAGACGCGGTCGAACTTGCCCGGATCGGAAACGAAGAGCTTGCCGAACTTGTGATCCGCAAGCCGGGGCTGTATTACGGCGCCGCAGGGGTGGTTCCTTTGGACGACATAAAAGCCGGAGTGGAAATTACGGAACACTGTTTGCGCGATTTGCATATGCTCGGCATACAGCTGTTCACTTCGCTTGAGACCCCGTCATTGGCCGATCCCAAGTACCGCCCCGTTTTTGCCAAAGCGGCTGAATATGACCGGGCTGTTTGGATACATCCTGCCAGCATGACAGAAATGAATCCCGACAGGGGAATGTTCAGCTGGCCTTATGACAGCGCCAGATTCATGTTTGAAATGGTAAAATCGGGAATCTACGATGAATTTCCCGATATAAAGATTATAATCCACCACGCGGGCGGGATGGCGGCGTTTTTCCGGGGGCGTATAATGACTCTCATGGGCGCTCGCGCCGAGGAACAGTTCAAGAATTTTTATGTAGATACCGCGCTTTACGGTAACACACCGGCCCTTATGCTTGCTTACGATTTCTTCGGAGCCCGGCATATGCTCTTCGGAACGGACGCACCGATGGGAGCTCCTTGGGGCGGCAACGGCGATACAGACAGCACTATTTTGGCTGTTGATAAAATGCCGATTCCCGAGGAAGAACGGGAATTGATCTACAGGGGCAACGCAACAAGGCTGTTCGGGATACTCACATAAAAGCCCGCGAACCGCTTTCGCCGCCTCTCATATCCGGCGGATTTACGATACCGTAATATATTCGCCGTTTTTATTTAAGGAGCGGACCGGACATGAAAAGAATTGATTTCGAAGCACATTGCTACAGCCCCGCCGCGATCGACTGTTTTTCGCGGCGCGACGGTTACCCGTACTACCGGCCGGAAGAAAAAGCCTTATCACTCAGCGATGATCTGTGTATCAAAAATGAGTTGAAGTTATCCCGACTGACGCAAAACTGTGAGGAACGCATCGAGCTTATGGACCGGTTCGGCACTTGGATGCAGATCCTCAGCAGTTCGCCCGGTATTGAGCTCTTGGACGATGTCCGGACGGCAACAGAGGTGGCGCGCGAAACAAACGATTGGATGGCTTCTTTTATTAAAAAATACCCCAAACGTTTTAAGGCGTTCGCCGTGCTGCCGGTCCAAGACCCGGAAGCTTCATCCGCAGAATTGGAACGCTGCATGAAGGAACTCGGATTTACGGGCTGGATGGCCTATTCAAACTTCGGACTGACTTATCCGGATGACGACCGCTATGCCTCTTTATTTGACAAGGCCGGCGAACTGGGAGCCGCGGTATACATGCATCCCACGCATTCCGTGGAACCGGGCGGCCGCTTGACCGGTCTCGGGCCTCATATGGTGGCCGCCGCGTTCGGTTTCGGTATCGACACTTCTATCGCGATAATGCGGCTCATTTTAAAAGGCACCTTTGACCGCAACCCGGGTTTGAAGCTTATGGTGGGGCATTTGGGCGAAATATTCCCGTTTATTCTTAAACGAATGGTAGGGATGAACAAGATCAATAAGCATGAACCGGCTGTCAGTAAAGAGCTGCCCGATTACTATTTCAGAAAAAACATCTGGGTAACGACAAGCGGACAGTTTTCCCATGAGTCTTTCCGTTGTACCGCAGACGTGCTCGGGATCGATCACATTTTGTTCGGGTCGGATTTCCCCTATGAATCTCTCGAAGAAATTGACGCTTTTAACAGAGAACTCGTCCTGTCCGATTTGGACAAAGAAAAGCTGTTTTTCCGCAACGCGGAAGAGTATTTCGGTATTAAGCTGTAAATACAGACAGTATAACAAAACTTGAATCACAGAAAGGGAGAAAAAAATGAAAAGAGCAGTATCTGTTGTTTTGGCATTGGTTTTTGTTTTGGTATTCTTTGCCGCCTGCGCCGGAGGAAACACTCAGTCGCCTTCCGCTCCGTCA
>WRJA01000103.1 GCA_009782435.1 Oscillospiraceae bacterium
GTGATAGATGAATCGCACGTAATGCTCCCGCAGCTCCGCGCAATGCACGCAGGGGACCATTCGCGGAAATCGTCGCTCGTCGAGTACGGTTTCAGATTGCCTTCCGCACTCGACAACAGGCCGCTACGGTTTGAGGAATTTCAGGACATGGTGAATCAGGCCATCTATGTCAGCGCGACCCCCGCCGAGTTTGAACGGGGGCTTTCGGGCGGCATCCCCGTGGAACAGGTAATCAGGCCGACTGGGCTTTTGGACCCGGAAATCGAAATACACAGGAGCGAAGGGCAAATCGACGACCTCATAGGCGAAGTCAACAAAGTGGTTAAGCGCGGAGAGAAGGTCCTCGTGACGACGCTGACGAAAAAAATGGCTGAAAGCCTGACCGATTACATAAAAAACGCGGGGGTAAAGGCGCGTTACCTGCACTCCGAGATAGAAACGCTCGAGAGGCTTGAAATAATACGGGATTTGAGGATGGGGGCGTTCGACGTTTTGGTGGGCATAAACCTGCTTCGGGAAGGCCTCGACCTGCCTGAGGTTTCCCTCGTCGCTATACTGGATGCGGACAAGCAGGGCTTCCTGAGAACCGAGACGTCGCTGATACAGACCATAGGCAGGGCCGCGAGGAACGCGGAAGGGCTTGTAATCATGTATGCGGACTCCGTTACTCATTCGATGCAATCTGCGATAAATGAAACCGAGCGCCGGCGCAAAAAACAGTCTGATTATAACCTGAGGATGGGAATAACGCCCAAAACGATAATCAAGGACATACGCGACCTGCCTGTTATAACAGCCGGCGAAAGCCCGAACGGGCTGAAAATGACCGCCGGCGAGCGCGCGGAGGAAATCGCGAAACTTGAGAAGCAAATGAGAGAAGCGGCAAAAATGCTGGAGTTTGAGTATGCGGCCGTGCTTCGCGATATGATAGTCAAACTCAAAGGCGAGGGGAAATGACACAAATCTGAACTAACCCCGATCCGATTAAAAAAGATATCCCGGGAGTACCGAATATGAAACTGATGATAATCGACGGCAACAGCATGATAAATCGGGCGTATTACGGGGTGCGTATGCTGAACGCCCCGGACGGCGCTCCGGTAAACGCCGTGTACGGATTCTTGGTAACGCTGCGGAAACTGCTCGACGATGAGAAGCCGGAAGGCCTTTGCGTCGCGTTCGACCTGAAAGGGCCCACATTCAGGCATTTGAGGTACGGCGCGTATAAGGCGCAGCGGAAATCAATGCCCGAAGAGCTTGCCGCTCAGATGCCCGTTATAAAAGAAATCTTGGACGCGATGGGAATTAAACGCTGCGAGCTTGAGGGATATGAGGCGGATGATCTGATCGGGACAATCAGTTTGAAATGTGAGGAAACAGGCTCGGAATGCCTCATTGTTACAGGCGACAGGGACAGCTTAAGCCTTGTTACGGAGAAGGTTCACGTTAAATTTGTAAGAACCAAGGCGGGGCAAACCGAAATGATTGAGTATGACCCGGAAAGTTTTCGGCGGGAATACGGGTTTGAACCGGAAAAAATGCCGGATTTAAAGGCCTTGATGGGAGACTCCTCGGATAATATTCCGGGGGTTCCGGGCATCGGGGAAAAAACGGCAAAGGATCTGATGCGAAAATACGGAACTGTCGAAGCGATATACTCCGCTTTGGATTCTTCCGGTATTTCGGAAAGCATCCGGAAAAAGCTCATTTCGGGAGAGGAAAGCGCGCTGCTCTCGCGTGAGCTTGCCACCATTATAAGGGTTGCGCCCATAAATTTTGATCCGTGCGACGCGGTTTGGGAGCAGAGTTTCGGCTCCGGGCTGTATGAACTTTTCCGGCGATTGGGGTTCAACAAGCTGATACGCTTATGGAATGTCGAACCGCAGGAGAGCGCCCTTCCTCATAAAGCCGGCCCGGAGCGGCTTGAAGAGCGTAAAGCCGTCTCTTGCCGGGAGCTGGACGAAATAATAGAAAATGCCCGTCGGGCCGATTTTGTTTCGGTGACGCTCAGCGACGACGCCGGGTCTGTTTCTGTTTGTGACGGAAAAGCAATTTATTATGCCGATCGATCCGATTTCACGGGAGAGTATGATGCGTTTTTAAGGAAACTGTTCTCCGAGGACATAAAGAAAATCTCTGCAAATATCAAGGACAAAACGGGCCGGCTGCTTCGTTTCGGGCTGCCGGCCGACGGGTTTGTTTTCGACGTCGCCCTCGCTGCGTATACCGCGGATTCTTCGAAAGGCGATTCCGGCGCCCGGACCGGCGCCCCGGAGCCGGCGGACCGCAGTTGCTCCGGCGCTGAAGAGATCCTGCGGCAATATCCTGTATCGGACGCCGAATTGAAGCGTATCGGCGCTTCGCGTTTGTTTTACGACATCGAAATGCCGCTTTGCCGAGTTCTTGCGGACATGGAGGCCGCCGGTTTCGCGGCGGACAAAAAAGCCTTGGAAGATTTCGGGAAGAGTTTGACCGAAAAAATCGAGAAGCTGCGTTCGGACATTTGGGATTCGGCCGGTACGGAATTCAATATCGCGTCTCCCAAGCAGCTTGGGGAAGTGCTGTTTGACAGGCTCGGGCTTCCTTCGGCGGGTAAAACAAAAACTGGAAGAAGCACAAACGCGGACGTTTTGGAAAAACTTACCGGCGTTCACCCGGCGGTCGGTATGGTTTTGGATTACAGGCTGCTGACAAAACTGAAGTCCGCATATTCGGACGGACTTTTAAAAGCGATATCTGATGACGGAAGAATACGAACAAATTTTCAGATGACCGTTACGGCGACGGGCCGCCTGTCTTCAACGGAACCGAATCTGCAGAACATTCCCGTCAGGAGCGAACTTGGCGGAGAGATCAGAAAGATGCTGATCGCGGAACCGGGCAACAATCTGGCGGACGCCGATTACAGCCAAATCGAACTTCGGCTTCTTGCGCATATCTCCGGTGACTCGACCATGAAAAATGCGTTCCGTTCCGGCGAGGATATCCACACTGTGACCGCTTCGCAGGTGTTTGGCGTCAATCCGTCGGAAGTTACCCCTCTTATGCGCAGGCACGCGAAGGCTGTGAATTTCGGAATTGTTTACGGGATATCCGCGTTTTCGCTCTCCCGCGATATCGGGGTAAGCACATATGAGGCAAAAGCATATATAGACGCGTATCTCGAGAAATACAGCGGTGTACGGGACTATATGAAAAATATCGTCGCAAAGGCAAAAGCGGACGGTTTTGTTTCCACCTTGTTCGGCCGAAGGCGTTATTTGCCGGAATTCAAGTCGCCCGATCATAACCGGCGCTCATTCGGCGAGCGCGTCGCGCTCAACATGCCTATTCAGGGAACGGCTGCGGATATAATAAAACTTGCCATGGTTAACGTCAGAGAGATAATGAAAAAAGAAAGACTGAAAGCAAAATTGATACTCCAGGTTCACGA
>WRJA01000104.1 GCA_009782435.1 Oscillospiraceae bacterium
CAGCCCGCTAACTTCCAGGCGTTCGAAGAAGAGCCGTTCGTCATAGACCGCAAAAATATCGGGCTCGTGATGGACGTAAACCTTGAAGTGAGCGTAGAGCTCGGCCGGACGCATAAACTGATTAGGGAGATACTGGAATTTGGGCAGGGCACGATAATCGAACTCGACAAACTCGCGGGAGAACCCGTGGACATACTCGTGAACGGCAAAATCATCGCGAAAGGCGAAGTGGTCGTCATAGACGAGAACTACGGGGTCAGGATAACGGAGCTTTTTAACAAATGACGGGACCGGTCCCCGGGCCGGAAACCGAAAAGGGGTGAAATCATTGGATAACGCTGACAGCAATATCTTACTCGAAACCGGAACAAACGAACTGGAGATCCTTGAGTTTTTGATCTCGGGAGACAGTTTCGGCATAAACGTGGCAAAGATAACCGAGTTGATGCAGGCGCAGCCGATACAGCGTATGCCGAATTCCCATCCGTGTATCGAGGGGATAATCCACCCGCGCGGCATCGTTTACACCGTTATCGACCTTTCCTCTTATCTGGGTCTGTCCGGTTCGGAAACCCCTGATAAAGACATATACATTATCGCCAGTTTCAACAGGACGAACGTAGCTTTCCACGTACACGGAGTCGTGGGAATAAACCGGGTGTCATGGCACGCCATAGAAAAACCGGATCCCATCATCTACGGCGGGGGCGAAGGGATCGTTACGGGCATCGCAAAGGTCGGCGACAGGATCATCTCCATATTGGATTTCGAAAAAATCTCTTTCGATATATGTCCCGATACCGGATTATCGCAGGATAACATAAACCGCTTTATTCTCCCGGAGGCGAGCGGAACGCCTATCCTCATCTCCGAAGACAGCGCGCTTATGAGAAAATTGGTTCACGACGCGCTCAGCCGCGCGGGTTACACCAACATTGTGATAACGACCAACGGGGAAGAGGCCTGGAGCTTTTTGCAGAGCGTCAAGGAAAACACCGACGAACCCTTGAAATCCCGGGTCGGATGCGTCATCACAGACATCGAGATGCCTCAAATGGACGGGCACAGGCTTACCAAACTGATAAAAAGCGACCCTGTTCTGAGCGCTTTGCCTGTTATCATCTTCTCATCGCTGATCGACGAGACAATGATGGTAAAAGGCCTGGAGGTCGGCGCCGACGCGCAGCTTTCAAAGCCTGAGATCGGTAATCTTGTGGGGGTCGTCAATAAATTCACGGCGAAATAATAACCGCCGCGCCGGAAGCGCTGCGCTACCCGTCAAGAGGACAATGAAAAAAGAAAATTTCTTTTCTGCTGCCTGCCATTTGGCAGGCAGTGGTTTTTATGCAGCCGGTAAAAATCGCTCATGGTATTCCATTGGCGTCATCACCTTCAGGCGTCGCCGGAACCGTCGGTAATTACAGTACTCGATATACTCTGATATTGTCTGCGCAAGTTCCTCACGATCCGTGAATTTGTACCCGTAATACATTTCCCGTTTCATAATTTTTCCTCCCCGCCGGCTCTCATAACACCCGCAACAAAAAGATTTACGCCCGCAACGATGAGGTCATCATCCCAGGGGGCGTAAATATAACCGGTCGGGAGGGGCGAACCGGGCGCGGTACTGCCTGCGTTCCGCGGATCGGCGCGTCAGACGATACGCCTCGCTCCCGCGAAGTTTCCGGAATAGTATCCGCAGGAGAGATCGGTGATTATCACGCCCTCGCTCGCGGAAGAGGAATGGATAAATTTGCCGTCTCCGATATAAATGCCCACATGCCCCACATACGTCCCGCCGCCGTTCGCAAAGCACATCGCGTCCCCCGGCCTCAGGTCGTTCACGGAAACATATTCTCCTTCGCAATAAATAGCGTCCGAGGTGCGGCCGATATCATACCCGCACTCTTTATAAACAAAAAAAACAAGCCCCGAGCAGTCAAAACCCGAAGGGCCGGCGCCTCCCCAGACATACGGAAATCCCAAGTATTTCAGCGCGGTCTCCGCTATGCGCTCCCCTTCCGAAACCGGAGCGGCATCCGGCTTTGTTTCCCCCCGCAGCCCGATGAAGTCGCTGTGTATATACCCCTCGCGGCCGCCGACGCAGACCTTGTACCACGGGCCGTAAACACCCTTAACTGTCACTACTGCGCCGTTGCCGTACAAACAAATGATCTCGCCGCCCAAATCGGGACTCTCGCGCAAACGGACGTTTTCTCCGCGCACGACGCCGAATCCCAGATCGGCGTCAAAGTTTTCATATAAGCTTAAATACTCGGCCGCGGCGTAACCGACGGCGCCGTTGTAAACGACCTTACACCAGTCGTCGCCCTTTTCGGCGACAACCACGGCCCGGCCCCCCGGGATAACATCGCGAATCTCGGCTGAGATATCCGCGCTGCCGCGTAGGTTGAGCGAGGTCGCCCGCACCAAACCGGCCCCGGAGCTCGAAGCGGCGGCCGACGCCGTGATCAATGCGGCCGCGGTAACGACAAACAGTCCCGTTCTTATCGTTCGTTTCACAAAACAGTACATAACCGACCGTCAGCCGGCCGCCAGCGCTCTTTCAAGCCACACGGAAGCGACGTCCATCGCGGCGTACAGGCTGTCCTTCTCGCTTTTTTTAACAACCCTGTCGCGGCTTTTCAAATCCGGATCGGTAAGCTGCAACTGAACCGAGACCTTTGTCGCCACGTCCATGTCCTTAACCTTTTTTGTCTCGTTA
This sequence comes from Oscillospiraceae bacterium, assembly GCA_009782435.1. Lineage (GTDB taxonomy): Bacteria > Bacillota > Clostridia > Oscillospirales > Oscillospiraceae > WRJA01. Next base: position 2,726 of record WRJA01000104.1, read on the forward strand.
ATCTGCAGCATGATAATATATTTTTCCGACATGCTGCCGAAATATATCATGTTGTCCTTGCGCCGCAGCGGGCGGCCCCTGTAAGTCAGAGAAGCGGTTTTTGTCGCCGGCAATCCCGACACCCCCTTTAGTAACCATATTGTAATATATTGTTTCCCGGTTGTCAACAGTTTTATCATCCCGAAGGTACCTCCGGTGCCTCCGCGGACGCAAAGCATGCAGTCCGAACGCAATATATCATAAAAAACAAGACGCGGCAACAAGGATGACAAAACCGGCGAAATATGATAAGATACGCAACGTCAATTAAAACCCGAAAAGAGGTAACACGATGCCTATAACCGAATTTGCCGAAAACAACGCCGCGCGCTGCGGCGATGATACGGCGCTGATCGAGATCAATCCGGAAAACGAACGATTCGGGCAAAGCGGCCGGCCGGAACCCGCGACGGAAAACCGGAAGGAATTCGCGTCGGAGAATTGGAAGGAGTTCGCATTGGTCGAAACCGCGCCGGAAGACGCTTACAGGCGGGAGATAACATGGACCGATTTCGACCGCCGCGCCAACCGTTTCGCGAACCTTCTCCTTTCAAACGGCATAAAACGCGGGGATAAGGTCGCCGTTCTGCTCATGAACTGCCTTGAGTGGCTGCCGATATATTTCGGTATACTCAAAGCGGGCGG
>WRJA01000105.1 GCA_009782435.1 Oscillospiraceae bacterium
TCCCGCCGTCTGTGACGTATACGTCGAATACGGCGCCTTCGACCGTATCCCCGCGGCTGTCCTTCTTAACAAACCCGAAGTCCGCCGCGAATCCGAATACCTTGGGGCTTATGAACTGAACCTTTTGCTCCGGACCCCGGACCCCGTTTTGGGTGACGTTATAATTCAGTTCCGTGAAGCTGTTTGTATTTACAACGTCTCCCGCCGTATAACCGCTCAGATTGCTGAGCTTCACCCTGTAAGAGAAGGTGAAAGTATACCGCGTTTCTGTTTTGCCGTCCGATACCGTTTCGACACTGCTGACCTTGCCGGCTTTATACGCGGCGGGAAGATCCCATACGAACTGATTTTTGGCGGGGTCCCACGTGACGTAGCCGAGACCGCTGACGTCTTCGGCGAATGCCATGTTCGCGCCCATCGTGTCAGTTACCGTCCACGGATCGGTTATTATAGACCCGTAGATAGTTTTGAAAGCGTTGTCCAATGTGAATTCGTTGCTCGCGTCATGGACATTGCCGAACGAGCTCACCGCTCCGAGAAAAGCGGTGACGGACATCCTGTCGGTATTGCTGCGGTGATAGGCCCAGTATTCCTGCTGAGACGTTGTGAAATTCTGCGTGGTGAAGCCGATCGAATGAACGACGGGCGTATACGTTGCCCTGCCCTTCAGCGAGGCCGCCTCGGCAATGGCATAGCTCACGCAGTTTTTGTAACCGTCGTTGCTGTCGTTGCTTACACTGACGCCTTCGCCCCTGACATTAAAAGTTGCGTTGCCGCCGGTCCTGTCGTTGGAGCCGTAATCCGCGGTCATCGTTCCCGTTGTGCGGGCGTAGTTTGCCGCGCCGCCTGCGGACGTCGCAGCGCCGGTCGGCCCGCCGTCGGACAGGAGAATGACATGCACGTTGGTGATCGGGTCGGAGGGATCCGACAACGCGCCCGGCACCGCGCCGAGCAAATTGTTTGCATATTTAAGCCCGCCGGCGACGTTCGTGCCGGCGCCGAGGTCGGACACCGGCGTTTGGCCAGAACCCGTGTTTATGGCGTTGAGGGCGTTCGCGCCGACACTCGCGTTGCCGGCCACGTTTGTCCAGCCCAAAAGCGGCTTTACGCTGTTGCCGAAAGCGACTATCGACAGCCCGCGGATCACTCCGGTATAGCTTCCGACGTCCGCGTATCCGTTGATGAATTTCTTCGCTGCGTTGACCGCCACCCACATCCTTGTCCTGTTCGCGCCGTCAACATAATATGTCTCGTTGCGGTTCATGCTGCCGGATACGTCCATTACCAATACCACAAGAGCGTCCGCCGGAACCGACGCCTCCGTGACTTCCTCGTATGTCACGACTTCCAATGTTATCTCAAACTCGTTCTCCGGAAGACGGACTCCGTTCACCGTGTCGGTGATCGATTTGGTGATCGCCACGGCAAAATCCCCGGGGCCGGCCGTCCCGCCGTTCCCGTTAAAATACAATGTCTCCGCCGCCGCGCCTTCTCCCGCGCCGCCCCTGCCGGTTGAAATCTGATTAATCGGCCCGTCCGCGCCTAATACCATGCTCGGAAACAGCGTCGCCGTCATCGCGGTGACCAGTATCGCCGATATAAGCTTTAATCTCAGTTTGGTTTTCATTTCCGTTTTCCTTCTTTCTTTTATTGGTATCCGGGCCGGGCATTCATTATTTTCGGCTCATATTTAATCAGAGTCCAAATTTGGAAAAAAGTAACGGTATCCCTGTAAAAATATCCGATTCGTTGAACCCCGCCCGCCTTCGCGCGCAACGGAGAAAAAATACAAATGTGTAAATGTCGATGTTAATATTGTATAAAATGACGCCTGAAATGTTTAACGGCACCTGTTATCATAATCATAACGGTGCCGTCAGTATTATCCGTTTGCCGGCGGTGGCGAGCAGACCGGAATCGGTTCCGGGTCATCCCGGTTCGGCTCTTCCCTTGCGGGCTGAGAGTATTACGGCGGGAACCGCAATAATCATCAGGCTGCACATGGTAAGAAAACCCGCCCTGTACCCCGCTGCTTCCACCACAGAACCCATCAGTACGGGCGCAATGCAGTGTGCCAAATCCGTGCCGGCGAAAATAGTGGCCACAGCGATTCCCCGCTTGTCGGCAGGCGCGATACGTATGGCGGCTGTCTGTATCGTCGGGGTTGAAATGCCATAGCCAATTCCCATAAAGACAGCTGCCGCGGCAAGAAAAGAAAACGAATCTGCAAAGCCGATCAAAATCAACGCGCCCGCGCAACAGGCGGAACAAGGATACAGGATCAACCGAAATGAAAACCGATCGGTAAGATTACCGCTGAAAAACCGTGTCGCCATTAAAACAGAAGCGAATACGGTAAAATAGAATCCCACATCGGCAATGCCTTTTGTCACTCCGTATAAAACCATAAAATTGGTAACAGAGCTTGTGACGCCGGTAAACAGTAAGGCTATAAAAGCCATTCCCAGTACTTCCGGGGCTATTATGTTTTTGAATGAAAATTTTCTCCGGACGGTTTTTTTCGGTCCGTTTTTTCGCGCGAGGACTTTGTCCGAAAGAATCGGTACCATGGAAGCCGCTATCACCGATATGCCGGCTGTGACGAGGAATAATACCGGATATCCCCAACGTAGTACGACGTATATTCCCATAGCCGGGGCGACAGCTTGGGCTCCGATACCGGTAATTCCGAAAATCCCGACGCCGCGGCCCATTTTATTTTCCGGAGTAACAACAGACGCCATGGTCAGGGTCACTGTGGTGTTAAGACCGAAAAGCACACCGTGAAAAAAGCGGATCCCAAGCAGCAAAGGCGGATGTGATGCCAATTCAAGTGATACGACCGCCACCGATGTCATTAATGTAGCAAAAGCGCATATCTTTTTACGGTTCATTCTGTCGGACATCATCCCTGCAAAAGGGCGCGACAGAAGCGCGCCGAAAGCCAAAGAAGCTACCAAAACTCCGATCAGGCTTTCCGAAAATCCTATTTGCTGCGCATAAACCGGTAAGTTCGGTGAAAGGATTTGAAAACTGAGGCCGCTTACCCCGTTTATAACGAGCAGAAGAATAAAATCTCTGCTCCAAATCGTGGCCGTATTCTTATTTTTCATTTTAATCCGACTCCGGTTCCAGCGCGGCGTTGGCGCCTGCCGTGCGACCGCAGACGATGCATTCGGCCAAATTGCCGCCGGCTTGGTATACGAACTTAAAAACAGACGCAATTTCGCCGGCAGCATACAGTTTGGGAATAATGTTTCCGTCCCAGTCAATCACCTGCCTCTTCTCGTTGGCTTTTAATCCCCCTTTTGTATTCGGTCCTCCGGGAAAAAGCGGGAGAGCATAAAACGGCGGA
>WRJA01000106.1 GCA_009782435.1 Oscillospiraceae bacterium
TTCCTTGTTCCGTTTGAGCCAGTCGAGCGCGATCGGAAGCACCTCCTCGCCGGATTCGTGCCCGCGCTTTCCCACGTTGTGCGTTTCGTTGAAGCCCGCGTTATACCACCACGACGAATGGCGCTCGGCGAACGTGCTGATCGATGCGGTATACATGCCCGCGCGGCGGAAAATATGGTTGAAGCTCAAGTCGTCCTGGCTGTCGCCGAAACTACGCGAAGCTCCGGTGAGCCGCCTGTCAGCCGCGGTCCCCCCGTGCCCGACGATGCCGGTGTGTATCCCGAACCTTCCCGAAATAAGCGCGGCGCGCGAAGGAAGGCAGGGCGCGTCCGAACAATAGCAATTGTCGAAAACCAGCCCCTGTTTGGCCACTTGATCAAAGTTAGGGGTCGTGTCCCGGTTGTAACCGTAACAGCCCATATGATCAGGCCGTAACGTATCGATGTCAATAAATAGAATTCGCATTTTTCCCCTCTATTCCTGTAAAATTCCATCCCGCAGACCTACCGGATCGAGATAATCTTCAATAAACTGTTTTCGCAGCAACTCGGACGGAACAAATTCGTTGTACTTGCCTTTGACCTGCGCGTTTTCCGGCAGAGGGAACTCGTATGGGTTCATGTCGCCGCTTAAGATATCGTAAATACTTCTTTCAAGCTCGCCTGAAGTTTTCTCGGACTGTACCTCAAGGTATAAAGAGGAGATCCACGGCAGCTTGTTTTTTATTCCGCCTTGAGACAGCGCGTAATGCAACGTGAAAAGCTGCCTCGTGCCAACCCAGGGAAACACGGCGAATACTTTGTCGGAAAGGTGCATGACCGGGTTTTCGGCAATGCCGGTGTTGCGGGCTATATACCGGATTTCGGACAGCCGCTCTCGGCATCTGTCGCTCAAATACGGATAATCATCCGAAGAGCGCAGGATATCGCGTATCTTGCGCGCAAGCAGCGTGTGTATTTCGACTTCGAATTCAACATTCCAATCGACAACGGATATTCCCGGGACGCGTTTCACAAAAATAACTTTACTTTTTTCATTGACTTCGACCGTTTCCCAGGTCAGCCCGGCCAGTGCGAAACGGGTGCCGACAGGGTAGACTTTATCCACTGTGCCTATGGTGCGGTTTTCGTCTTTGACAAGCAAATATTCCGGCGTTTCAAACACGGTGAGGAACTTGTGGCTGTTCACGGACTTCTCGCCTTCGCTCCCTATTATCAACCCTCCGCGCTCCGTGCGTTCCAATTGCCTTATATCGATCAGCCGGGCGAGCAGGAGCCTGAAATCGTCCTGAGATATGTTTTTAAAGCAACCGAGGGTCAAAACCGTCTGCGCGAGCGCCGCGGGAGACATCTCGCCGCCGCTTTTCAAACAGCTCATCGTTTGGTGGTAAAGAAGATTGTAAGGCAGAGTTCGCGGCCGGATCGGCTCTTGCCGGTTGTCCTTTGTATACAGCTCGATGACGGCGATGGTTCGCAAGAATTCCCAGTTTATCGGAGCAAGAGTATCCGCCGAATTAATTTGAATATCCTCGACAAAAGTAAACAGAAGCTGCGGGGTTTGTCCGCGCCGCCCGCAGCGGCCCAAACGCTGAGCGAAACTCGAAACGCTCAAAGGCGCGCCTATTTGAACCGCCTGATCAAGCGAGCCGATGTCTATGCCCAATTCCAATGTCACTGTTGCGCCCGTTACGATTTTTTCGTCGTCGGATTTCATCTCGTCTTCGGCGGCTTCCCGCAGCAGGGCCGATACGTTGCCGTGATGCACGCGGTAAACGTCCGCGGCTTTATGTTTGCGCGCGACCTCTCGAAGATTTGCCATTACAAGTTCAGTTTCCTCTCGGCTGTTGGCGAATATGATGGTTTTTTTGCCGAGCGTCATTTTAAACAGGTATTCATAATGCTCGCGGTCGCCGATCTCCCCCGAAAAGGAGCTTTTCACAATGTTTCCGGAGCCGTCGCGTTCCGTAAAATCACGCTTGTCGGCATAATTGACAAATCGCTCGACATGCAGCCTGACGCGCTTTTTGCCTTCGTCCGTGACAGGCGCCGCGCAGCGGCGGTCGGTTCCCGTGTTCAGCCAGTCTGTTGCCGGCGACAGTTCGCCGAGCGTAGCCGACAGCCCGATGCGCCTCGGAACGGCGCCTGTAAGCTTTTGCAGCCGTTCCAGAAGACAAAGAAGCTGCAGCCCCCGGGCGTCGCGCATGAAATGATGGACTTCGTCGATGATCACAAAACGCAGATCGGAGAACATGCGGATACAGGCGCCGCGTTTGTTTGTCAGCAAGCTTTCAAGCGATTCCGGGGTTATCTGCAAAATGCCTTCCGGATTTTTGATAAGCTCGTTTTTCCTCGCAAGCGAAGCGTCCGCGTGCCATTTGCATACAGGTATATGCGAATCGGTCAAAAGCGCGTCCAAACGTTTAAACTGATCGTTGATCAGCGCTTTAAGCGGTGAAATATACATCGCGCCTACCGACGCTGACGGTTTGTTGCAAAGCTCCGTGAGTACCGGAAGAAAGGCCGCCTCGGTTTTCCCGGAAGCCGTGCCTGAGGAAAGAAGGAGATTATCGTCGGTGTCAAAAATTACTTCGCACGCGGCGACTTGCACGCCGCGCAGCTCTTCCCATTTGTTACGCCAAATAAAGTCCCGAATGAACGGGGCAAGCCGGGAGAAGACGTCCGGTTTTTCCGTCGCGCTACAGTTCGAATTCATGAAATTCACCGCTTATCTCTTCGCCGTCCGGTCCGCCTTTTGCCGGGATAAAATCGTCTGAGCCGATGATGTCGGCGAGGGTTTTTCCCGGGTTCTGATAAAGAATGTTGACGATTTCGATAAAATCCCGAATCATTTCGCGCGGGGTTATGTGCGTGTCGGCGCCGACCCTGTTGTATTCTGCCGTCAGAAAAGCCAACAGATCCTCATGCTTCAGAAAAGGCTCGTATTGATAAAGCGACGCGTGGATGTCGCGCAGTTTTTCCGTCAGAACGTACATTTCCTCCCGCGTCAGCATTTGCAGCCTTATGACCGGCGCGGACATATCCTCCGCGCCCTCTTCGGAAAAACGCCCGCGGTCGAGACGCGACCGCAAAGCCTCATAGCTGAAAAGGCCTCTGTATCTGTCTTCGAGGCACAAAGGAGTGGCGCCCGCCAAAAAACCGATGAAACTCGCTTTCCCCTGAAGGGCGTCATTGTATATGGTCAGTAGTTTCTCGTAATTGTTTTGTCTCGTGATCGAATTGGGTATTTTATAAATATTGACCAATTCGTCGATCATTGCCAGAAGTCCTTTATATCCGGCGCCGACAAGAAAAACGGCGAATACTTTCAGGAAATCATACCAATTTTCGTC
>WRJA01000107.1 GCA_009782435.1 Oscillospiraceae bacterium
ACAGAGCCGCCCATCATCTCCGACATCTTCCGGGTTATGGACAAGCCCAGGCCGGTGCCTTCCGTATTGCGGTTCGTTTGGGCGTCGGCCTGATAATAGTCGGTAAAAAGATACTCCTTGTCTTCTTCCCGTATGCCGATGCCGGTGTCCGCGACCGTTATGTCAAGCCACGCGTCGTCTCCGTCGCGCCGGCAGTCAACGGAAAGCTCGACCGTGCCTTCGGGAGTGTACTTAACGGCGTTGCTGAGCAGGTTCGTCATTATCTGTTTCACGCGCAGTTCGTCGCCTTGCAGGACGCTCGGCAGGTCCTCGCGGATATGCAGCTTGAAATCTATCGGTTTTTCGCCGATGTATGTCGTGACCATCATGACCGTGTCATTGAGCAGGTCGGGCAAGCTGTACGGCGACGGGTTGAGCGTAAGTTTGCCGGACTCTATTTTGGATATGTCCAGTATGTCGTTGACGATGCTCAGCAACGTGCCGCCGGCGTTGCTGACGCTGCGCAGGTTCGTTTTCACCGAAACGGGCAGCCCGGTTTCTTCCAGGGTCAGATCCGTCAGGCCGATTATCACGTTCAGGGGCGTGCGCAGCTCGTGGCTCATATTCGCGAGGAACACGGATTTTGAGCGCGAGGCGGCGTGCGCGGCGTCAAGGGCGTCTTCCAGGTCGCCGCGCAGGCCCGTAAGTTCGCTCGTGCGCGCTTTAACCTGCCTTTCCAAACGTATGCTCTCGTTGCGTTTTCCGCGGAAAAGGAGCAGGGTGAGGGTCATGACGCACAGCGACAGGATAACCGCGCCGATCAGATACGGAAGGCGGGCCTGCGCCAGTTTGGTCCGGTAATCGTAAGTCTTGCGTATCCAATTATCCGATATGCCGGCTGTGTCTGTAAGTTTCAGCGTCTTGTCGAGAACGGACATAAGGACGGCTTCGTCTTTGTTGAGGCCGATTTTTATATCAAGGGCCAGATCAAACACGATGTTGGCCTTGTAACCGGGAAGCTCAAGATAATTGGTCAGGTACAGAAGCCTGTTCCGGTTGGCCATGACCATTTCAACGTCGCCGGCGCGCAGCGCGTCGAAGGCGTCCTCCATGCTTGCGTATTCGACGGTATTTATATGATTCGGGAACCATTTTCTGAAAATTTCCGTATATGCGGTATCCTTGGCCAACCCCACCTTGACGTACAGTATCTCGTTTATTCTTATGTCGCGGTAATCGGATTTGGAGATCAAGGCGTAATAATCGGTCATTTCCGCGGTCTCCGGCCACAGGAACCGGCCTTCCCGCTCCGCCGTGCGGGTAAGTTCCGGAACCAGGGCGATCTCGCCGTTGATCAGCATCCGGTATATTTCAGGCCACTCCGTATTCTCGTCGTTGACGCGCTCGAACGTCAGGCCGGTCAGCGCCGAAACTTCGTCGAGCATATCCGGAAAGATCCCCTGCCATTCTTTTTCGCGCCTGTTGTAGAAGCAGCCCGGATAATTCCCGGGATCGACGCCCATGGGTATTACCGGGTTGCTGTTGATGTAGTCGCGCTCCTCGTTTGTGAATCGGGAGAAAAGCTTGTATTTGAGGTAATCCCGTTCGCCCTGTATATAAAAATCGCTCAGAAGGCGCATAGCTCCGTCCTCAAGCGCTTTTTCCGTAACCGATATCACGGCCGCGAGATCTTTGTCGCGCGTAGCCAGGGAAACCGGCCTGTAAATCAGAGGATAAAAATCCCGGGCGACGACGTCGTCATATTCCGCGAAGTTAGCCTCCGCGGTGCCGCTGTAATAAAAAGCGTCTATCTCTCCCGACAAAAGAGCGCCGTGAACCAGGCTCACATCGCGCAGCAGGACAATTTCAAACGAGCCGGGTTCAAGCTCCGAAGCAACCGTGTCGATGGTGGATGTGCTTTCGATGAAACCGCAGAGTACGGGGCGCTCCGCGGCAATTTCCTCCGGTGTTCGGCCGCTTTCAAGGAGAAAGTATTTCAGCGGGCGCGATGCGATAGCCTCCGTCATAAAATAGAGGCTCTCCCTTTCTTCCGTTGCCGTCAGTTCTCCGGAAAAGGATATCTCTCCCGTTTCGAGTCCGTCGAGCAGATCGAGCCATTCAAACAGCTCCGGTTTGAACGGTATCCCGAAAAAATCCGACAGCCATTCGCACAGAAGCGCGGAATAACCCGAAACCTCTCCGTTCTCATTTCTGAAAGCCTCGGTGCTCAACGGCATCCCGTAAACAAACGACCCGTATTGCGTCAGGAGCCCGTCGATTTCTTCGATTTCCGCCGCCGTCACGCCGGGAATATCGCGGAACGAGCCGAACGGGGAGGCTATATTATTTGAATCTGCGGATTGCGCCGGGTTCAGCCTTTCGCATCCGGCGAATACGCTTATGATCATTATGATCATACAGATAACGAGAAGCAGCGCGCAGGCGGACCGTATCGGTGGTTTACGCATACCTTTCTCCTAACTTTCCGTGCGTTTTAAACATTAGCCCTGTGCGGGAACTCCTGAAAAGCCCCCTTTTTGAAAGGGGGCGCCGTCCGCAGACGGCGGGGGATTCATCCAAGCGCCGGGAATACGGGGAATCCCCCGTCAAATGCTGACGCATTTGCCACCCCCTTTCAAAAGGGGGCTTTGACAAAAAATTCCCTCAAGCTTTCTTTTTCGGGACGTTCAGATATATCTCTATATATTCGCCCCTGTCGGTCTTTTCGCTCTTTACGTCGATCCCGCTCTGGGCGATCGTGTCTACGACTTTGTCTATCGTGTTTAAAAATAGCCTTACATCCTTGACTATAAAAGTCGATTTCTGGTTCTGATATTTTATCTTTTCCGTCTCTCTTTCTTTTTCATTAAGTATCTTATCTATGTATTTTTCAGTCGAGGATACGTTAAGGGAACGTTTTATAACCGTCGCGATAACTTTTTTGCGCTCTGTTTCGTCTATGATCCGAATAAACGATCTCGCGTGGCGTTCTGTTAAGCAATACTCTGTTATTATATCGCGTTCTTCCTCCGGCAATTTCAATATCCTGAGCTTATTTGCTATATAAGACTGGCTGACCGAAAGCCTTCTCGCGGCCTGTTCCTGAGTATATTCAAAAAGCTCTATTAATTTCTGTATCGCTTTCGCCTGCTCGAAAAAATTCAGGTCTTCCCTTTGCAGGTTTTCTATTATCGCGATCTCGGCCGAGACTTGTTTATCCGCGTTTACTATAATACACGGCACAGTCTCCCAGAACAAAAGCCTGACCGCCCGAAGTCTTCTCTCCCCCGCGATAAGCTCGTAAACCGGCGCTGCGTTTTCGTTGTGAATCAATCT
>WRJA01000108.1 GCA_009782435.1 Oscillospiraceae bacterium
GACCTTGCCACAATGTATGAGCGAGCCGGCAGGCGTATCGGAAAAGACGGATCTATCACGATGATCCCGATCTTGACCATGCCCGAAGACGACAAGACCCACCCGATCCCCGACCTTACGGGTTATATCACCGAAGGGCAGATCATCCTGTCCCGCGACCTGCACAGAAAGGGCATAGTTCCGCCGGTCGACGTTTTGCCGAGCCTGAGCCGTCTTAAGGACAAGGGCATAGGCGAGGGAAAAACAAGAGAAGACCACGCCGGCACCATGAACCAGATTTTCGCGGGATACGCGCGCGGCAAAGACGCGAAGGAACTCATGACAATACTCGGCGAGGCCGCTTTGTCGGAAAATGACAAGCTTTTCGCCAAATTCGCCGATGAGTTCGAACTGCGTTATGTCAGCCAGGGCAACGAGCTCAACCGTTCAATTGAGGAAACTCTTGAACTCGGCTGGGATCTTCTCAGCATTCTGCCGCGCTCGGAACTCAAGCGCGTTAAGCCGGAGATGATCGATAAATACATGCCCGTCAAGGGATAGGGAAATAAGCCCGTAATGGGACAGGGAAAGGATTGATCGCTTATGGCGTCCGGCACGATAAATCCGACCAGGATGGTCTTAAACCAGCTGAAAGGCCGGTACAGGACCGCGCTGCGCGGCCACAAGCTTCTTAAGGATAAGCGCGACGAGTTGATGCGGCAGTTTTTGATGGTTGTTCGACGAAACAGGGAGTTGCGTTTGAGGGTCGAAGAGAAACTCAGCGACGCATTTTCGGCGCTTACCGTCGCGAGCGCTGTTATGTCTCCGGAGTTACTGGAACAGGCGCTTTTGTATCCCCGGCAAACCGTCGCCCTTGACGTAACGTTTAAAAACGTAATGAGCGTTTATGTTCCGGTATACGATTTCAAAACGCGCGACACAGATTCCAATGATATCTATCCTTACGGCTTCGCTCAGACGTCGGGCGAGTTGGACGACGCAATGGCAAAACTCGCCGAGGTCTTTTCGGATATGCTGGAGCTTGCGCAAATCGAAAAGACCATGCAGCTGTTGGCGCAGGAAATCGAAAAAGTCCGCCGGCGCGTTAACGCGCTGGAGTACGTTATGATACCGGACTTGAAGAAAAACATTAAGTACATAGTAATGAAGCTTGAGGAAAACGATCTCGCGACAAAGGTCAGGCTCATGAAAGTCAAGGAAATGGTCTTGAAACAGGCCCACAACTACGAGTACTGAGGATCGCGGCGAGTTCCGGCCCGGTCCGTGTGATTAACGCTAAACCTCCGAACCGATGAACGCTTAACGAGACATCGGCGCGGAGGTTTTCGCGTGAGGCGCTCCGCTTTTTTTGTGAAGATATTTGATGAAGAATTAAGGAATTGCGAAAATGGAGTCTTTGCGGTGTTCGGTTGAACGGATCACATTCACAAACGAGGAAAACGGATATACCGTGCTGCGGGTAAAAGTTAAGGGATTGAACGGGCTTGTCACGGTCGTGGGAAACATGGGCGCGGTGACCCCCGGAACCGTTTTAAGCCTGAAAGGCGAATGGAAAACCGACGTCAAATACGGCCGTCAATTCTCCGTGAGCGAATATGAGGAGACGCTTCCCGCCACAGTTTACGGAGTTGAGAAATACCTCGGCTCGGGGCTTATCAAAGGCGTCGGCCCCAAGTTCGCCGGGCGAATCGTCAAAACTTTCGGCACGGATACGCTCAATGTCATTGAGGAGGAGCCGGAGCGACTTACGGAGGCGCCCGGAATCGGTAAAAAGCGGGCGGACATGATAAAAAGCGCGTGGCGGGAGCAAAAAGAAATCAAAAACATCATGCTGTTCCTGCAGGAGCACGGCGTCGGGGCCGGTTTCGCGTTCAAAGTCTTTAAAGTATACGGTGAATCCGGTATATCCGTCGTCAAAGAAAACCCGTTTAAGCTCACCGAGATTCACGGGATAGGTTTCAAGACAGCCGATACGGTAGCCGGCAAGATGGGTTTTGACAAAGAGAGTTTTTATCGCCTGCGCAGCGGGATTTTATATACTTTAAACGAATGTTCAAACGACGGGCACTGCCTCATGCCGCGCGGGGAACTGACGAAAAAAACCGCCGAAACGCTCGGCGTTGAGGAATCCGGGCTGAGCGGCGTCATCGACGAACTGCTGTTCGCGCGGGATTTGATGCTTGAGCCTCCGGACAGCCTGTATATCCCGTCGCTTTACTTCAGCGAGACAGGAACGGCAAAACGGCTCCAAAAGCTGCTTTCCGGCGAACCTTACCTTTTCGGGGCCGAAGCGGCAACGGAAAAAATCGAACAAACAGACGGGATCCGTTTTGATGAGATACAAAAAGAGGCTATCCGCACCGCCGTGAATTCGAAGGTAATGATACTGACGGGCGGGCCGGGAACCGGCAAAACAACGGCGATCAAAGGCATTATCGCGGTCTTCAGGGAAGCGGGCATGAAAATACTGACCGCAGCCCCAACCGGCCGCGCGGCAAAACGTCTCGGCGAAGCAACCGGCACGGAAGCGAAAACGATACACAGGCTGCTTGAAGCCAAACCTCCCGACGGCTACCGCCGAAACGAAGAGAATCCGCTTCGCGGCGACGTGCTGATAATCGACGAGTCGTCGATGATAGATATCGTGCTTATGTACAACCTGCTTAAGGCGGTACCCGACGAAATGACAGTTATATTTACCGGCGACGCCGATCAGCTGCCGTCGGTGGGCCCGGGGAACGTCCTGCGGGATATGATTGATTCGGGCGCGATTCCGGTCGTGAGGCTCGCGCGGGTCTTCAGGCAGGCGATGGGCTCTCGGATAATAATGAACGCTCACAGGATAAACGCGGGGGAATTTCCGAGTCTTAAATCCGTGGGAGCTTCCGATTTTTTCTTTGTCGAGCAGGAGGATAACGCCGAGGTTCCGGCGACGATCGTTGACCTTTGCGTAAGGAGGCTGCCGAAATATTTCGGTATCAAACCGTCGGCGATACAGGTGCTGTGCCCGATGCAGCGCGGCGATAACGGGGCGCAAAACCTGAACGCGCTGCTGCAGAACGCGATGAACACGTCGCCGGCGGCGCTCAGCCGGGGCGGAACCGAATACCGGCAAGGCGACAAGGTCATGCAGATAAGAAACAATTATGAAAAAGAGGTATTCAACGGCGATATCGGCCGGATAACGGAAGTTAACGAGGAAGAGCGGACCCTTTCCGTGTCGTTCGACGGCGACCTCCCCGTTTCGTATGACATAACGGAACTTGACGAGCTTGTTTTGGCGTACGCGGTCACGGTTCATCAGGCGCAGG
>WRJA01000109.1 GCA_009782435.1 Oscillospiraceae bacterium
CCGCCGAGCAGCACAGCCGTCGCTTTATCGACCATGTTCATCGTGAGTTTGTCTCCTCCGTAATAGAGCTTTGAAATATCGTCGATATCACCGGCTGCGAGCAGATATACGTTCAAGCCGCTTCCCAATGTGGTGATCGCCGCCAAACGATTTATAGTTTCATTACTTACGGCGTCAAAGAATGTCCCCAAATCGTCAATGGCAATTACGAGAGGGGTGAAGTCCGACGCGCCGTCTTCAGCGCGTCTTGTTCTGCGTTCGTTAAGCTCAGGTATCAAGCTGTCTATATAAACGTCGCTATCGCCGCCCGAAGAACAATATGCTCCGGAGTAAGCTTTTGCCGGCGCAAGCCCGCCGGAGGGGGAGTCAAGCAAGGCGATGGAAGCGTCGTGCAGTTTCTCACTGTATTGCCTTATTATCACCCTGAGCAACACTGATTTGTCTTCACCTTTGCCGGAGATAATGGTAAACGGCTCGTTCGATCCGGGAAGCGCGGCGGGGCGCATGTCCTCCGCCCCTAGTCCGACGCATATATCCTTTGATTTGATCATTTCAAGCGTGACCCTTTCGGGCATAACGGGTATACCCGCCGGGCGGACGCCTCTCCATTTTTCGTTCATTAAAGCTGCAAGAGCCCGGATAGAAGCGATCCGTTCGTTTTCACTTTTTCCGGACGCCGGCAGAGCCGATTGAAATTCAAGAGGCGGCGCATTTCTTATCAGCCCTCTGCCCGGATTGTTTTCCGGCTCTAACCCGTCCGTCCTTCCGACAATGGCGGCGTAGTCGCCCTTATCCGTCATACGAAGCGCGGCGGCCGATTTGATGTTCTGAGCGATACGGAAAGGCAGTCCCATGGCGCCGACGGCTGATACGAGCAGATAAATACCATAGCTGCCGCCGTCTCTTGTCATGTTGACGAAAAAACTTTCCAGTTCCGGGTACATCCCTTGGACAGGAGCGAAATTGTCAAGTACCAGAATTATGTAAGGAAGCTTTTCACCGCTCGCTTCGCGGTATGCGTCTATACTGACTATGCCAAGCGATGAAAACTTTTGTCTGCGCTCGTCCAATTCCCGGCTTATAAGTTTCGCAAGCTTGTCTATTTTTTCATCTTCACCGGCCACCGCTATCCCTCCGACATGCGGCAATTCACGGAATATATTCATGCTTCCGCCGCCGAAGTCCATGATATAGATGTTGACTTGATCCGGCGGGAATGAAAGCGCCGCGGACATAACGGTGGTTTGAAGCAATGTGGTTTTGCCTGTTCCCGGCGCTCCGTATACCGCAAAATGGCCTTCTTCGTGCGGCGCCAGCCTGAGCGGATATTGTGATTGGGAGCGCGGGTCGTCGATTTTGCCGACGGGGATATAAAGGCCCGTATTTTTATTGTTCCAGTCTTCACCGTCGAACGCGATTGTGAGAATTTCTGCAAGCATGACTTGCTCCGGCAGCTTGTCAGTCCATATATTTCTCGCCCTGTCTATGTTGTTTTTTCTTACATAGTTATCCAGATGATCGACGACCGCGTCGATTTCGTTTTTTTCCGCGCGGAATCCTGTGGTTTTTTCGGTTTCATAGCTCGCGCGGCTTCCGGCAAGGTTTACAACGGAGATTTTTGCATCGCGGCGAATCGACGGGCCGCGCTCGGGATTATAAGGCGCCCCGCTCCAATATGTTTGTATTTGCTCATATACCTCGTCTTCTCCGACTTGTACATAGGCTCTGCCGGGAACCGTGATTTTCGCGGCGTCGGGATGGCGAAGCATGTCCTTGCTGTCCGCGGAGCCGGCAACCTTCAAGCACCAGCGAAATCGGGTGTTTGCGTTCATTTTTTCATTTACTACGTTGGCCGGTTTTTGTGTGAGCAGGATGATATGCACTCCAAGCGTGCGCCCTATGGCGAATATCCTGTCTACCGCTTGCATAAAGTCCGGAAACCGTACGCGAAACTCGGCAAATTCGTCTATCACGACAAACAGATAGGCCAATGATTCCCGAGCCTTGCCCTCGTTATACATATTCAAATAACTTGAAATATTCGATACGCCGTATTGGTCTAGCAAAGCCTTGCGGCGCGACAATTCATTTTCAAGAGCTATAAGATTTCGTCCTATGTTTGTGTCAAGATCGGAAATCGTACCGGCCAAATGCGGAAGGCTGCGGAACGGAAGGATCAGCCCCGTTCCTTTGAAGTCGATCAGAACGAATGATACCGCTTGAGGGGGAAATCTGACTGCCATTGATAGTATCCACGACTGTACCATTTCAGATTTACCGGAGCCGGTCATACCCGCCACAAGACCGTGCGGGCCATAAAATTTTTCATGTATATCAAACCGGAAAGGCTCGCCGTTTTGCTTCACGCCTATCGGAACCGACATAGAGCGGCTCGGGACGGAGTTTTGCCAGTTTGCCTCAATAGGCAATTCCTGCGGCTTTCCGACTCCAAACCCCTGCAAAAATGACACGGAAGCGGGAAGCTGCGCGCTTTCAAAAACATTTTCGATCCGAACCGGGGCCATCATACGTGCGAAATCGTCAAGCATTGCCCCGTTCATAGAATCCAAGCGAAAATGCTCTTTAGCGTCGCTGTTATCTTTTGAGTAGATAATACCTTTATCACCTGAAACATCCATAATTACGCTGCATTCTTTCGGCAGTCCGGCTATATCGTCAAAAAGAAAAACAGCTCCCACGCCCAGATTGGGATCGTTGCGCGTCAGGCAGCGCATTATGCCGTGGCGTTCCGTCATGCCGGCGTCCGCGCATATGAACAGCAGAAAAGGTAATTGCATGCGCGTTTGGCTTGAGTCGGCGCCGCTTGTTTCACGTATCCGCTGTGTAATAACATCCTCGAATTTGTTTAGTATCGCCAAAGCGCCGTCGGCGTCGGCGGCAATGTAGCGTTCACGCCTGTCGTTGTCGAAAATATGGGGAAGCCAGCGGGCGCCGCGCCAGCTTCCGAGCTCTCCCGGTGAACTCAATACGATGATTTTCAATTCATCGTAGCTGTGATGCGCGGCGGCGTGAACGATAAGGCTTTGCGCGAGGGCTACCGCTGAGCGCCTGTCGCCTATGATCCCGCCGGTCGGATTGCGTAATATGTCAAAAGTTATTGGGCAGTCGTTTACATGCGCGTATTTTTCAGCGATCTGCACGCCTTTTTCCAAAAGCGGATCGGTCTCTAGTGACAGCGGTTGCTTTGGCGTCTTTATGTTTACGCGCAGCGGCACGCTCCCGCTGCCCGCGCGAAGGGTCATAAAATCGTC
>WRJA01000110.1 GCA_009782435.1 Oscillospiraceae bacterium
TTATAAACGCAAATATGACCGGCCAAGGGCCGACAGCTTTAAGATCAATCCTTTTAACCCTGTCGCCGGCGCCGGCGGCGTAAAACAGCGCGAGGGCAAAAACCGTAATCCCGAGGCTGTACAGATTGTTCCAGTATTCCTGCGGGACTGTCAGCATCAGCAGCGTCATAAGCCCCAAAACCGGAAGCGCGCATTGCCCGAGAACCCGCGAAATATATCCGCTGAACGGACCCGGGTCCGCGCGGTTTCCGGGTCCTCGGCACAGCGCGTAAAAAAAGTCGGGGATGAAATCGGCGATTTTCAGCGTAGCCTTATATAACCCGGAATTTTCCCATTCGCGCTCGGTGAATCCGGCGCCGGAGAGCAAGCGCGCGGTCGCGCTGTTGCGGTAAGCTTCGCGTGTGTACGCGAACAGCGAATGAAACAGACCGCCGCGGAAACTTTGCGTCAAATAATCCGCGAATCGGATCGCGGAAGACAGTATCAGGCTGTTTTTGTAATACGGCATATAAGTTATCCTTTGCCGATATTTTTTAGCGAATACAATACGGCCAGAGGCAGCAGCAGCCCGCGTCTGACAAGGCCGGCAACGACGGCTTTGCTCCCTGCAAGTCCGGAGGGCGCGTAGTTTTTGATCGCATGTTTAAAGTCTTTCATTTCGCACACGGCCCGAAGGGTTTTGAGTTTTTCGCGGAACGATTTCGTGTTTCCGGGCGCGAATTCGTTTGATATCACGATAAGCAGCCCGGCCCACGCGGTGTTGTGCCTCCAGTATGAAGGAAGAGACGGGCCGAAGCGCGCCGCCGCGTTTTCTTTTTTCGCCAAAGAAGCGCAGAAAACGTCGGCGCAGCCGGGCATGTACTTTCGCGTGACCGACGAGGGGTTTTGCCGGTAATGGTAAAGCGGCTCGTCCAATGAGTATATCGTTGAGGGATATGAGAAATACTCCGTGAGAAAAACCTCGTCTTCAAGATACGCCCCGGCGAAACGGATGTTATTGTTGATTATGACGGATCTCCTGAATAAATAACGCCAGACCGTCCCGAGTATGAGGCCGCGGCTCACTCTGTCCGCGAAAAGGGGGATCACGAGTTTTTCAACGATGCCGGCATAATCGTGAAATCCCGGAGAAAGCGGCGCTCTTTTGGGTTTACAGCTTCCGTCCGGCATGATAAGATAATAACCGCAGGCAACGCATGTCGCGCCGGATTTGCCGAGGGCGGCGAGCATCCGCTCATACGCGCCGGGCGCGAGCCGGTCGTCGGCATCCGCAAAAGCGATATATTCGCCGCAAGCGGCTTCGATCCCCGCGTTTCTCGCCGCGCTGACGCCGCCGTTTGAGCGGTGCAGAACTTTGACCCGGCCGTCCTTTTCCGCAAGCCGGTCGCATATCGAAGCGGTATCGTCGGCAGAGCCGTCGTTAACGATTATCAGCTCAAGATCCGGAAGGCCGCTCTCCAAGATCGACAACGCGCATTCCTCAAGAAAAAGGCCGGCGTTATACGCGGGCACTATTACGCTCAACAGCGGCATTCGTATTCCTCCGAAAACAGCATCGATTCACAGTATACAGCATATTCGGCATACTTTCAATATGCGGGAAACGTTCAGTCCGGCGGAAAAAAGAAAAACGGAAAGGGATGACCGATCTTTTGAGTATTTTCAATATTATTACTTTTGCCGGAGGTTTGGCCCTTTTTCTGTACGGCATGCATATCATGGGAGAATCTCTTGAAAAAAAAGCCGGCGGCCGTTTTAAAAAAATGCTTGAGCAAATAACATCAAACCCGTTAAGCGGCGTACTGCTGGGATTCGGCATCACAGCGGTGATCCAAAGCAGTTCCGCCACAACGGTTATGACCGTCGGGCTGGTCAATTCCGGCATATTGGATCTCAACAACGCCGTCGGCGTCATCATGGGCGCCAACATAGGCACGACGGTAACGGCGTGGATTCTGAGCCTCGTCGGGATCCAAAGCACAAACTATGTTGTTCAAATGTTCAAACCTTCAAGTTTTTCCCCGATACTCGCGGTCATCGGCATTTGCCTGATTACATTTTTTAAAAGCGAACGCAAAAAAGATGTCGGCCACATACTCCTCGGATTCGGGATTTTGATGTTCGGAATGGAAACGATGTCGGCGACGGTTAAACCGTTGGCCGCTGTCCCTGAATTTGTTAAAATTCTGACCATGTTCAAGGCGCCTGTTTTGGGCATTCTTGCCGGCGCCGCGGTTACGGGCGTCATTCAGTCGTCGTCGGCTTCGGTCGGTATTTTGCAGGCAATGTCCGTTACCGGCAACATTACTTTCGGCATGGCGATACCCATTGTCATGGGCCAGAATATCGGCACTTGCGTGACCGCGCTTCTGTCTTCGGCGGGCGCGAACGCGAACGCCAAGCGGGCCGCGCTGGTTCATTTGTATTTTAATGTCGTCGGCGTGATAATCTTTTCGGCGCTGTTTTACCTTATTAACGCGTTTATAGGCTGGCCGTTTTTGAATTCAACGATAAACGCGCTGCAAGTAGCTGTTTTCCACTCGATTTTTAATGTTTTCACCACGCTTATACTGCTGCCTCTGAGAAACCGGCTTGTTTGGCTGGCGTCGCGCAGCGTCAGGGGCCGGGAGACTGAAGAGCGGTTTCGTCTGCTTGACGAGCGACTGCTTTCCACTCCGACTTTCGCGGTGGCGAGATGCAGGGATTTGACCGTCAACATGGCCGAACTCGCGAGGGAAAATTTCAGGGATTCTTTAAAAACGCTGTCGGAATACAGCGATGCCGCCGCCGTGAAAATCCTTGAAAATGAGGAAATGATGGACCGTTATGAGGACAAACTCGGCACATATATGGTCAAACTGTCGGCTAAAAGCATATCCGCTTCGGACAGCAAGGAACTCGGCGTACTGCTGCAATGCATCGGAGACTTTGAGCGGATAGCCGACCATTCGGTGAATATCATGCAGACGGCGGATGAGCTGAGAGAAAAAGACATCGGTTTTTCAGAGGAAGCGGAAGAGGATCTGAAAATCATGCTCGGCGCCGTTTCGGAAATAGTCGATCTCGCGGTAAAAGCGTTTACGAAAAATGATTTGGAATCGGCGCTCATGGTGGAACCTCTGGAAGAAGTTGTGGACGTCTTGAAAGTGCGTATGAGGTCAAGACATATCGTTCGCCTGCAAAGGACCGACTGCAC
>WRJA01000111.1 GCA_009782435.1 Oscillospiraceae bacterium
GCGATTGTTAATTATGTCTTGATCTACAATCATGATTTGTTGCCGTATTTGTCTCCGGTGCAAAGCCCGATGCTGTGCACCGCGATATACATGAAAAAATATAACGGCATCGGAGACAGGCTTGCCGCGCTGTCGCCCTGTATCGCGAAAACTCACGAGTTTGAGGCGACGCGTTATGCCGACTATAACGTAACTCTGAAGAAAATATATGAATACATCCGAAGAAACGGCATAATACTGCCCCGGGAGGAAAGCGGTTTCGATCACGGGGAATCCTCGTTGGGAAGGCTGTTTTCCATGCCGGGCGGGCTGAAGGAGAACATTGAGCTTTATCTCGGAAAATCGCTGAGGATCGATAAGTCGGAAGGGCAGGACATCGTTTACGGAGACTTGGAATTATACTCCCGGCAAAATCCGGAGTATCTGCCGGCCGTATTCGATGTTCTGAATTGCCCGAACGGCTGCAACATGGGGACCGGATGCGAGCATAAGCGCGAGATATTTGAGATAAACTCCATCATGGACTCGGCGCGCCGGGATGTTCTCAGCGGGCGCGACAAAGCCGATTTTGAGTCCCTTTTTGAGGAATATGACCGAACTCTGAGGCTTGACGATTTTCTCCGCGACTATAAGCCGAGGAACTCCCGTTCGTATGACGTTACAAACGAGCAACTGGAAAACGCTTTTCGGCAACTGGGAAAAGAGACGCAGACTGAACGGGAATTCGACTGTTCCGCGTGCGGCGCGGAGACCTGCCTGGAAATGGCAAAGAAGATCGTATGCGGGCTGAACATACCGAATAATTGCATTCAGAAAAACCGAAACGACATACGCAGGGAACACAACGCGGTTTTAGAGCTTTCGTCAGCGAACCTTGTGGATATAAAAGAAATTATGGAAGACATTTCAAAGATCAAGGAAGTATCGGACGAGATTTTACAAAATATCGACGGCGTGAACGACTCGATAAAAAGATACAATAAAATGGCGACGGAAATTGATTCGATCGCCATGCACATAAATATTATTTCGCTTAACGCTTCGATCGAGGCCGCCCGCGCCGGGCAGTACGGCAAAACTTTTGCCGTTGTTGCCGAAGAAATTCGCGGGCTGGCAAAAACATCCAAAAAAACGGTCTCCGAAACGGAACAGATTACGGGAGACGCAATGGAAGCGATCGAGAAAATCAACTCCATGGTTGACTTAATCAGTTCTGAAGTTGAAAAAGCATACCGGAACATTTCGGACATTTCGGAAAAAACACAGGACGCGCTGGCAAAAAGTGAAATATAAACAGCCGGGCGCCGGCTCGGTTCAACGATACAGGAGCCTTCCGGCCGCGCGAGGGCCGGAAGGCTCCTGTATTTTCCGATATCGCCGCCCGACTTACGCCGGCGGTTAATGGGACGTTTCCGGCAAAACTGGTTCGACCGTTATTTCCTGACGTTCTGTATAAGTTCGATCAGTTTTCCTTTCCCCGCGTCCTTAACTTTTCTGATCAGCTCCTCGGTAACGATATCTCCTTCTCTTGCGAGTATCGCGCCCGATTTGTATCTGACGTCTCTTATAATTTCACAGCCGATGATATGCTCGAGCCGGCTTTGCGACTGATCGTGAAAATGCCCGTCGCCCCCGGACCTGACGGGATACGCAACCGGGGCCGGCTCGGGTTCGGGCTTATTGTCGGGTTCTTCGGATTTTTCGACCTCAATGCTTATCTGAGCCGCCTCAGGCTCGGCGGCAGCCGGTATGTCGATACGCGGAGCGTCGTTTTCGTCCTCCTCTTCCTCCTCCGCGACCGGATCGGCCCGAGGGGGTTCGGGCGCCGGTTCGGATATAGGTTCGGGTTCTTCCTCCGCGGTCAAATCACCGTCAAATGTGAATACCTTGTCTTTCGTAATCGTAAGAATCGACTCCGCGTCGACCTGCGCGCCGTTGTCAAGCACGAGCTTTTCGATGACGCCCGTTTTTTCGTTTATAAAAAATTCAAGAATATTGCCGACAATGTTTCCTTTGTTGCTGAATACCGGCGTGCCGGGCAGGTTTACCGAGGTCATGCCGAGCAGAAGGGCTTCCTCGTTTTCCCAAAGCAATTTACATTCTTTGCTCTTAAGCGTTGTTATGATATCTTTGCCGATGCCGGAAACTTTAGCCAACGGCAACACCTCGTACCCGCATACGCCGCGCCCTTTGTCCAAAATGATATACTGTGCGCATTTTTTTTCGATATTTATTATTAGTTCCACTACTTTTCCGCAGTCGATACCGTCTTGAATTCCGAACAGTGAACGGCCGAATATTTCAGTATTGCTTTTCATTATGTTAACTCCTTCATGATTTTTTTACCGAAAACGAAATTATTTTTTCATTATCGGAGGGCGTATAATCCGGAATGATTATTCTGTTTTTCCGCGCCGCGGGCGGGGGAAAACAGAACCTTGCCTCTCCGGCATTAACGCTTATCGTTATCGTAATGTGCCGGTTCGGTTTTGTCAAGAAAAAGCGTTTTCTGTCCGCGCGGTTGGCTGCGGCTTGAAAACCGGGCTTCGGTGTGTTATTTTGGTAACGCCGAAACCTGACTGACGAAGCGGAGGGAAATTTATAAATATGAGAACGATTTATGTCGGCAAGACGAAAAATGTTTTGGAGGATGAAGCGACCGGAGAACGGTATCTGTTTTTTAAAGACGACGCGACTGGCGAAAACGGTGTTTTTGATCCCGGGTCAAACACCGTCGGAGGCAGCGTTTCGGGCAAAGGGAAAACAGGGCTCATAATATCAAAATATTTCTTTGAGCTTATGGAAAAAAACGGCGTGCCCACCCATTATTTGGACGCCGACATCGACCGGGGTATGATGAAGGTTCGCTGCGTCACGGTTCCGAAGCTTGAATTCATACTGCGTTATTTCAGCGCCGGCAGTATGTGCCGCAGATTTTCGCTTGAATCCGGAATTCCTTTCGATCCTCCCTATACGGAAGTTACGCTTAAAGACGACGACGCCGGAGATCCGCCGATCAGTGAGCGTCTGTGTCTCATGAAAGGGTTGCTGAAACCCGGCGAATATGAAAAAGCGTTGAGTTTGCTTGTCGAAACCGGCGACGTGCTTCGCGCCGAACTGCGCAGGTTCGGCTTAACCTTGATAGATTTTAAGTCGGAGTTCG
>WRJA01000112.1 GCA_009782435.1 Oscillospiraceae bacterium
CGGGTTTGGCGATCTGATCGAATTGAATAAGTTCTTCGGGCGTTTCGGGAAGGAGCTTCTTGCTCTCGATCTCGCGCGCGGCGGCAAGCGCCGGCTCCCCGCCCGCTATCAGTTCGTTTATCCCGCCATTAATTCCGGCGGCGGTCAAGTCCGCGACGCCGGTTTCGCCGCGATAGCCTATACGGGTTTCGCCGTCTTTAATAAAGCAGCACAGTTTCATCAACGGATCATCCTTTGTTATTCCGGTTCGCGTTAACGCTTCAGCAATCCGGTTTTATATAATTATCGTTTCGCCGCATGACAGGTAATGTATATCGGGCAGACGTCCCGAAAAATAATCATATGCCTTCGTGCCTGTGCAGTGACACGTGTAAAAGTTTATTTCATGCTTCGCCAATTCTCCGGCAATGCCGCTAAGCAGCTTTTTGTTTACGGTCTTTTTTGTAACCGGATTTTGTAAGTGCCAGCCGCCGACACAAAACCGGGGTTTATATGCCGCCGCTTTATCCAAAATATTTACGATCCCGGCATGGCCGCATCCCATGATCAAAACATTGGTTTCGCCGGTGATCATTAAGTTCTGCTCATGAGAAAAATCATCTTTTCCGGTATCTGTATAAAGTGATTTGTTCGCGTCGGATCGGTATTTTCCCGTTTCCGGAACGGTAAACAGCTTAAGCTCGTCGTCGATCTCGTAATCGCCGTCAGACAAAATTACCCGCGGATGCGTTTGCAGCCGTGCGTCGACGCCTATATCCGCTTTTTTGAAGAACATTTTCGAACTGTGATTTTCAAACGCCTTCCGTTGCGCGTAAACTATCGCGCCGTGATTTATTTCGAGAAACCGCCCCAACTCCCCTCCGTGATCCCTGTGGCCGTGAGAGAGAATAACGACGTCCGTTTCCGACAAATCTATGCCGAGCGAAGCGCCGTTTTCAAACAGCGTGTAGTCGGGCCCGACGTCAAAAAGGAGTTTATGTTTTTCCGTTTCGATATACAGCGAAAGGCCGTGCACGGTTTTCAGTCCTCGGTCGGACCGGTTTTCCGCCAACGCCGTGATTTTCACGCCGATCACCCCCGATCAGAAATAACCCCTCACCCAAAAAAACAGCGCCCGCGGGAACTTGCCGATCCGTCGTCCGTTTGCCGTAATTTTAGCATACACTCATAAAAAAGTATATATTTCTGTTTGTATTGACTTTCCGGCGTTTTTTATTTAAAGTTTTATCTGCGGGGGAAGGTTGCGATGCCCCCAAAAAAAGAAGAGCGGTTAGATTCAGAGAGGCAAGGTTTTGTTTTTCCGCGCCTGCGGCGCTGAAATATAAGGCAGACCATTCCGAGTTACCCGCTCTGAAAAATAATTTATGAGGTGAAAAAAATGGGCAAATACGAGAAACTTGTGATTCAAAACCCCGTGGACTACGGCGAAAAACGCTACTATCCCGTCGGTTATTGGGGGCCGAACGTCTGGTACAAAGGCAATGTGGATTTTAACGGAGCGAAATTTACTCTGATGTTCATCCGCGTCGAACACGATATGGTTATGGAAGACGTCTCCCACTCGCATGATTTCGACATGTATGTCTGGCATGTGCCTTTGGTGCCGGACGATATGGAGGATTTGGGCTGCGAGGTGGAGATGATCTACGGCTCCGGCACGGAGGACGACCCGGAGGAAAAATACGTCATCACTAAAACCGGCTGCTTTTTCGTTCCGGCCGGCACGATTCACGGTCCGTATACTTTCAGAAACGTGACAAGGCCGCTTCTTTTTGTTCACGCCATGCAGCAGGGAGATTATTACAAGAGCGAAATATACGAAAAATCCAACCCGGAGTAACGTCCCGCACCCGCTTTTACGGGATATTCGACAGTATACGGCGGGCGGTATACAGATTGACACAAACAGCGCCGGATGCTACACTGTTATTCACAAACAGCGGATTTTCCGGGATTGGGGTTGCGGCAATTGCTTAGAGACGCCGGTTGCATTGTTTTTAAAGCGGGGACTTCCACGCTTATACACGACGCGGGAAAGATAAACCTGAAAGCTGTTGAGGAAATATCGCTTGTCCTTTCGGATCTTGCCAACTCGGGGCGCAAGGTTGTTTTGGTCACATCCGGAGCGATAGGAGCGGGGGTCGGAAAGCTCGGTCTCGGGCAAAGGCCGACGGACACGGCCGAAAAGCAGGCTGTTTCGACCATCGGCCAGTGCGAGCTGATGTTCATGTATGACAAGATGTTCGGGCAATACAGCCGCAGCGTCGGCCAGCTCCTGATAACAAAGGCGGATTTCGATCATCCTGACCGCAGGGAAAATCTCCTTCGCGCCATCGGAAAGCTGTTTGAATACGGGGCAGTCCCCATTGTTAACGAAAACGACGCGGTGGCGGTCGACGAGATAGTCTACGGCGATAACGACAGTCTCTCGGCCGCCGTGGCAAAGCTGATTTCGGCTGACGCGCTCGTTATATTGACCGAAACGGACGGCATGTATGATTCGAACCCGGCTACCAATCCCGGCGCGAAGCGCATACCCTTTGTGCGTGAGATAACGGATGAATTGAGAATCATCGCGGAAAAGACCATGTCCGGTTTCGGCACCGGCGGTATGGCGACTAAGCTTCTCGCCGCCGAGGCCGCTGCCCTTGCCGGCATCGACGCCTATGTCATAAGCGGCAAAAATCCGCGCGACAACATATACGCTCTTTTTGAGGGCGCAGACATTGGAACGCATTTCATAAGGAGGCGATAGAGGATGCTTATCGAGATCGGCAACAGAGCCCGCGCGGCGTCAAGGATACTGTCAGGAAAAAGCGCGGCGGATAAAAACAAGGCGCTTCTGCTGGCCGCCTCGGCGTTGGAGGAGAACGCGGAGATGATCATGGCGCAAAACGCCGTCGATGTTGAAGCCGGCAAAAAAAATAATCTTCCGTCCGCGTTTATCGACAGGCTCAGCCTGACGAGCGCCGTGATCGCCGGTATAGCCCGCGGAATCAGGGAAGTCGCCCGGCTGCCGGACCCGGTGGGAAGGATATTATCCGAATCCGTGATAAAAGACGGCTTTAGGCTTGTTAAGGTCAGCGTTCCCATCGGCGTCATAGCGGTCATATACGAGGCAAGGCCGAACGTT
>WRJA01000113.1 GCA_009782435.1 Oscillospiraceae bacterium
GGAACAGGAGTTCAGAGCGCACGCGGCCGGAACAAACGACGCGAGGGCGGATCAGCCGGAGGGGAAGTATTCCGCGGCGATGTATAAAGATCGGTCCGGAAGCTTTTCTGACTACTATGAATTTGTACTTGCCAATAAAGATAAGCCCTATGAAATAAATAAAAGCTACTTCTCTCAGACGCTTGATGACGGAAATGTTATCGATATCCTGTTTGACAGAATATTGCACGGGAAAAACGAACATAATATGACCGCTGCTGACTATGAAGATATTTTCAGCGGATTGGTAAATATATCGGAAGCGTATACAGACAGTAAAGTAAGCCCTGTCTATGACGGAATTCCCGTAAAACTGAAAATAAACACACCGAGCGGGCCGGCCGGTGTGATTTTGGAGTATTTACCGAAGCGCATTATACTGAGGACTGCATTCATAGATTCGGATAAAGGCATTGATGCTTGGATAAACAAAGGAGCCCCCGCAGCGCTCCAAGCGGATTTCTCCGGCACAGCTCTTTCTGCGGCAAACTCCTTTACAGTTGACAGTATACGCGACTTGCTTGAAAAAAGCAATACAAATAACGCGGAGGTGCGACATGGAGAAGAAGTACATATACGCGCAGGCGGCGAACGGTCTGACGGTGAGGATACCCGAGGACTGCTTGGAGGAGTGGAAGAAAACGCAGGAGGAATACAAGGCGGGGAAAAGGCAGCCGGAGCGCAAGCCGGCGGAAAAGAGGTAGGTTATGGCGGAAACGAGAGTGGCGGTAGAGACAGAAAGCGGGCACTTGGTGTGGCTCCCGCTGAGTCAGGTGCCGGCGTTTCTGGAAGGGCAGAAAGCCCTGAAGCGGGGCGAGCTGCCCAAAGATTACGAGCGCAAAAAATCCGAGCTGCTGTCGAAGCTTCAGGGTCAAAAGAAGTAAGCGCGAAGGAACTCGGCATACCCGGAGGCTCGCAAAGCAAAAGCGCCCGCGTCGCGCCGGAGTCTTTGTATACCGACGAGATGCGGGACGTTTTGAGGAAAAACAAGGCGGCGGGCCGGGAGACCGTGTTCTTCACGGGTATATTGAGAGCGACGGTCGGCGGAAAACTAATCGCCGCGCGCGCGGCGATCTCACCCGACGGGAAAATCAAATGGCTAAAGGCGGATCACCCGACGATCACGGTAACGCAGTTTAACGCGCACGAGGACTATCATGACCTGTTGGATAAATATCCGGGGTTGTACGGGGAAACGGTAAAGGCCGTCGCGAAACATTTCGGGCCGTCCGCGCTCAACGCCGTTGCGGAAGAATATATAAAAATCTACGGCTGGACGGACGTCGATATTGATTACATCTTTAAGGAAGTGCTTGCCGATTCTAACGCGGGGATAGTCATTTCGGAAAAGGCGGACGCAACGGTATTTTCCGATGTCGTTAAAGGCGTTGTGAGTAAACAAAACGCCGCGGCCACGGACAGGACGACGGGGCCTCCGGAGGGCGGGGCAAATTTCAGTCGGCAGAGTGTAGACTATGACACCGAAACCGCCGGCATAAAGAAACAATTAAAAGCAAATCAAAATAAGCTGAATGAAATGGGGGTCGTTGGGGTTGCCGACGTGCCGCGTGCGGACACTTCAAAACATGGTTGGAAGCAAAGAATAAAGCCTGACATATTTGAATTTTTTAAACGGTTAGGCAATAAAATAAATCGCGCGAATTTCGGCGATGTTATTGCGACAGAAAGGGAATTGAATAAAGCGCTTAACTATATCGAAACCGAGGCCGAAGCGGCGGCATTCTATGTTGCCCACAAGGTTATTAAACAGGGAATTGAAATATCGCGACATACACATCACAAAGGCGGACAAGCTGATACGGTTACATTTGCCGCGCCGGTGAAGCTTAACAATAAACCCGGTAATATGGCGGTTGTCGTAAAGCAAACAGGAAAAAGCCGATATAAAACTCATCGCATATTGACTCCTGAAGGTAAAATGCTCGTATTTGATGACGCTGAAACACAACAAGCGCATACGGGAACCGGCAGAGATAGCCAAAGCCAGAGCACGCCCACCGCATATACGCCTGTTGATACCACTATACATCACGACGATCCGGAAAACAAGCCAAAATTTTCAATGGAGACTCCCGTTGAGGAGGTGAAAGACCTTATCGCCCTGCATAACCTGACGGAAGCGCAGTTTGCCGAGAGTATAAAACTCGGCGGCTTTGCCATGCCGTCCGTCGCCGTCGTTCGCGCGGAGCAGGGACATTCACGCTACGGGGATATATCGGTCGTGTTCGGTAAGGATACCATAGACCCGAAGCTTAACAAGAAAAACGAAATATACGGCGCCGACGCTTGGACGCCGACTTTCCCGCAGATCGGGTATGAAATAACCATGTCGCGGCAACGGGAAATCGAGGCGCGGCTCGCAAGTATCATATCCGATAACGGACTCGACCGCTCGGTAATGCCTGATACGGATCCCGGCAGCTTGGCTGAGCGTTTGGAGAGAAGCGGGGGGGAAGCGGCGAAATCGTTTGAGGGGACCCGAAGAATGCAAGTCTTGTTTCTCGCGGAAACACACCCGGAATTGCTCGGCGGGGAAAAAAATTATTATAAACTTTCGGATAAGGCAAATGAAGCGTTTGACAAAAGCGAAACGCCGTTGATCAAGAAAGAATATTCCGCTTGGCTGAAAGAGCTTTTCGACGGTCTGTATTCCCGCCGGGGCATACGAAATAACGCCGATATGTTCACAGAACAGGGAAATCGAAAAAGCTTCGGCGCGCTGCACGACGAATATAATCTTAAAAATCTCGTTAAGGCTATGGCCGGCTCGCAGAAAACCGGCGGCGGCTCCTTCGCCGGAACCGGAGCCGTGATCGGAGCGGGGTCTAAACGCTACGCCGGTATTGACGATGTACGCGCTGACAAGGAACGGCTGCGACCACTTCCTCAGACTGAATATGACGCGCTGATGAAAGGCGTTGACGAGCGCGTTAACGCGGTTATGGAGCAAATGGCCGGCAAGTGGGATTCGGATGTGTATGAGGTCATTGTCGAGGCCCTTAACAAGGGCAAGACCGAAGCCGGGGTGTTCCGCGTCCTGAGGGAGTATTCCGATTGGTA
>WRJA01000114.1 GCA_009782435.1 Oscillospiraceae bacterium
AAAAGAAAGCCGGAAGCAGCACCCAGATGCCGAACACTGAAGCGACCTCCTCGGATACGGCGCCGACGACTTCGTCGTCGATAGCTTCCACTATCGCCATCATTATATCTTCCGGCGTAGCGTCAGGGTCTTCGGCGAGCATGTCGGCCGTCACTTCCGCTGTGACTTCCGCGCGCACCGCGTCCCTCGTTTCAGCCGCAACGTCTTCCCGCAGGTCGGACACATCGGGTATTATCATGCCGATAACTGCGAAGCATGCGATCATGATGACATAGGTTAAAATATGTTTTTTTAGATTACTGATACTGAACACTTCCTTTCTTAATATAGTATGAAACTTTGATGATGTTCTTATGTATAATTATGCTTTTTAAAATCGCAAAAATTATGCCAATAATTATTGATCGGCAAATCAAATTTCAATTCCGGAAAACCGCTGAAATATAAGCTTTTCAGATGGGGAGGCCGGCGTGGAAGCGTGGGAAAAATCTCAAACGCTGTACAAAAATCGCCAATAATCTTAATTATGAGATGCGAGAGCCATGACTTTACTGTAATCCTCAGGAGTATCGACGTCGAATAAAACGCCGCTGTCATTTACTTTTAATAGGCGGCGCTCACAGCCGCAGTTTTTCAGCGCGCCCGACAGGCCGTTGTCGCCGCCGTAGCACAATACCGGCGGGATCAATTCAGACGCAATCAACAGCGGATGCCCCTCCCTGCCGTCATAGACGGGTATGACCAGCGGGCTTCCGTCTTCCAGCATACTCTTCACCGTGTCTGGCGTAAACATCGGGACGTCAGCCGGCGTGAACAAGACGCGATCGCAGCGCCCCCGGATGCAGGACAGCCCGATTTTGACCGAATCAAGCATCTGGCTGTCCATGTACCGGTGGTTCCGTATGCATACCACCCCCATATCCGAAAGGTGGTCTTCAAGCAATTCCGCTTCGTGCCCGGTAACGACGACGATCAAATCCGCCCCGGCCTGTCTCAGCGTAAGGATGACGCGCTGCACCATCGAGACGGATCCGGCCTTCAGCATCGGTTTAAATCCGCCCATGCGCGAGGATAAACCTGCCGCGACAATTACAGCGCCCGTTTTTAGTGGCATACCGCTTGCCCCTTATTCTTTTCCTTTCGGCCCGGTTTCCTTTAATAACAGAGCAAAGACAAACGCGATCAAATTGGCAAAACCGAAGATGAAGAAACTCCACTTCAAGCCGAATACGTGCGCCGGTATGGGGTCGATAATGCCGGAAACCGCGGACAATGTATTTGTCAGCCAGCCCCCCAGCACAGGCGAGACCGAAGCCACCACGAACCCCGCGGACAAAAGCATTGAAAACGCGCCCGCCGCCCTTGATGGATTCATATCCTCGAGCTCCATTGGCATCATATAAAACGGAGGGAGATATGAGCTGTTGCCCAGTGTAAAAAGTACGACGCCTACCAGGGCCAGCGGGATGGAGTAATCAATGGCGAAAACCATGACTATTACACCGAGTACTTTTAGCAGCTGTCCTGTCGCGATGATGGGGCGTCGTACACCGCTTTTGGACGCGACATAACCGCCCAAAATCGTTCCGACTATGCCTACGGCCGGAAACGCGAAAGCCGCCATGATCCCGGCGCTCGCCTCTGTCATGTCGCCGGCTTCCATCAGGAAAAGCGGGAGCAGAGCCGATATATACGAGTAAAAGAAAAAGTCACAGATGAATACGCCGCAGAGCAGCTTTATCTGCCTTCTTCTCCACAGGTTCCGGTAAATCCCCTTTTCGATCTGCTCGTCAGCGCCGAAGTTTTCTTCTTCGTATACGTTTACTTTTTTATTGTTGATGCAAACGGCCCACAATATCAGTACCGCGACGACGAAAAGGCTCCAGATGCCGACGGCCATTTTCCACGAGCCCCCGAACATTTCCGTCATCGGCGCCAGCAGAACGAAGGCTATGAAAGCGCCCACCCATGGGAAGATTCCGTTGATCGTGTTCATGATTTCACGCTGTTTCGGGTCGTACCAGCGCATGATAGCGGAACCGCAAAACGGGATGAGCAGCCCGAAGCCGACGGCGTACAATACCCTTGTGACCAGATACATCGTATAACTCGAAATAAGAAAAAGAAGAATACCGCTCAAAATTATGAAAGAGATCGCTATCATATACAATTTTGACGTACCGACGCGCTGCTCGATCCAGGTCCCGGCCGCCGCGCATACTATGCAGACCGGAAAAATGATCGCAATGGACAGGTTCAATAACGCGTCATTGTTGAACAGCTCGTATTCATCTCGGATGAATGACAATACGGGCGCCGGCGATATCTGGAGAAGGTATGCAATGGTCACTCCGATGATAAATAACGTGGTAAGGAGCGGTAAACGGGATTTTGTCTCTTCAATCATAATGTCACTTCCTTTTAAACAGAGTAGTAGTTATTTACATCCCTCTCCAAGGATGGCGCGCTTAACGAACGTTTGAAAAATGCGCAGCTTAAACCCGTTTTCGGCAAGCGCGGTCATATCCTTTACTGCAAGCCTGCCGGCTGCGGAAGCTGTTTCTTCATCCGGTTTTTTGCCGGTCAGGAATTCTTCTGTTTCCGTCAGCGCAAATGGAACAGGCGCGGCGCCGTTAAAGGCGAGTTTTGCCGATTCGATGACGCCGTTTTTCACCGTGAGGTTTGCGGCAAGCCCGGCTATCGGGAAGTCGATGGTCTTTCGGGTGCGGAACTTTTGATAGAGCTGCACGTTGCCCGCCGTTTCCGCCGGTATCCAAAGCTCTTTCAATATTTCGCCTTTTTCCAGCACGGTTGAAGATTCGATTCCCGCTTCAAAGAATTCCTCGGCCGGGATTTCGCGTTTTGTCGTTATCATCCTTGCCCGCAGCGTCAAAAGGGCCGGCGCGACATCCGACGGAGATACCGCGACGCAGCCGCAGTTGAGGCATCTCTTTGCTTCCGCAATAACATCGTCGGCGGAGGCGTCATTTTTAGCGGCGCACGGTTTTGAATTGAGCAGCGCCGAGCTATCGCATAAAAGCCGTTCGCCCGGGCACGACTGATCTTCGTCCTCATGGCAGACGCCCCCGGTCAGGTATTCAT
>WRJA01000115.1 GCA_009782435.1 Oscillospiraceae bacterium
AACGCGCGGAAGAAATGAGAGAGTTCATTGTTTCCGGACATGAGGCCGGTAAAACAAATGACAGCATCATCAGCGAATTGAAAGCGAAGGTATATACCGAAGAATACGCCGCGTGTCAGCCGGAAGGAGCCTTTTTGCTGAATACTGAAATTATGGTTGCCATGGTGCTGCGGGAAAACTCCGCTTCTCCGGTCAACGGCAGCTGAGAATAAAAGCAATTAAAAATATCCGGCGTCTCTGTTTTAAGAGACGCCGGATATTTTTAATCTTTACTATGCGGCGGAGATGATTTCGGTCGCTTTACGCGCGGCGCTGCCGGCGTCTGAGGCGTAGGCGTCGGCACCGATTTTTTCGGCAAACTCCGGTGTGATCGGGGCGCCTCCGACCATGATCTTAACGCTGTTTCTGAAACCGGCTTCAGTTATCGCTTTAACGGTCGCTTCCATCGCCTCCATCGTCGTGGTCAACAAAGCGGATAATCCGACGATTTTGCAGTCCGGATTTGCTTTTAATGTTTCGACGTATTTCTCCGGCGACACGTCGACCCCCAAGTCGATAACTTCGAAACCTGCGCTCTCCATCATAAGGGCTACAAGATTTTTCCCTATGTCGTGGTGGTCTCCGCAAACGGTTCCTATGATAAGCTTTCCCTTTGCCCCGACGCCGGCTCCGACGAGCAGCGGACTGAGGACTCCCACGGCTTTTTGCATTGTCTTCGCGGCAATAAGCATTTCCGGAATGAAGACTTCGTTTCGCTGAAACCTGTCTCCGACAATACCCATTGTCTCGATCATTGAATCTAAAATGCTCTCCGGTGTTTCTCCGGCGTCAAGCGCGCTTTTTACCAGACTCTCTATTTCTTTAA
The DNA here is from genome assembly GCA_009782435.1 of Oscillospiraceae bacterium. Taxonomy (GTDB): domain Bacteria; phylum Bacillota; class Clostridia; order Oscillospirales; family Oscillospiraceae; genus WRJA01. Next base: position 866 of record WRJA01000115.1, read on the forward strand.
ATTTTCCGTTTTCCACAGCTGTCATAACATCTTTAAGCACTAAATCTCATCCTCCCCGGTTTCAGGTTTTAAGGTATGGTAATCCGCCGACTTAATACTCTCCGCAAGTTTAGTGTCGATGAGATATACTTTTATTGAACCGTCAAGTTGCGCGTAAGTCTTATCGCCGTCAGATTTGCCGAAAAGAAATTTAACGGTGATCTCATCTTCTGAAGAATGAGGAGTATATTTTACAGTCAAATAACTCGGTTTGTCAAGGCCGTACTCGGAAAGGTCCGCCGCCGACGGGTTATAGTTGACGCATGAGTCAAATTTCAGGGAATACAGCGATGTTTTCAGTTTGGACATTTCAGTTGAGCTCAAAGGCAAATATTTATCTTCGCCGGCAATAAGAAACCAATCGTTTTCTTCATCGATCTCCTTGCTGAATATCAGGTCGATCATCTTATTGTCGCTTCTGACGGTGATTGCGATTATCGTATCCATCGGCTCGACGATGTCGAAGGCGACAAGATCCAAGAGATTGAAAGGGAACGCGCTTATAAGCGACTCCTTGACCATGAAAAACACGTCGGCGACGTTTCCGACCGTTAAGTAGTAATCCTTTGACACGGAACTTTGATTTCCGATGTTCAGTACGGTTACTTCGCCGTTTTGCGCAGTCGTTGAAATGACGCACATCGGACTGTCGAATCCGTATTCGCTTCCGCCGGCGGCGTTTTCAAATTGTCTTGACGCTGTCAGCCCTTCAAGCTCAGAGAGCATGGTTTCGGGAAAGCTTTGGTCAAGCGGAAACGCGGGATCGTCCGGATAAAACCATTCTCCGCCCGGTTTCTTTTCCAAACTGATGCGTCCGCCGTCAAACTGCCAGCTGATGGCTGTCAGCGCGTCCGCGGAGGCGACGGGAACAACGGGATCGTCGTTTTCCGGCGGCGTTTCTTCACGGTTCATCACAGAATCGGCTACGACCGCGAGAACGATGATTAACGCCAGGACACAGGCCAGTATTATCAGTTTTTTCGCCCGTTTCATTATTTGCGTCTCCTTCTGATAAAGACGACGATCCCCATAATTATGAAAACCAGCGGTATTACGCCGATAAAGAGCAGGCCGAGCTGATTGACTGCCGCGGAAGACACTCTCAGATGGGCGGTGTCCAGACTCTTGGAGTGTATCGATATCGCGCTTTCTTTTTGGCAGAGCCATCCTACGGAATTGATGAAGATGTCCTGATTGGCGCCGGCAACGATGCTGTCGGCTGTTTCGGACATCATTGATCCCGATGAGTACCATACCAGGCGGGACTCGTTATTCGCGCCCGTGTCCGCGGTGACCGCGACGCCGACTGTAAAGGGTCCTTCCGCGTCGCCGTCCTCTTTGTCAAAGCTCTCCGAATTTTCATAGGTTTTCGCGTATGACATTTCCGAGGTTGTCAGCAGCTTAACGGCGGATAACCTTGCATTTGCGGTTCCCGAGGTGTCTATGACATGGGCGAGCGGGGAAATAACCCTGTAATTATGAAGCAACAGCGGAGCCGTTATCGGGTGTTCCGCAATGTCCGGTAAAAGATAATATATATAGCCGAGCGCGCAGTGATCGGGGTCGCTGTCAAATACGATCCCGCTGTCGGGCGAAACCCCGAAATGCCGGAGCACCTCCGTCAGATTCCGGTAAGCAAACGCCACGAAGTCTGTATAAACAAGTATGTTTCCCCCGTTATTGAGATAGTGCAGGAGCATGTCCTTTTCGGTATCGGATATGTCGGCCGAAGGATTGAATATGAAAACGCAGCCGGCGTCTTCGGGAACCTTTCCCGCGGATATGAGGGACAATTCATTAACAAGTATGTTTTGCCTGTTAACGGATCGGATCCGGTCTTCGCTGAACTCGGCTTCGCCGTGACCGGTAAGATAATACATAACGGGAAGCTGTTCGTTCGTTATGTAGTCGATGGCCCTTGTTATCGCGCGTTCGCCGTCGAAATCAACGGTATAATTTCCGTCGTAGTAATATGTGCTGAAGTCATAAAGGTATATATCGTTGTAAGCCACATATTCGAACACTTCGCCGTTAACAATGATCAGGCTGTTTTCATAGATCGTTTCTTCGGTGTATTGTTTTGAAAAGCCGGGATT
>WRJA01000116.1 GCA_009782435.1 Oscillospiraceae bacterium
CGCGTCAGCTGTGAGTTGAGCCGCCGCTTTTCGTCAGTATAGCGGAATTCCCGCAGGTTCTTCGCCGCTTCCGGTCCGATAACGGTTTCGCTTACGAAACCCTGTTTGATTTTTACGGTGAATCTGCTGCCTTCGCCGTATTTGCTTTCCGCCGAGACAGAGCCGTCCATCATTTCCGCTATCATTTTTGTGATGGGAAGGCCGAGACCGGTACCTTTGACGTTCTTGTTGGCGTTTGCGTTCATTTGCGCGTAATCGGAAAACAATCTGTTCATATCCTCGGGTTTGATGCCCTGTCCCGTGTCGCTGACCCAAAGAGTCATCCACACGTCGCCGGATTTGCGGTCGCAACTTATGCCGAACTCAACGGTCCCCTCATTGGTGTATTTGAAAGCGTTTGACAACAGATTGTTTAAAATCTGCCTGATCCGGAGGTCGTCGCCGACCAATTTTGCCGGTAAAGTTTCATCGATGTTCAAGACGAACTGCACCGGGCTGTCGCCCATGCGCAGGATATTGCTTGTGACCGTGTCGTTGATCAGGCTCGGCACGTCGTACTCGTCAGGCAGCAGCTCGAATTTTCCCGCCTCGATTTTTGAGATATCCAAAATATCGTTGACTAAATTTAAAAGGACTTCACCCGCGTTTGAGACTTTTTCCATATTCGACCGGGCGTTTTCGCTCAGTCCGCCGTCCTCGAGAGTCAGCCCCGACAAGCCGATAATCGCGTTGAGCGGAGTACGCATCTCATGGCTCATTTTAGCAAGGAAGTTGCTTTTTGCTTCATTGGCGTCTTGCAGCTTCTGAGTCATCTCGTCGCGCTGAAGCGCGTTTACGATCATAAGGCCGCCGGAATGCAGGATATCGATTTCATCATTTGTAAATACGCGTTCCCGGCGACAGTCGTCAAAACTCAGAAAGCCGTAGAATTGTCCCCGGTAAAACAACGGTATGGCTAAAAGCGACTTAATCCCCTGCTGTTCCATTAACGCGCGCTCCTTAGCCGCCATATCGGAGACCGGGCCGTTTATGCACTCGTTTTGCATAAACAGCCGTTCCCATGAGGGAACGTCGGCGTAGGACAGTTTTTCGGGAGCGTCCTGTTTCCAAAGGCCGCTTTCCTCATGCCACCGGCATTTATTCACGTAGTAAAGGCAGCCGTCCGTTATTTCGTTCGACCATATGTGGACGCGGTCGACGTCCACGCATTCGGCAATAAGCCTTATGCCTTCCAGAAGAGTCTCCTCAAAGCCTTTATCATATTCAGGCGCCAACAGTAAAACGGAAACATGGTTCATTGTGCGAAGCAGATTTGCCTGCGCAGCGGTTTCATTTGTTTTTTTCTCCGGCATCGCCGTCGCCTCTCAATTCTTTGGTTATTCCGACTTCACGATTGATCGGGCTGTCGCGGAAAAGGTAACCGCGCGGTTAATCCGTAACTGTTTTTATTTCTTTGAGCTGTTCGGATTCGCTTATATCAACATCTAAAGAGTCCAGGCCCGCCAATAAGAGGATCCGAATCATCTCTGACATTGTTCGGTCATAGAACTTCTTTTTTGCCCTGTCCATAATGGGCTCCATATCCGGCGTGATTACAAATGTTACTCTCCGGCATTTGGTCGCCATATCTCACACTCCTTTCTCGTGGTACCGAACTTCTGAACTTATTACCATTATAGTTCGCGAAATCACGGACTGTCAAGCTTTTTCGATTCATTTCTTGACAGAACATCCGCAGCGGAGTTTAATAGGTCCGGGAGGTGATTTTTATGTCTGTTATACGCGCGTATGCCCTTCCTCACCCGCCGCTGGCCGTGCCCGAGGTGGGCAGGGGAGAGGAGCTTAAAATTCCGCAAACGATTGCCTCTTTCGAAAGAGTTTCCGAGGAGATTAAAGAGCTCGCGCCGGAAACCGTTGTGTTCATAACTCCACACGGTACGGTGTACGCGGATTATTTCCATATTTCGCCGGGACGCGGAGCTTCCGGGGACATGTCCCGTTTTAACGTCCGTAATGTTCGCGTTGAAACGGAGTACGACGTCGAAGCCGCAGAGGAGATAGCGCGGCTTGCCGCGGTCGCGGGGCTGCGCGCGGGGCCTTTGGGGGAGAGGGATTCCGTCCTCGACCACGGGGTAACCGTGGCGATGTACTACATAAACCGACGCTGCGACCGGCACAGGATTGTAAGGATATCACAGTCCGGCATGGGCCCGACGCAGCATTACCGGCTCGGGCGATGTATCGCTGAAGCCGCGGAAAAGCTCGGCAAAAAAACTGTTTTGATCGCGAGCGGGGATCTGTCCCATAAGCTGAAAGCGGACGGGCCTTACGGGTTTGCCCCGGAGGGGGCGGTTTTTGACGGCGAGATACAAAGAGTTTTTTCTTCCGGGGATTTTTCAGCTTTGCTCGACATGCCGGACCGTCTGCGCGAACGCGCCGCCGAATGCGGACTCAATTCTTTTTTGGTTCTCGCGGGGTGTTTTGACCGTCTGCGCGTCGACGCGAAGCTGATGTCATACGAAGGGCCGTTCGGCGTCGGATACGCGGCGGCGGTATTTGCCCCCTGCGGTTTTGACGCAACCCGCGCGTTCGCGGATCTGCGCTCGGAACGCAGCCTTGCCGAAGCCGAAAGGCGAAGAGCGGGCGAAGATCCGTACCGATCGTTAGCGAGAGCGTCTTTGGAGCATACCGTTAAGAACGGCGAGGCGCTGCCTTTGCCGGACGGGATTTGCGACGAACTTTTAAACCGAAGAGCCGGCGTTTTTGTTTCCCTGCACAAGGACGGGCGGCTGCGCGGTTGCATCGGCACAATAACCCCGGTCGAAAAAAACATTGCCCTTGAAATAATACGCAACGCCGTGTCGGCCGGTCTCCGTGACAGCCGGTTTGAGCCTGTGACGGCGGACGAACTGCCTTATCTGACCTATAAAACCGATATACTGTCCGAACCGGAGGCAATAT
>WRJA01000117.1 GCA_009782435.1 Oscillospiraceae bacterium
ATTGTAAAACTCTTTGCGCAGGCACGGGCAATTAGCGGCAGGGGACGTAAAACGGGAATTCGGATGCGCTCCCTCGCTGCCGTCGTCAGGGTTCCACGGTTCGCCTTTCCAATTGAGCGAACCGCGCGGAGGATTCTTGTCAAGGCCTTCCCACCAAACCGTGTTATCTTTTTTCAGGACCACGTTGGTGAAGATCGTATTCTTTTTAACAGTCGCCAAAGCGTTTGGGTTGGATTTCTCGTTTGTTCCGGGAAGGACCCCGAAAAATCCGTTTTCGGGGTTTATTGCGCGAAGCGTTCCGTCGGCTCCGGGTTTCAGCCAGGCGATATCGTCGCCCACGCATCGTATTTTCCAGCCTTTGTCGCGGTATATTTTCGGGGGAACAAGCATTGCGAGATTTGTTTTGCCGCAGGCGGAAGGAAAAGCCGCCGCCAAATACATCACTTCGCTTTTGGGGCTCTCGACTTCCAGAATAAGCATATGCTCTGCCATATAGCCCTCATTGCGGCCCGCATACGAAGCCATGCGCAAAGCAAAACATTTCTTTCCGAGCAACGCGTTTCCGCCGTATGCGGAATTAACCGACATAATGGCGTTATCCTCGGGAAAATGGGCGATATACCGTTTTTCCGGATCAAGCGTCGCTTTCGAATGGAGTCCTTTGATAAAATCCGACGAGTCTCCGATCGCCCGGTAAACCTCTTTACCCATATGCGTCATAACGGCCATTGATAAAACGACATAAACGGAATCGGTCAGTTCGATACCGTATTTCGCCGGTCCGGAGCCGATGATCCCCATGGAATAAGGTATCACGTACATTGTGCGCCCGGACATGCAGCCGGTGAAGATTTCCTTCAGTTTCGCGTACATTTCCTCCGGCGCGATCCGGTTGTTAGTGGGGCCTGCGTCATCCTTGTTTCGGGTGCAAATGAACGTGCGCTCTTCAACGCGGGCGACGTCTCCCGGGTCGCTTCTGTGGAGATAGCACCCGGGCAGTTCGGTCTCATTCAGCTTTATCAGTTCGCCTGTACTCAAAGCTTCGCGGCGAAGCGATTCAAGCTGTTCCTCGCTGCCGTCTATCCAAACCGTATTGACGGGCCGGGTCATCGCGGCCGTTTCTTTAATCCAGTCTGTTATATATCGATTGTTTGTGAGGTCCAAACCGCAACTCTCCCGTTTCGATCAAAAACATATTTATTTCTGTTCCCGAAGCCGCGATATCCGCTCGGACAGCGCCGCGAATTCCGGAATTCCGAGCTTTTCGCCGCGGATGCCGGGATCGATTCCGCATTCTTTTATCGCAAGTTCCAACTCGGGTTTCGAGTGCTGCGGCAAACCTGCCGCGAGAGCGTTCAGCAGAGTTTTGCGTCTTTGCCTGAACGCCGAACGCACAACCCGGAAGAACTCGTCTTTGCCGGCAAATCCGACATGCGTAAAATTTCGCGGTTTCAGCCTTAACACGCTGCCGCTGACTTCCGGCTTCGGCATAAAGCATTCCGGCGGAACGTCGAACAGTATCTCAGGCTCGGTATACAGATTGACATAAACCGTAAACGCGCCGTATTCGGGAGTCCCCGGACACGCGCATACGCGCCGCGCCGTTTCGCGCTGTATCATGACGGTTATTTCGTCGAATATGCCGGAGTCGATAATTTTTGTCAGCAGAGGAGAGGTGATGTTGTACGGCAAATTCGCGCACACCGCGGGACGAAGCCCGCCGAAGTCCTTCGAAATAAGCTCCCAGATATCAGTTTTCAGAAAATCTCCGAAAATCAGTTCAATATTGTCGAATCCGTCCAAAGTTTCGGCAAGAACGGGCTTTAAAGATCTGTCTATTTCGACCGCGACGACTTTACCTGCCGAGCGCGACAGCACACGTGTGAGGCAGCCGATTCCCGGCCCTATTTCAAGCACGCCGGTTTGCCGGTCTATGCCTGATTCGCTGACCATGCGCTCCGGTATTTCGGACGTCAAAAGGAAATTCTGCCCCTTGGTTTTTGAGAACCTGAAATTGTGCCGCGCAAGCAAATTGCTTATTTGCCGGGCATTGTCCGGATACACGTCAGCGCTCCCGGCGGATTTTCAAAGCGGCTCCGATCGCAGTGGCGCAGTCCGCGTATTCGGATATGACGTATTCAATTCCGTAATACTTCGTGAAACCTGAAAAAATTTCCGGCGCCGCAGACAGTTTTGTCAACGCGCCCGTAATAACGGCCCGGCGCATCCCGGCGCCGCGACACGCCAGCATTGTCATGCTTCCGATGACCTGCAGCACCATATTTACCAAGCCGCAAGCCCAGTCGCCGGCCGACGTTTCCCGGTTTGCCTTGGCCAGGTTGGACGCCGTCAAACCCGGATCAAGCGTTAAATTTCCCGGAAAAAGATCGCCGATGAGCAGGTCGACATTTTCTGTCTTGCCGAGGAGCGACAGTTTATCCGTTGATTCGGCGTCCCAAACGCCGATTATTTTTTCCGAAAGGCTGCAAAGAGTTCCTCCCCCGATTCCGGTACCGCCCAAATGCCGGTATTTTCCGCCTTGGGACAGAACGAACGCGGTGCCGGTTCCGACCGCGGCGATTACCGAGTCTTTGCCGCCGGACAGTTTTGTGCCGCCCTCTCCGATCGCCTCGATCTCAGCGACGCTTATTACGGGTATTCCCGGTTCCGAGACGTCCGTTTGCCCGGATTTTATTCCGGTCAGCGCGATATATTCGATATCGGAGAGATCGATCTCTCTTTCCGACAGCAGTTTACGCAAAATTGCGCGCGCGGTAACAAGGCCGTTCATTTCATAATGAGCAAATACGATTTTATCGCCGTGCAACCCCGCGATTTTTGTTGCCGACGCGCCGACGTCAATCCCGATTATCATAAGCCGTTTCCTTTATTCCCGCTTGTGCGGTATTTCCGTTAACAGCGTTTTATCGATCTCGTTCTCCGGAA
>WRJA01000118.1 GCA_009782435.1 Oscillospiraceae bacterium
CCAGCAGTATGGCCTCCAGACGGGCGGGCTCCGTGGCATAGGGGCCTCTTATCCCGGGGCCTCCGTTGCCGTGCACGAGACTTGTGACCTTCAGAGCCCAGTCCCGCGCCAAAGCCTTTATCGTCCACTCAGGCACGCCGCATTTCGGCGAGGCCCAGGCCGGCGTCTTAGGCACGCCGTCCTCTTTCCCCAGAACATAGTCGAAAAATTCCTCATATCCCACGGCGTGGGTCTTTACATATTCCTTCTCGTAAGTCCCCTCCGTGAGCCACATATAGGCCACGGCCAAATGCAAAGCCGCGTCCGTGTTCGGCAAAACCGGTATCCACTTGTCCGCGTGCACCGCCGCGCCGTAGTTTAAGTCCGGGCAGATGTATATGCTCTTTATGCCGAGCTCCGTAAGCCAGTAGCTCAACCGGCTCGACATCATGCCCTGTATGCCCAAAGGCGTGGTCTCGGGGTCGCAGCCCCAGAACAAAAGCAGCTCGGAGTTCTGCGCGATGTCCGGCCAGACGTTGCCCGAGGGCTGCATCTGCCCGACGGGCTCCGAGCCCCACACGTTCTTCGAGCCCCAATGCCAGCCTTCCCAGCTGTCGTTGTTCCTCATTTGCGTCGTGTACCCGCCGAGCATGCCCAGCAAACGGTTCATGCAGCCGTGCGCCGGCGCTATGTGCTTGCCCTCGGCGTGCATGTCCGCCTCGGACAACACCGCGGACATGCCGTATTTCTCTTTAACTCTCAAGAGTTCGTCCGCTATCAGTCCCGCCGCCTCGTCCCAGGATATGCGGACATAGCCGCTCTTGCCCCGGTTTTGCGGGTTGCGCTCGCCCTTGGGGTCCCAGTCGATTCGCTTCATGGGATATGTTACCCGGTTCACCGAATACACGCGCTTCTTGTACGCGTGCCCCACAAAGGATAATACGGAGCGCTCGGGCGGACCGAAAGTCTTCCCCCGCGCTTCTGTCTTCCAAGGCTTTATCTTCTCAAAACCGGACCATTCTTTGAATTGATACGGCCTTATGCGGGTTATCTTCCCATCGCTCGAGTCGACCACGGATATGGGCCCGCCGTGCTGACCGATAAGACTTGTCCCCTTGAACGTCTTTTGCTCGGCCTTGATATCGATGCGCTCTTGCTTCATTTTTCCCCTCCTTTTATTTAAATCAGTCCTGACTCGGTATCCCGCTGTTTATAAGCCAGCCTTCGCGGCACACCCCGGCCGCTTCGTCTGTCTTTCGCGCGTAAGCCTCCGGATGATCCCGTTTCCAAAGTTTTATTTCCTCGTCCGTCACCTTTTGAACATCGACCAAAAAACCGGATACCACCATTCCGGTGGCATTTTTTGAAGTTATGGCCGTCGGCGTTATCAGGTTGATCGCGCCGCCCCGGTCAAGCTTTTCCGCGTCTATGGGATCGAATCTCGCTCCGTGATCCATGTAACAGGCGCCCGGTATCAGTCTCTCGGTGACATACGCGGCCGCCAAAACGGTCCCCCGCTCGTTGAACACCTTAACTATGTCCCCGTATCGTATCCCGCGCTTATTCGCCGTTGAAGTATGTATCCAGCAGGGTTCGTACAAATAGCCGTCTTTTGCTCTTATTTTCATGGTGTCAACTTCACGGGTCCAGGTTATGTCGTCGCATTGGGAGTGCATACGCCAGCGTCCGTGATTCGAAACGCAAAGAAGCGGATATTTTTCGGCTCTCGGGGACGACAGTCTCTCATCATGCAGTTCGCTGTTTTCAATCCACTTGGGATAGGGCGGGCGTTCTTTGTCATCCGGGAAATACTCTGACAGTTCGGTTGACGTGAACTCAAGAAGTCCCGTGGGCGTTTTAAGCGGCATTTTTTTTGGGTCTTCATAGAATTCCCTCAGACCGGGTTTGACTTTTATTTGTATGTCGGGATCGGGAGGGACAAGGACTATCTCTTTTTTCTCGAATTCCTCATAGCCGCACAGATCCGTCACGTTAAAAGCGTTGTAAAATTCCCTTATAAGCTCGTCTTCCGTCGTGCCGACGGTATATCTCTCATAATAATCGCCGCCCAGCTTCTTCGCTACCCTGCATACCGCTTCAAAGTCGGTGACGGATTCGCCTTCCGGCGGACACGCGGGACGTTCGCGGTAAACGGCTATGTAGGTGCCGCCGATGGTATCCTCAGTCACATCGTTCTGCTCCACCTTGGTCGTGATCGGCAAAACTATATCGGCTAAGATACAGTCGTTCTCCAGCCACGGGTGCTGCGCCACAACACATTCTATTTCTTCGCTGCGCAGAGCCCGCACAAAACGGTAGCCGTCATTCCAGCAGGTGACCATGCAGGGCGAATCCGTCCATATCATATGTATGCGGGAACAACCGTCTTCGGGGAATTTATGATGATGGAACTGCTCCTCCCGGGGGCCTATGAATTTGTCCAAGCCGTACCACTCGATATTATCTTTTAATATGGCGTCGTGTATCATACATTTCGGAAGGGATTGAGCAGGGGGAGTTTCCATAGGTTTGAGTATTTCGGCCAAGCGCGGATAACGCTCCGCCGTTTGTTTCGGCAAATTGAATTGACCCGCGTTTCCTTTGCCCAACTCTCCCGCGCTGCGGCAGATTTCGGCAAACACGGGACGGCCGATCTCCCTTTCGGCTTGATACGGCAGAGGATAAGTCGGAGTGTGTATCTGCCATTCTATCATCTTGGCCTGATGCACGCCCGGAGCGCCGAGAGCCCTCATGCCCAGCAGTATGGCCTCCAGACGGGCGGGCTCCGTGGCGTAGGGGCCTCTTATCCCGGGGCCTCCGTTGCCGTGCACGAGGCTCGTGACCTTCAGCGCCCAGTCACGCGCCAAAGCCTTTATCGTCCACTCCGGCACGCCGCATTTCGGCGAAGCCCAGGCCGGCGTCTTCGGCACGCCGTCCTCTTTCCCCAGAACATAGT
>WRJA01000119.1 GCA_009782435.1 Oscillospiraceae bacterium
TCCGCATAAGTCAGGTTATCGTCAGGAGAAAATGTCGTTGCCGTCGAGCCGTTGATCAGCCCGCTTTCATAAGCGATCATTACGTCATTGTAATACCATTCGCTTGCGGGTACGTCGGTAAACGGTGCATCCGCGGCTGAAGCCGCAGCGGGCGGAAGAGGCGCCGCAATAACCGACGCGAGCAGCGCGCAGATAAGAGGGTTCGTTTTCAGTCGATTGTCTGCCATGATAAAGGCCTCCGAAAAAAAATTATGCTATGTTTTATTCTCGTTATTCAACGCGGCGCCCGCGTACAAAAGCCCGATCAGAGCCATGGATAAAAAAATCAGCGTCTGCGGAAAAGGATGCGCGTCTGCAAGCGTTACGATGCACAGATAAGCGGCGAGATTGCAAAAATAGAATGTCACCGCCGGTTTCGGGCTGCCGCACGGATAGCCGGCGACAAAGAAGAAACTCAGGATCGAGGCGGATATCGCCAATATCTCAAAAACAAATTCCCAAATAACGGGGTTTGCAGCGTGGTCTTTATATGAGATTATCAGCCAGTATGAACAGAAGACGACGGGTATCAAAGATAACAGGCAGGTCAAAAATCCGGATGAGCGCTTATTGAGGGATATGAAAGCGGGATAACCGAAACCCGCGATAAAAGCGAGTCCGGCATATGTCTTGCCGACTGAAGAGGAGCCGCCGTCCCCCGATATGAAAATCATAACGGCCCCCGCCATCGTTAAAATGCCGGCAATCCAGGACACTGCGGAGAAGACGGCGGTTTCCGCCGGAAGCTTCGAACAGGGCGCCGCGCGGGTTGAATGTTTTCGCGAGATCAATGTCAGAACAGCGAGCATGGCTGCCGAGAAAAGAGTAACCGCGATAACGGCGAGACTTGCCCAAGCGTTTCTGACCGGAAGCCCGGAATCGGCCTCAAAGGCGGTTATCAACTGCAGCCACCTGAAAAAAACGCTGAAAGCGCCGGCTGTACAGGTAAAGCACAGGGTTACGGTAACGTGTTTTCGCATGATTAAACCTGCTTCCTTAAGACGCGGACAGAATTGCCGGCGTCTGATGATCCGGTCAGACGGGCAAAAGCAAAGTCCCTTGCGTTTACGCGCGTTCCGGTATATACTTCCCAAGCGGACGGCGGGCGGAAATGAATGTTTTTTAAATTTAGTTACGGGAAAACAGAAAAGGCGGGAGCGGCGTCAGCGTGAATATACTCAACAAATCTTTAAAAAGGAGATAAAGAATATGGCATTGATAAAATGCCCGGAATGCGGCGGTGAAGTCAGCGAACAGGCGGCTTCATGTCCGAGATGCGGCCACCCCGTTAAAAGGCAAAACACCATGTTTTGCACAAGGTGCGCCAAGGAAATCGACAAAGAAGCGGTAATTTGTCCCGCTTGCGGAGTGCCGACGAAAAACTTTCAAAATCAACAGCAAGCACAGCCTCCGATTAATGTTAATGTTTCCAATATAAACACAAATACTAATTTCAACACCGATAAAAACACAAATTACTACGGCCGGGGCGGACAAAAAAACAAATGGGTCGCTCTGATTTTATGCTTCTTTCTCGGGTTTGTCGGAGCGCATAAGTTTTATGAAGGTAAATTCATTATGGGCATATTATATATATTTACCGGCGGTTTGTTTGTGATAGGAATTATACTTGATTTTATTGCCATCTTGCTGAAACCCAATCCGTATTATGTGTGAGTTTTCCGCGCCGGCGGCAAACCCGGGCACAGGAGAAACCGGTTAACGCGAATACGCGCGGCAGTGAAAAAGAAACGAGGCGACAAACAGGTATGGCGGATTACGCAAAAAGATCTTTGGAAATGCACCGAAAATGGGCGGGAAAACAAAGCTGCGTGCCGAAGATGAATATCGAAAGTATCGAGGATCTCAGTTTGGTCTATACGCCCGGAGTCGCCGCCCCGTGTCTTGAGATCGCGAAAAATCCGTCCGAGAGTTACGGTTTGACCGGCCGGCGCAACCTGGTGGCCGTGATAACGGACGGCAGCGCCGTGCTCGGCCTCGGGGATATAGGGCCTGAAGCCGCCATGCCCGTAATGGAGGGCAAATGCGTACTGTTCAAGGCGTTCGGCGGCGTTGACGCGATACCGATTTGTTTGAGGACGAAGGATACAGATGAATTTGTACGGACAGTTTTTTTGCTTTCCGGCAGCTTCGGGGGAATAAACCTGGAAGACATATCTGCGCCGCGGTGTTTTGAGATCGAACGGAAACTGAAACGGATAAGCGATATACCGGTTTTCCACGATGACCAGCACGGCACGGCGACGGTCGTTTTGGCAGCGATCACCAACGCGCTTAAATTAGCCGGCAAGACCCCCGAAAACGCCGGGGTCGTGATAAACGGCGCCGGAGCCGCCGGCATATCCGTCGCTCATCTCCTGTTAAAATCCGGATTTGAGAATATCACGGTCTGCGACCGTAACGGAGCGATATATGAGGGAAGGCCCGGCTTAAACCCGGCAAAGGAAGAACTCTCGCGAGTCGTTAACCGAAACCGGCAAACCGGCGGGTTGAGGGATGTTATCAAAGAAGCCGACGTGTTCATCGGGTTATCAGCGCAAGGCGCTGCGGATGGAGAAATGATACGGTCCATGTCAAAAAACGCGGTTGTTTTCGCGTTGGCAAATCCCGTGCCGGAAATAATGCCGGACGAAGCGGCGCGCGCCGGCGCTTTTGTCGTCGGCACAGGCAGAAGTGATTTCCCGAATCAAATCAACAACGCGCTTGCGTTTCCGGGTATTTTCAGAGGGGCGCTGGATTCCCGGGCTTCGGACATCAACGAGGAAATGATGATCGGCGCTGCCGGGGCTTTAGCGGAGCTTGCCTCGGAGACGCTTT
>WRJA01000120.1 GCA_009782435.1 Oscillospiraceae bacterium
CGGCTCCGCCGTAGTGAGGCGCCTGAGCAAATAGAGGAGTTTTTATCAGGAATACGGCCGACGCCGGTTTGCCTGCGACGGCGCAATCCCGACAGGACGGCGGGGATTCTAACTGTTCTGTCTTTCGTTGTCAGCCTTTGCGGAGTTGACAATTTCACCTATTACCTTTTCCGCGTCGTCATACGGCACTTGGCAGGTTCCGACCTGAAAATGCCCGCCGCCGCCGTATTTCAGCATCAGCGCTCCGACGTCGGTTTTGCAGCTTCGGTTAATAATACTGTGGCCTACCGCTATCGGGCAATTCAGCTTGTCTCTTCCGTCCACGGCCCAAACCGATATGTTCTGCTCCGGGTATAAGCTGTAAATCAGGAACCGGTTTCCGGAATATATGGTTTCGACTCCGCGCAAATCCGTTACGATCACGTTACCGTCAACCCGCGTGCGCTCGGCGACCATTTTCCGAAACAGCGAATCCTGCTCAAAATACAGTTTGACCCGTTCTTCCACGTCGGGATTGCCGAGGATCTCATCGATGTTCTTGGCGGCGCATTCGGAAATAAGCGTTTCCATGAGTTCATAATTGCTGATGCGAAAATTTCTGAAACGCCCCAACCCGGTACGGGGATCCATGATAAAGCCCAAAAGCACCCAGCCTTCGGGATTCAGTATATCATCTTTTGAGAGTTTGGCGGCGTCGACCATGTCGACCGCCTTGACCATGGTTTCAACCCGGGGAAGGCTTTTTTTCCCGCCGTAATACTCATATATAACGCGCGCGGCGCTGTCTTCAAGTTTGCTTGCCCCTTCGAAACGTATGTCCTTGCCCATGTTCAGCCGCTCATGTTCGCTTGAGTGATGGTCAAACCACATTTTACAGCCTTTGACATACGGAATGTTGGCGAGAACATCGTTGTCGCTGACCTCGACCAGGCCGTCTTGTATGTCTTTCGGATGAACAAATTTCCAGCAATCTATAACCTTCAGTTCCTTAAGCAGCACGGCGCAGGCAAGCCCGTCAAAATCGGATCTGGTTAATAAGCGCATGTGAGTCCCTCCCGTTATTTTTGTTTTTATTAATAATAACACGTTCTTTTAAAAAATGCCATTACGTTTTTGAAATACCGTCGATCCTGCCGGAAACAATCGGCAAAACACGCAACCCGGGCCGCCCGGGTTCACACGGAGGAATAATGTGAAAAGTTCGGACGGATACCGCTCTAAAGGTTTGGGAGGACTGCTGAACCGAATAAATCTGAATCTGCGCCCCAAGCTGATCCTGATTTTTCTCGCGGTTATGGTTATCCCGATCATCTTGCTGACATTTATAGCGTCCAATCAAATCGGGTCGCTCGGTCACGCGCTGCGGGATATTGCCGTCACGGACTCCGTTAACGCGTTAAACGACGGTTCCAGGGAAAACATCGAAAGGATGACGACCGATACGGCGGCGAGCGTCGCCCGATTTCTTTATCAGCGCGACGACGACATCCGGACTCTTTCCGGTTTGCTTTCCGCTTTTTTGTCCGATACGGAAATACCGGACGAGGCTTCCGATACGCTGAATGAAGTTTTATGCTCTTTTACCGAAAACAATACGGGAAGACTGATGAAACCGGGCGAATGGATACTCTCGGACGACAAAATGTCATGGATTGAAAAATACCCTGTTACCGGGGAAGAAGCGCCGTCTGTATCCGCAAACAAGGAAAACAATGACGTTTTGCACGGAAGCAGCTTCAGTTACAGACCGCAGGAACATTTTGCGACACATTATGAATCGGCGCCGCTTTACGATGAAGTTTCATTTATTGACCTTAACGGAAACGAGATTTATAAATATGTTACTCCGAATTCCACAAAGAAGAACTATCCGTTAAATCCGGACAGAACGGACGTATCGGGAAAGTCAAATACTTATATCAAGGCGGAGAGCTATTTTGAGCGGCTTAAGAGCCTAAAACCCGGAGAAATATACGTTTCAGACGTAATAGGCGCGTACGTCGGCACCAATTACATCGGAATGTATACGCCGGGCGTTCTGTCGGCCGCCGTTCCGCAGTCGCATCCGAATTATGCCCTGCTTTCGGAAATCGCGCTGTTGCCTGACGATGAGTTTATCAAAGAAGCGGAAAAACAGGCGTTCGCCGGTAAAGAAAATCCTGTCGGACGTCGTTTTGAGGGAATCGTTCGCTGGGCAATGCCGGTCATGTCGGCCGGCGGAACAATCGTCGGATATGTTACCATGGCGCTCAACCACGACCATATCATGGAATTTGTCGACCACATTACTCCGATGAACGAGCGATATACGGAACTGCCAAGCGCGAACGAAGGCAATTACGCATTCATCTGGGACTATGAGTGCCGCAGCATATGTCATCCGCGGCATCACTCGATAGTCGGATACAACCCCCTGACGGGCGAACCGCAGGTCCCGTGGCTCGAGGGCAGTTTTGATTATGAGAGAGATTACGCGAACGGAGGATTCCGAAAACTTCCTGACGAAAACGGCAACCTGACGGTAAAAGTGCCGGTTACCGACAGCGAGGGCAACGCCGTGCTTGCCGCCGATACGCCTTTTTACTTCTGGTACACAAACGGCGGCGAAGAATGGCTCGCCGCCAATCCGTCATGGGATAATCTCAGCGCCGGCGCCGCGGGCGTGAGTTGGGGCGAATTTCTGAAAGAATACAGCGAGGACAGGGAAATCCTGCCGCAGTTCGGAGAAAGGCTGCTGAAAACCGGCGACGGCAACCCGGTCAAGGATGCGAAGGGCAATTATATTAAGGACTATCAGTCCCGCGATAAGACGCCGGCTGCGGCGCTCACCGGCGCGGGTTTTGTCGGACTTGACGGACGATACCTCAACAA
>WRJA01000121.1 GCA_009782435.1 Oscillospiraceae bacterium
CGCCCCTGTAAATCAAGAAACTTTTGGAACGCGCCGCTATTGTCTGCAACCTCCGTTGCGGTTTGGTCGGAAAGCGCGAACACTTCCTCGCGCTCCGCTTTTTTCTTCGCGGCGTAATCCTCCGGGGAAAGCCGCTGACCGCCGTTCTGTTCCTCGGCGGGGGTGTTGGTTAATAAATCATCAAAATTAGGCATGATTAAGACCTCTCTTTCGGTTTTTTAGATTTTCTGCCGCCGTTCTGCGGCTGCTTATGGGTAGTGGAAGCGGCGTTACTTCTCGGCTTGTCTGCCGCTTTATCGTCCCGCTTGGGCGCGTCCGCTTCTTTCCTCGATTTCTGCGCCGCCGTGATTTCCCGGATTTCCTCTTTTACAGACGGCTTATCATTCAAAGTACCCCTTGCGGATTTGCTTCTGCTCTCTGAGGTAGGCTCGGACGGACGGGCTTTCGTCCCCCTTGCCGAATCGGGGTTTGCGGGCGCTTCCTTTGCCGGGGCTGGCGGGGCGGTTTTCGCCGTTTCTGTTTTTATGGCCTCCGGCTGATCCGGCGCGGCTTTGCCTTCGTCTTTACCGAGCAGATCGTCAAGCAGTTTTTCGGTGTCGTTCTTGTCCGGGGTTTCCGGCTCTGCGCCTGCTGTCGGCTCCGCGCCTGTCGCTTTTTCTTCTTTACCCTTGACGATTTCGCTTTCGATTTTCGCCTTGTCAACGGTAGCGAATTTGAAGCGTTCCACCACGCGGCTGATTTTCGGCGCGTCATCGGCTTTCACCATGATGTCGCACAGACCGTCCGGGGTGTTCTTGCGGTTACGCAGAACGCAGTAGACAATACCGTACTGTTTCGCGCCCTGCGCGAATTTAGGCAGGTCGCGCTCCTTGACTGAGAAGATTTCCAGCGCTTTGCCGGATTTCAGCATGGAGGTCATACGCGCCTTGCCTTTCAGCTTCAGCTTGCTGTTCTTGTTATTGCTTTTCAAAGCCGCCACAAGAAACGTAGCGATTTCCTTTGCCGCCGTGCCTGTAATTTTAGCGGCAACCTCCACGCCCTCCAAACTCATGCGTACAATTTGTTCAGCGGCGTCGCCTGAATGGTTCATGTTTATTCAGCTCCTTTCCGTTAGATTTTTCATCTTCTGCCGCCTTGCGGATTTTTTCTTTCATATCCGCAGACCGTTTTTCTATATCCTCACATAACCTCACCTCCTGCCGTAATTTGCCGATATTTTCAGATAAGACGGCAATATCGGATTTGACCGCCGCCAGCTTGTCCTCGTCTTTGATACTCCGCGCCTGATACCGTAATTTCTTCCGATTGCCGGCAAGGGAAATAATTTCCCGTGTCAGCCCGTCTTTATAGGCGGTTAGCTGTTCGGCGGTATCAATGCCGTGCTTTACCAAAAGGCGCGTTTCATTTGTGATATTTTGGATAAAACGAATGTCCTCACGAAACAGAAAATACACCGCATTTGGGGGCGGCTTACGTTCTTTTGGCAGAACGCCCATTTTATAAAGGTAATAAAAATACAGGGCGCGAAGCCCTGTTATTTTCCTTGCTTTTTTCAAATCGCCCGTAAAGTGTACCTGTCGCGGAGGGTTTTCTGCCGGGATGATACGCCGATCCGGGCGGGTGTTTGCCAGTATGCGGTTGCGGATTGATTCAATCGAATAATCCTCACCAAAATTCCGGCACAGCTTCAAGCCCCGGTCTTTACCCGGAGGGCATAGAGTAATATCCTTGCCGAATTTGATACGCCAGCCTTTTTTATAAAGGTTATCCCATAATTGCCGTTCGGTCATGGATTCCTTTATCGCTTGGTCGATTTCGGCTTTAACCATACCGCGATAAGTGGGTTTACCATCCTTTTCCGCTTCCCATTCGCCGTAATGCTTTGACTTGCCGCGCTTGGGTTCCTCAATAACGGACAATCCGTATTCCCGGCACAGCTTATCGGATTCGATTTGCATATTATAATAATCCTGTTCGGTGCGGTGATAGCGTATGCCGTCAACCCACGAAACCGTATTGACGATAAAATGGGAGTGCAGATGATTTTTTTTGTCAAGGTGGGTGGCGACAAGCACCTGATAATTTTCGCCCCATAACCGTTTGGCAAGTTTAACGCCGATTTCATGCGCCATATCGGGGGTCAGTCCGGCTTTCAGATCATCGGGGGAAAAAGACTGTATGCCGTGGTAGGCAACAACGCCGTCCTCCTTGCCGAATTTCTTTTTAGCCGCCATCATTTCATCGCGGGCGGTGTCCGGCTGGCAGTTGATTCCTGTAACGTAGTGCCGGAGGATTTCGGCGTTCTCGTCGGTAAGCTGCGTCTTGCGTGTTTGGGAAGCGTAGTCAATTACATCCGAAAGCCCCTGCGTCTGCTCTGCCGTCATGCCCTGTTTTTCAAAGTAGGCAGGGTTTTCGGTTTTATCGGGATTTTCCGCATAGACTACAACCTTGCCCAGCCAACCCTTGACGCTCCATATAGAAGTCGTGGCCATAGGCTATTCCCGCTTGCGCGGCATTCGTACTGCGTCGATGATGTCTAGGAGCGCTCGGTCTAGCGTCTGTACGGCCTCGTCATATTTCACCTCGTCGATGAAGCCAAAGGCGTTGGACAATTGCGCGATATAGTTCAGGTTTGCGCCGATGCCGCGCAGTTCCTTCATCATGGCATAGTAATCCGGGGGCGGCGCGTCCTGAGGTACGACGCCGTTGATCAGGTGTCGCAGGTACGTCGATTGCGTCAGCCCACTGCGTTTCACCAGTTTCATCAAGTGCTGGTGCTCCTTGTTGTCCAACCGAACAATCAC
>WRJA01000122.1 GCA_009782435.1 Oscillospiraceae bacterium
CATCACTGCCGGAAGCAGCATAAACCAAATGGGAGTAAGGATCAAAAAGAGGCGTTGCGTTGGCTTTGTGAATATCTACGATAATGAGGTCGGCTTTGTTGCCGACTTTCAAAACGCCGGTTTTTTTGTCAATGATTTGCGCGCCGTTTACCGTTGCCATTTCAACAACCGTTTTGGCGGGCAGCGCTGTCGGATCCATGGTGCTGACTTTTTGAAGCAGCGCCGCTGTTTTCATTTCTTCAAATAAGTTGAGCGTGTTGTTGGAGGCGCAGCCGTCCGTTCCAAGTGTCACGCGAACGCCGGCGTCAATCATTTTTTGAATCGGCGCGATACCGGAGGCGAGTTTCATGTTGCTGATCGGGTTATGCGATACAGTGACACCTTTTTCGGCAAAAAGCTTGATGTCGCCGTCTGACATCCAAACACAGTGCGCCGCAAGAATCGGAACTTTCGCCGTGTCCCAAAAATGAATGGCGTCCAGATGATGGACCGAGCAAACACCATGATTCTTTTTCATTGTGTTGAGTTCGTCTTCGGTTTCAAGAACATGGATGTGAACGCCGACGCCGTCTTTTTCGGCGGCTTTTTTGACATCGGAAATGAAAGGCTGAGAGCACGTGTTCGGCGCGTGCGGGCCGTACATTGTTGTGATGCGGCCGTTTGCCGCGTTTTGCCAATTTTTGACAAACGTTTCATTTTCCGCCAATTCTTTTTTGCCGCGCGCTTCATCGTTGAGCTCGATCATGCCGTAAGAAAGGCAGCCGCGGATGCCGGCTTTTTCAACAGCTTTTGCGGTTTCATCCATAAAAAAGTACATGTCGCAAAAAGCGGTCGTTCCTGTTCGAATCATTTCAAGGCAGCCGAGAAGAGAGCCGTAATAAACATCTTCGGCGGTGAGGTTGGCCTCCGCCGGCCAGATTTTTTCTTCCAGCCAGTTCTTTAAAGCCATATCATCAGCATAGCCGCGAAGCAATGTCATTCCGATGTGCGTATGTGTATTGCAAAGACCGGGCATGACAATCGAGCCGCCGGCGTCAATAATTTTGTCCGCTGACGAAGGGTTATCGAAATGAGCGAAGTCATTATCCGTTTCGGCGCCGATTTTTTGGATCGTCGAGTTAAGATTTTTTGCGATCTGCTTGAAGTCATTGTTTTTTCCGCCGCTGCCGATGACGGCCTGGAGGAGTTCTATGTCTGTAAGCGCAGAGGCGCCTTTCCTGTTCAGTTTTTCACGCGGCAATTCCTGCACACTGTTCATTATTCTGATACCTCCGACATTTCGCGGCGTGAGCGGGACGCCCTACTGTTTCGGTTCACACTAACAGTGTATCCCTCGAAAGCAGCGTTTTCAATATGAATTTAAAATGGGAAATAAACCGCATGAATGATAAGCAAAAGCAACACTCGGCGGTATATTTCCCATATAAATTGTGTTTTACAAGAGCAATTAGCGGGCTACTCCCCTGTGAATTCCGCTTTTTGGCCCGGCGGCATACTGAGCCCGGCGAGAGCGTCCTTGGTCGAATACATTTCGACGAGGCTGCCGAGTTCGATTTGAATTGCTTCGTCGATAGAAACTTTTGCTTGCGCGTCCATAATCTCATCTATAAATTTGAGGGCGCGCGGCGATTTTGCCGCGAGTATCGACGCGGTCGTTTTGGCAAACTCCTCATCTATGCCAGCGGGTATCTCACCGGACAGCAGTTTCTTCAACCCACCGCCCGCCATTGAAGCGGCTATGTGGTCATATTCAGCAGGCGCACCGGGATTTGCATATTTGTCGGGCGCGCCGTTAAGTACGATTTGCTCGACTGCTCCCTCAATGCCATCGATATCGGCCATCTTTGTGATAATGCCCAGCGCCGCTGCATCTCCGGCGCGGATAGTCTTTCCGGTGGTTATATAGTATTTTGCAAGGTCATTGCCTAACATACGGGCGGTGCGTATCATGCCGCCAAGCCCGGGATATATGCCGATTCCCGCCTCGGGGAAGGCAAAGCTTGCCTTGTCGGTGCCGACAATAGCCTGGCAGGCAAGGGCAACCTCGCTGCCGCCTCCCAGCGAAAGGCCGGCAACCACTGCCACAGTCGGTTTTTTGCAGGTCTCAAAACGGCGCAGTAGTTTATGCCCGTCAACAGTAAATGTAATGTTCGGCTCAAGGTTTCCGGCTTTGACATTTTCCAGAAAGAATTTAATATCTGCTCCGGCAATGAAAGCCTTCCCCACGCCGCAGAACGCGATCCCTTTGACCGCTGTATCGTTTTCCGCTTTGGTAAACGCTTTTTCAAGCTGCTCTACGACAACCGGATTCAGGGCGTTCAAGGCTTCGGGGCGGTTGATAGTGATATATGCCACGCCACTTTTGATTTCATATTCGACATAACTGTTCGAACTCATTTTTTGAAACCTCCTTAAGCCTGTTTCATCACGTAGTCTTTGACGTCATCCCATGTGTTATAAACGCCTGCTTTATGCAATTCTTTGAGCTGATCGTCGGAATAGCCCAGCTCTTTAAGGATTTGCTCGTGAACCTCGCCGTACAAGCCGTAGCGGCAGCCGCCGCCCGCGCACATTAAAATGTCAGCGCCGTTTTCCAGCGCCTGTATAAAGTTTCCCAGATTGTATTTAAAGGGCAGACACACGCTTTCAGGGCTGTGCTTAGCGCCTATTTCAAGCGTAAGCGCCGTTATAGGCGGAGGAGGAACAACTGAAGCGTCGGGCAAAATGTTTGCTAAATATGCTTTTAGCGGTATGG
>WRJA01000123.1 GCA_009782435.1 Oscillospiraceae bacterium
TTTTCACCTTGCGCCGGATTAAAAACGACGCGCTTATCCGCCTGTGTTACCCTGGCGAGAATAACGGCGACTTCCGCTCTCGTGATCGTGTCTTTGGGTCTGAAAGAGCCGTCCGGATAACCGGTAAGCACACCGGCGCGATACAGCGAATACACGGCCCCCGCGTCGGTCGCGTCTTTTTTCAGGTCAGTAATCGTCATGTCCGCCGCGTTAATTCCGGGATACTCAAACATCGGCAGGGCTTTGTAAAACATCACCGCTATCTCCTGCCTTGTCGCGTCTCTGTTATATCTGTTGAACTGATTGCTTCTGATGATCCCTGCACCCAGCGCGTATTTGATGTATTTTGTGTACCAGGCTCCGGGCTCGCTGTATATCTTTTTGCCGTAGTATACAGAGTTGATCCTGGCCGCCATCACTATGGCCTCCGCCACGGAAATGCGCTCGTCCGGAACGAACAGTCCCCCGCCGACGCCTTCAGTCAATCCGTACTCATAAGCTGTCTTAACGTCGTTTTCAAACCATCTGCCGGCGACGTCAGAAAAAACGGAATCGTCATATTCAAATCTCTTTTGAAAGTTATTCATTCCCGCCTCGGCGGCGGAAGCCGGCGCGCAAACCGGCTGCGTAAATATCAGGGCGCAAAAAACAATCGATAACAGTTTCTTTCTCACCGGGCCGCACCTCTTTCGGTCTTTGTACCGCTGCCGGCATTTATTTTATCACAGCCGGAATTAAAGAACAACGTAAAAAAAAGACTGCCGAATAATTCGGGAGGCAAAGGCGATGGAGAAGAAATTCGTATACGCGAAAGCGGCCAACGGCATGACGGTGAGGATACCGGAGGACTGCTTGGAGGAATGGGGCAAAAGGCAGGAGGAATTGAAAGCCGGCACGGCGCAAATCGACCCCGAGACAGCAGAGCGGCTTCGCTTACTTATGGAAAAGAAGTAAGCACGGCTTCTTTCGGAATTGAACACGGCTCCGCGACGGATAAGGTCAGGGAAATCACCGGCGGCGAAACGCCCGCCGTCAAAGAGGCGCGGCGCGTGGCGAAAGAACACGGGCTGCGGCTGACGCTGTTCGGCGGGAGCAATATGACCGTCGCCGGGATAAGCGCCAGAGGTTACATATCGGGAGACCGCGTGTTCGTTCGAGCGGATCACCCCGACTTCACGGCCGCGCAGATAATGAACCACGAGGCCGGGCATCATCTGATCGATACGGGAAAGATCGACCCGGACGAAACCCGCGACAGGATCGACCGCCTTTACGGCAGGGAAATGCTCGCCGAACTCAGCAGGAAATACATGGAGGCTTACTTAGGCGCGAGAATGACGGAGCCGCAGATTTTTAAAGAAGTAATCTGTGACAGCCTCGGGGATATGAATATCTTTGCCGGGACGGAATACGCCGACGACGCCGAGGAAGCGCTCCTGCTGATAAAAGACGCGGTACTCGACGGGATGAGCGCGCAGAACGCCGCGGCCACGGCAAGGACGACCGGCCCGCCGGAGAAGCAGCCGGAGGGGAAATTCAGTTTTCAGGGATACGACCCCGAAACGGGCAAAGGGCGATACAAAAGCAATTTCCCGCTCGGCACGCCGAAGACCGAAAAAGCGAAACAGATATTTAAGCTTGTTCAAGACATGTGGGCCGGTAAACCCATTGACCTTGTCATAACCGAACAGAACGGAAATAAAAGAACAATTCAGGCGCGGTTTGATCCGTATTACAGCGAAACCGAATACTCCGATTTGAGAAAACTCATGGGAGGGAACCGCCACGGTACGGCAGGCGGAAGACGCGTCGCGCTTGATTTAGCTGATGATTATTACCAAATAATTCAGGATTCGTCTCACGACTTTTCGATACCGGAAAAAGGCAAGGAAGGCGAACAGCACAAAGACGTCAAGGAATGGCATTACTTCATAAACGATATTTTGTTTTCGGAACATGGTTCGGATACAGAAACGCCGTACCGCATATCAATTGACGTGAAAGAGCGGGACGACGGCAGTTTCGTATATAATTTTGCCGCAAGAAAACAAAATATTAAAGACATGAATACCCCGGACATGCTCGCCGGGGACGCGGGCTCTTATGAAACAGCCACTTATTCACGTCTTGATACCAAAGTACCACAGGACGCCGGAGAAGTCAAGGGCAACTTTTCCATGGAGCCTTCGCCCGACTATGAAAAACTCAACGCGCGGCTGCAACGCAAGCTTGAGGCGACGAAAGCGCAGTTCAAGCGCACGGAAAGGCCGTCCGTCCGCCAAGAGGATACGGACAAGTTGGCGCGGCGCGTTTTGAAAGATTATGTCAGCGCTCTGAAACCCGCCGAACTTTACGCCGACATGAAAGCTCTCGGGGATTACATCGTCACACCCGACGCTTCCTACGCCGAAGCGCTTGGCAAAGCGACGGACATAGCCCGCGACGTGGTGAACAACGCCGAAGTTTTGGTTGAGAACGACGAAGCGCAAACTTTCAAAGCGATCCGCTCTCACGTCGGCGGGCAGACGATCTCCATGAACAAGATGTATGAAAAAGACCTGACTCCTTATGACAGCTTCGAGAAATTCCGCAGGCATAACTTCGGGCGGTTTCATCCGACGACGGACCTTTCGAAGGGGACCCCGGTCGATACGGTCTATGAAGAACTGACAAGAAGGTTCGGGGAGGCTTACTTCCCTTCCGACATAACGGCCCCGCCGGATCAGATGATGCAAATATCCGACGTGTTCG
>WRJA01000124.1 GCA_009782435.1 Oscillospiraceae bacterium
ATGAGGCCGCTGTCATAGAGATGGGAATATCCGATTTCGGCGAAATGGATCGCATCGCGCAGGTCGTTCGGCCGGACATGGCGGTATTCACCGTCATCGGGCACGCTCATCTTGAGTTCCTGAAAAACCGCGAGGGAGTTTTCCGGGCAAAATCCGAAATGCTCAAATACATTCCCGATTCCGGAACTGTGTTTATTAACGGCGACGACGATATCTTGCGGAAGGCGGAATTTAAACAAAAAGTTATAAAATTCGGTTTCCTCGAAGATAACGACGTAAAAGCGGAAAACCCGGGTTTTGCGGGCGTCGCGCGAACAAATTTCGATATCGTTTGCGGAGATCGGCGGATATTCGCCGAGATTCACGCGCACGGAGAACATATGATTTACACGGCGCTCGCCGGCGCGGCCGTGGGGATAGGCATGGGACTTACCGACGCCGAGATAAAAACAGGCATATCGGAATACGAACCGGCAAGCGGCCGCTCGGTGCTCCGGGAAACCGGTTTTTGCAGGGTCATAGACGATTGCTATAACGCGAATCCGAATTCCGTTGAGTCAGCGCTCGCCTCGATGCGAACGCTTGCCGGCAGAAAGGTTTGCATTCTCGGCGATATGCGCGAGTTGGGCCCGGCTTCGAAAGAACTGCATTACCGGATCGGCCGAATCGCGGCAAATTCCGGGATCGACCTTATAATTTGCTGCGGAATTGAAGCCGAACATATTTACAGCGGCGTCTTTGAATCAAAGAGTAAGCCGACGGTCAAATACTTTTCCTCGAAAAAGGAACTGACGCCGCTGCTGCCGGAACTGATAAAACGGGGCGACTCGGTGCTGGTCAAAGCTTCTCGGGGGCCCGGATTCGAAGAAATCGTCGCTCTTTTGGAAGATTTGAGCTGAAGGCTTTGCAAATCACTGAAAACACTCAATTAATTATTGACTTTAGCCCCTGTTTTTGCTACAGTTTAGTCGGGAAAACATAAACGAAAAATAATACGGACGGTGGACGGATATGTACAGGATAATCAGTAAAAGAAGCCTGAACCAAGCCCGGACAACAACGGAAATGGTGATCGAGGCTCCGCTCACGGCGAAAAAATGCAAAGCCGGTCAGTTTGTTATGCTCAGGCTCGACGAGACCGGCGAGCGAATACCTCTTACCATAGCCGATTACGACCGGGAAAAAGGCACCGTGACGGTTATGTTCCAACCGGCGGGAAAAACGACAAACAAGCTCAACGATATGGAACCCGGAGAATATATCACCGATTTTTTCGGCCCTTTGGGAAAGCCGACGAATATGGAAGGCCTTACTCGGGTCGCGGTCGTCGGCGGAGGCGTGGGATGCGCGATCGCGTATCCGGTTGCCAAAGGAATGTTTGACGCGGGGATCGAAGTTGACATGATTGCGGGATTCAGGACAAAGGACATAGTTATCCTGGAAGACGAAATGCGCGCCGGATGCACAAATCTTTATATCACCACTGACGACGGTTCATACGGGGAAAAAGGGTTTACGACCGACAAACTCAAACAACTGATAGAGTCGGGCAGAAAATATGACGAGATAGTCGCCATCGGGCCGACGATAATGATGAAATTCGTCGCCTCGGCTACGGAGCCTTACGGGATAAAAACCGTTGTATCCCTGAATCCGATAATGACGGACGGGACCGGGATGTGCGGCGGATGCCGGGTGACCGTCGGAGGGGAGATGAAATTCGCCTGCGTAGACGGGCCCGAATTTGACGCTCATAAGGTGGATTGGAACGAGCTCCTGGCCCGGAACAGCTTTTACAAACCGGAAGAGACTCTTGCCAACGAGCATTATTGCAGACTCACGGGAGGTGCCGGAAATGGCTGACGACAAAAAAAATAAAACCCCTATGCCGGAGCAACCGCCGCAGGTGCGGAACAAAAACTTCGGCGAAGTGGCTTTGGGTTATGACCGGGACATGGCGACGGAGGAAGCGAAACGTTGTTTGCAGTGCAAAAATTCGCCCTGCACGGCGGGATGCCCGGTGAAAGTCGATATACCGCAGTTCATACGGCTGACCGCGGAAGGCGACTTTGAGGAAGCTTACAAAGTGCTTACGGCCGACAATTCTCTGCCGGCGATATGCGGGAGGGTCTGCCCGCAAGAGACCCAGTGCGAACAACTCTGCCTTCGCGGCCGCAAGGGCGAGCCTGTCGCCATCGGTCGCCTGGAGCGTTTTATCGCCGACCTGCATATGGCAAATGAGCAGGAAGAAGAAGGCGCGGTTTCTCTTCCGCAGCCGAACGGACACAAAGTCGCGATCATCGGTTCCGGTCCTACCGGGCTCACATGCGCGGGCGATCTGGCCCGAATGGGTTTTGACGTCACGATATTTGAGTCACTGCACAAACCGGGCGGGGTATTGGTATACGGCATACCTGAGTTCCGGCTTCCGAAAGACATCGTTTCAAAAGAGATAGACAGGCTCCGCCGGCGCGGCGTTAAGATAGTGCTGAACGCGGCCGTAGGGCGCGCCATGTCTGTCGACGATCTTCTTGAGGAGGGGTTTGAGGCCGTTTACGTCGGCACCGGCGCCGGGCTTCCGCATTTTATGAGTATTCCCGGAGAAAGCTTGCTGGGGGTTTATTCCGCGAACGAATACCTGACCAGGGCCAACCTGATGAAGTCAATTTTAAATGAATATGACACGCCGATAAAAAAAATAAAAAAAGCTCTTCCGGAGATCTCAGAGAGGTAATGGAGATCGCCGGA
>WRJA01000125.1 GCA_009782435.1 Oscillospiraceae bacterium
CAGATAAATCCCCAACGCCTCATAAAGCGACGGGACCGACTTTTGAAGGAACATCTCAACGAACTGCACCAGAGCGGCTATGACCAAGATATAGGTCACAGTCTGCATAAACTCCAATCCGAACGGAACCAACAGAAATTCATTCACTATCCAGCAAAAAACGGACGCTATGCCCATAACAAAGATAACTGCGATCCCCATCCCCACGGCGGTGTCCATCTTTTTGGAAACTCCCATGAACGGACATATGCCGAGGAATTTTACGAGAATAAAATTCTCTATCAGTATCGCGCCCAAGGATATGGATAAAAGGCTTGTAAAACTCATTTCTCCACCTCCTCATTTTTCTTTTTTTCCTCAGATTTGCGCAGCGCCCATTGCATAAAGGCGATCAGCGCGCCCAAAGTCAGGAAACCTCCGAACGGCAAAACAATAAGCAAAGCGCCGTACTCCGCCGGGAATAACCGTATGCCCGCTCCCGCGTTGAGTATGCCGGATCCGAAAGAGCCTGACCCCAAAAATTCACGGATCACGCACATGACCACCAAAACCCAGATATAACCGACGCCTTGAAAAACGCCGTCAAGAGCGGAAGCCGCGACAGAGTTTTTTGAAGCAAACGCTTCGGCCCGGCCGAGAATTATGCAGTTAACAACGATAAGCGGCAAAAACACTCCGAGCGACGCGCTCAGATCCGGTACGAACGCCTGCACGATCAGATCCACGATTGTAACAAACCCGGCGATCACCACTATAAAAGCCGCGATTCGAATCTTGGACGGGATTATCTTGCGGAGCATCGCGATAACAATGTTCGACAATGTGAGTATTACCAGCACGGATACGCCCATGCCGACGCCGTTAAACAGGCTTGTGGTTATGGCCATTACGGAACAGAGGCCGAGAAGCTGGACAAGGACCGGGTTCCGGGTAACAAGGCCTTCCCTGAATAATTTTTTAATCATTGTCACCGCGCCTCCTGACCCAAGGTTTCAGCGGCTTCCGCGGCCGCGTTCACGCCGGCCGTAACCGCTCTTGACGTAATCGTCGCTCCGGTGAGCGAGTCGATCTTTCCGCCGTCCTTATCCACGGCGAAACCGCCCGCGCCGCCTATGTATTGCCGGCGGAATCCTTCGTCATTGGCGCCTGTTCCGAGACCTGAGGTTTCGGACATGTTAACGATTGATACGCCGGTGATTTTTCCGTCCGGATCAACTCCCACGACCATTTTTATTAACCCTCCGAAGCCGCTCGGCGCGACCTCCATGACATATCCGACGCTGTTGCCTCCGCGCACGGCGCGGTTTGCTCCCGTGACCGTGTTGTTCGAACCGGCGTATTCTACGGGAACATATTCGTCGGCCGACAAAACTTCGCGCATTGCGGAAGCCGTTTTTTCAAGGTTTATCTCTGCTATCCTGTCCTTTGTTATGAAATTGACAAGGCCCAGAAGCAAAGAAGTGACCAAGGTTATTGCGAAAAGTATCAAAGTCAGGCGCGCCGGGCTCTCCGGCTTTTTTTTCGTATCGGTCATACGGCGGCCTCCTCCTTTTTACGCTTTTTCTCTTCTTTAGCCTTGTCTTTTTTTGCCTTCAGATCCTCTTTTGAGACGCCGAATTGACCCGGCCCGGTCGCCTTGTCGATCAGCCATACGCAAATGTTCATGATCATTATCGAAAAGCAAACGCCCTCGGGATACGCGCCGAAATACCTGATCACCACGGTCAGCAGACCGCAGCCGACGCCGTAGATAATTTGGCCTTTCGCGGTTATGGGGCTTGTTGAATAATCCGTGGCCATGAAGATGGCGCCGAGCATCAGCCCGCCCCCGAGCACGCTGTAAGCCATCCATTCGAAAGCGTTGTTTCCTCCCTTGGGGAAAATAAGCGTCAGCGCGGCGACGGTTATGATGTAACTGAGCGGTATGCGAAGAGATATCACTTTCCTGATAACAAGGTATATGCCGCCGATGATAAGCGCCAATGCGGAAACCTCTCCGAGCGAGCCGCCGATCGTGCCCAAGAACATATCCGCGAGGGAATAGTCGGGTATTTTCGCGGCGTTCAAAATCGCCATGGGGGTGGCGGCGGTGACGCCGTCGGCATTCATAACCCCGGCATAGTTTCGCGGCGCCGCCCATGTCGTCATAAACACGGGCCAGCTCAGAAGGAACGCCCTTCCCGCCAAAGCCGGGTTAAGGAAGTTCTTTCCGATGCCGCCGAAAAGCTGCTTAACGATAATAATTGAGAAAAACGCGCCGATTACCGGGACCCAAAGCGGTATGCCGGACGGAAGCACAAAGGCAAGCAAAATGCCCGTTACCGCGGCTGAAAGATCTCCGATCGAGCCGGGCTTTTTCATGATTTTGCGGTATCCCCACTCAAAAAACACACAGAACACAACGGATACCAGCACCACTGCCAGCGACGAAAAACCAAACACCCAAATAGCGACGACAAGCGCCGGCATAAGGGAGATTATAACGTCGGCCATTATTGACCTTGTGTCTGTCCGCGCCCGTATATGAGGGGAGGAGGATACCGTCAGTTTTTGATTATTTTCCATCCGGTTTCCCCTCCTTTGCCGCCGGTTCGGCGGCTGCTTTCGCCGCTTCGGCTTTTGCTTTTTCAGCTTCGGCCCGCGCTTTTTCCCCGGCTTGTTTTGCGGCTATCTTGGCTTT
>WRJA01000126.1 GCA_009782435.1 Oscillospiraceae bacterium
TGCATCGGACAGGAACTGATTGATCAGCCAACTGTGTCCGCCGTGTATCATAACCATCTCAAAACCCGCGCGTTTCGCAAGGCCCGCAGTACGCCCGTAGCTTTTGACAATATCGGAAATCTGTTCTTTTGTCAGTTCAAGAACTTCTGTCCCGTCCTCCGTAACGCCGGGGCTTGAACTGTATTTTACGATTTTTTCACCGGGCGCACGTTCGAGAATGTATGAGCCTGCGTACATTCCGCCGTGAGACAGTTCCAAGCTCGGTACGGCGCCGTGTCTCTTTATGGCGTCGGCTGCGAAAGTGAAGCTTGACAAGGAACCGGGTCGGTTGTCGTCCAATCGGAACAAGTGAGAGCGGTCCGTTTCCGGATGAACGGCGCACTCGCTTAGCGTAACCGCAGCCGCGCCGCCTTTTGCGCGCAACTCATAAAACCCGACCGATCTGGGGCCGACGCAGCAGTCATGGGTTATGTCGGTGCCCCCCAAAGGAGCGCCGAACATGCGGTTGCGAAACGTAACGTTACCCAATGTAATCGGGCTGCACAGGCACGGGTATTTTCTTGTCATTTTCATTAATCCTCCCGTAATGTGTTATTTTTATTATTATTTTCTTGTCTTTTTCGCAAAAATCTGTGAAACATAACTGCTGCCGTTGCCATTGCCGCAAATTCCGCGGCAGGCTGTACGAACGCAAGCCCGTATAGCGGAACGAGAAAGTTAAGCAGCAGCATCAGCGGAATATCGACCGCTCCTTTTCTGAGAACCGAAAGAATAAGCGCCGGCTTGCTCTCCCCTGCCGCCTGAAAAAACGTTATCATCAGAAACCCAACCGCCATTAACGGCGTTGAAACACACATAACCCTCAGAAAATACGCGCCGTACGAAACGGTAAGCGCGTCGTCAATAAAGAGCCTTACAATAGGTTCAGGGAGCAGCTCGAATAAGAGAACACATAAAACAGAGAAACCGACCGAAATAGTCAACGCCTTCTCAGCCGCGTCCTTCAAACGTTCTCCGGCGCCGGAAGCGTGGTTAAACCCGAGCATCGGCATAACTCCCAGCGATATTCCGATCGTTATACTCATCGGTATTGTATCAACTTTTTTTACAATACCGAGCCCGGCGACCGCCGCCCCTTCAAACGGAGCCGCCAATCGATTCAGCATTGCGTTCGAAACCGAAGCCAAAAGGGTTTGCAGCATAGAAGGGAGGCCGGTTTTCAAGACCGGAAACATGATATCCGCCCCGAGTGAAAAAAGTCTCGGATTAAAGCCCGCGCACGTGTTCTTTCTGTTGATAAAAAAGTATCGAAGAAAGTAAACCAAAGTTATCATGTTTGAAATAAATGTTGCCACAGCCGCGCCGGCAACGCCCATGCCCAATCCGAATTCGAATATGAATATGGGGTCAAGAACAAGATTTATCAGAGCGCCCGCCGAAAGGCCGATACTCGCGATTCGAGGCGCTCCGTCGGCGCGTATGAAATGCGAAAGCACCATAGATAACAAAGCGGGTATTGCTCCTGCCGAAAATACCCAAAAAAGATAATCTTCGTTGAACGGTCTCATTGATCCTTTCGCACCCAAAAGATCAAGAATAAAAGCTTTGAACAGCAACGAAAAGATCGAAAGCGCTGCGGCAACAGCCAAAGCGGCGTAAAAACCGAACGCCGTCGCGCGTTTTGCCGTTTCCGTATCCTTTGCTCCCAGAGACCGTGAAGCGAGGCTTGCCGCTCCGATACCGAGCAGATTCGCAATCGCTGTAATCGACAGCATCATCGGAGCCGCAAGCGAAACGGCGGCAACCTGATCGGGGTCTCCCAGCCTTCCTACAAAAAAGGTATCCGCCATGTTGTATGCGAGCGATATAATTTGGCTCACGACAGCCGGTATAGCAAGCTCGAACACTGCGCGTCCGACCGGAGCGCATTCAAAAAGATATGTTTTATCGGTCGGTGCCTTTGCCGGTTTCTCAGACCTGTTAAACATTCTTCAGGTATTTTTTAATGATATTCAGCGCCTTTTGCGGTTGCTCAAGCGAGAGGAGACCGACAGCGAAGAGAATGTATTTTGAGTCGATGTAAAACTTCGGCGATTCCGGTTTAAGGGTTCCGGCGTGCGGGTCATTGCCCGCCGCGCCCTCAAGAACAAAACGGGCGTCAGAGGAAAATGAAACCGGGCCTCCTACGCCGATAACCGACTTCAGGCCCGTGAGGTCCTTGCCTCTCTGTCTTCGCGTCATGCCGCCCGGCGTCAGCAATCTTTCGATGCTGCCGGCATGACGTTCGACAGCTGATTTTACGGCTAACTTCGCAAGAGCCGACTGGAGTTTGGACTGCCGATCCGTACCGGGTACGCTACGCTTTGCTCTGAGTTGCGAGAGCGTATTTTCGTATTCAATATCGCTTGTTTCGGGATCGCCTGCACCGCGGGCAATTTCTGTCAGAACATCAAGGTTGTGATACAATCCCAAATCGCCTTCCACCGTTCTTTTTTCAAAGGGCTCCGGAATGCCGACCATTACCGTTCCTTCCTGCATCGGGTATCCGTTTGCAATGGAATATACGTCTGTTGTGGCTCCT
>WRJA01000127.1 GCA_009782435.1 Oscillospiraceae bacterium
ATATCTTGCGATCGCATATATATGGCTCGCGGAGGAAACTTATGAAAAAGAATACGTAAAAACCCATGCCGAGGGGTACGAAGAATTCTTTGATTACGTCTTGGGCAAGACTGACGGGGTTCCGAAAACGCCCGCTTGGGCGACGGAGAAATGCGGAGTGCCGGAATGGACGATAAAGGCTCTGGCGCGCGACTGGGCAAATAAGGTCACAAGCCTCGTTCACGGCAACGGCGGGCCGGGGATCAGAGGGCCATTCGCCACGGAACCCGCCCGCTTGGAAGCCATACTGCTCGGCATGAGAGCGTTGGGAGCTCCGGGCGTGCATCAGGCCAAAATGATAGAATGGCAGATACACACTCCGACATACCCGTTGCCTTATCAGGCGACGAGGGAGATCGGCCGTCCGGTGTTCGCAGAGATATGCAGGTCCGCGGGAGAATTGGGGAAAGGCATAACAGGTCAGTTCATGCTTCCGAAGCACATGGCTGAGAGGTATCCGCGTTTAGGTGAGATACTGAAACCGATGGATACTCCGCCGGCACAATCCTTGCCGAAATGTATGATACACGACGCGATACTGAAAGATAATATCGAGTGGTACGGGCTTGATAAATTCATCGGCCCGCGTGAAGAACAGTTTCACTTGCATAAATACCCCGAGGACGGCTGTTCCCGAATACACATGATCTGGACGGATTCGCCCTGCATGGTTACATGCTGGAACGACGGATTCCGTTTTGTGAAAGCCCTGCGCAGCGAGGAGATCGAATGCGTCGTGGCCCAGCATCCGTGGCTGGAAAACGACTGTATCTTAGCGGATATAGTCCTTCCGATAACAACCAAGGTCGAGCAAAACGACGTGACTGAAGATACAATCGGAGGAACCTATATCGCGGTATACCGCGAACGGCCCGCGTGCCCTCCACTGGGCGAGTCAGTGACAGACTTCGAGGCTGTATGCAGGGTCGCGAAAAAACTTGGCGGAGATTATTTTGAAAGATATACGGTCGGTACGACCGAAGAGGAACTCATTAAGGAATTCTATAACGCTTATGACGTCGCCGATCTTTGCGGTTATGAAGAGTTTGAGAAAAAGGAGATCGTATTGCTCGCGCCGGATCCCGATATCCAAACCAAAGTCAAACCCGGGCTGCGGGAATTCTTTGATGACCCGAAAAAATCTCCGCTTCGCACGCCGACGGGCCTGCTCGAATTCACGTCAACGGAGCTTTCGAAGTATTTCCCGGACGATCTGGAGCGCCCGCCGTACCCCAAATGGATAGAAAAAAGCGATCTGCACGACGAGCGGATTACATCCGAAAGGGCAAAAAAATATCCGCTTCTTTGCGTTTCAAACCACGGGCGCTGGCGCATGCACTCCCAATGCGACGACATAACTTGGACCCGCGAGGTTGGGACGATGAAAATAAGGGCAAACGACGGCTATATGTATGAACCGTGCTGGCTTCATACGTCAACGGCAAAAGAGCGCGGCATAAACCACGGCGATATCGTTAAAGTATTCAACGAGCGAGGGATCGTTTTGGGCGGCGCTTTCGTGACCGAAAGGCTGATGCCCGGCGTCGCGTATATGGACCACGGCGCGAGATTTGACCCGATAGACGCCGAAAAACTTGACCGGGGCGGAGCGATTAACCTGATCACGCCGACGGCCATAACCTCAAAGAACGCCACGGGGATGGTCGTATCCGGATTTCTGGTCGAAGTGCAAAAAGTCGCCGGCGAAGAAATAACAAAATGGAAACGGGAGCATCCGGAAGCTTTCGCGCGAAAGACAGATAAAGCAGCCGGAGTATGCCGCGAAGGCTGGCTTTTATAACAGGCGAAAAACATAATAAAAAAACACGCAAAAAAATGGTGCAAGGAGGGGGATAATTGAAAAACACGCCGATCGATATCAAAGCGCGGCAAAAGACATTCAAGGGGACCAGTTTGATCGGGCAGCACGGCGGACCTATATCCGCGGTCGATTCAAGCGACGGGATAATTACCCGCATCAGGCCTTATCACTTCACGGAATGGTCCGGATTCAAAAAGATCGAGCCCTGGAAAATCGAAGCCCGCGGAAGGACATTCGGTCCGCCCGACAGATCAGTCCTTTCCTTTGTCGGACACGCCTACAAAAAACGCGTATATTCCGTGAACCGCGTGAGTTATCCTTTAAAGCGCGTCGACTGGGATCCGAAAGGCGAGCGCAATCCCAAAAACCGGGGGAAAAGCGGATATGTCCGCATTTCTTGGGACGAGGCGGCGCAGCTGATAGCGGATGAATTGCTAAGAGTCAAAGAGAAATACGGGATGTCGGCCGTCCTGTCCGAAGCGGATATGCACGCCGAGGGCAAGCACGTAGCCCCGGCGCACGGCTGTATGAACCGACTGCTCGGAATGCTCGGCAGATACACGACGCAAATGCGAAATAACGACAGCTGGGAAGGCTGGCATTGGGGCTCAAAAAATGTCTGGGGCTCCGAGCCCGTCG